>JAJYQO010000013.1 GCA_021794575.1 Pseudomonadota bacterium | reverse complement strand
ACGACGCACGATCCGGACTCCACGCTGCCCAAAGCGCTGTGCGCGAATGTCAGCGAAGTGAACCGCCGCGGCGTGCTCTGGAACCCGGTGAGCAAGCGCGTCATCCCGGCCCGCCCGTCGGCCGCGTATTGAGCGACCGTGCGCGCTATGCGCGGCGCAGCTGGCGCGGGTGCACCCATAACTTGATGGTCGATACGACCGCCAGCATCGGAAATCCGGTGTACATGCCTACGTGCGCACGAACATAGGCAACGATCTGATCGCGTGGATCAGCGCCACTGTTGAGGACGGCTGCACGGACGCTGCGATTCTGTTCCTCGTGTCCGATGCGGCACGGCTCCGCAAGGATGTGCTCCTTGGAAGGGTGGTGCGCATAGATCGTCGCGGGTTTGAGTCCGAATGCCGCGGGTCGGCGCGACGGCACCCCGCTAAACCCGCTGTTTCCTTGCGGGTTCGCGCCCTGACCGTGACGCGTCGCAATGCCTGCGGCGCGCAGCCAGCGCAAGACTTGGTGTGCGAAGCTGAAGCCGGGCGCGCGCATCAATGGCGCGCCGCGCCACTACACACCGGAGAACATCTGCGATGACGACGCGACGCGATTTCCTCACCCGCATTCCGCTTGGCGTGCTGGGCGGCTGCATGGTGGCCGCGCAGGCGCAAGCCAGCGCATCCGCGGCCGCGCCGACCGGCGCGGGTTCCACCGCCGGCGTCGCCCCGGCGTTCAACACCGGCGCGGCGGTGGGTCCGCAGGTGACCGATGCAACCTTCGCACAGGCCGAGAAGCTGGCCCAGGTCGGCATGACAGTGGCGCAGCGCGAGATGGCCGCAGCCAATTGGGCCACTTCGATGGCCGGACTGCTGGAGCGGCGCGTCGGTCCGCGCAGATTGGCGCTGCCCGACGCGCTGGCGCCGGCCATGCTGTGGAATCCGCGGCTGGGCCTGGCGCAGCCGGGCTTTCCCGCGCGCGATCGCTTCGCGCCGGCGCCGGTGAAGGACACACCGCTGCCCGCCGATGCGGCCGACATCGCCTACGCCAGCGTGGCGCAACTGGGCTGCTGGATCCGCACGCGCAAGCTGAGCAGCGAGCGGTTGACGCACATCTACCTGGCGCGCATCCGCCGCTACGATCCGCAGTTGCGCTGCGTGATCACGCTGCTGGAAGCGCAGGCGCTGGCGCGCGCCCGGCAGATGGACCGCGAGATCGCCGCCGGCCGCTACCGCGGGCCGCTGCACGGCATCCCCTGGGGCGCCAAGGATCTGCTCGACACCGCCGGCATCCGCACCACCTACGGCGCCGAGCCGTACCGCAACCGCGTGCCCGCCGACAATGCCGCCGTCGTGCAGCGGCTCGACGCTGCCGGCGCGGTGCTGCTGGCCAAGCTCAGCATGGGCGCGCTGGCGCTCAACGACATCTGGTTCGGCGGCCAGACCATGAATCCGTGGGTGCTCGAGGAAGGCTCCGGCGGCTCCAGCGCCGGCCCCGGCGCGGCCACCGCGGCGGGGCTGGTGGCCTTCGCCATCGGCAGCGAGACCGAGGGCAGCATCCTCGATCCGTGCATGCGTTGCGGGGTGGACGGGCTGCGTCCCACCTTCGGCCGCGTACCGCGTAGCGGCGCGATGACGCTGTGTTGGAGCCTGGACAAACTGGGTCCGATCGCGCGTCGCGTGGAGGATCTGCTGCTGGTGCTCGAGGCCATCCGCGGTCCCGATCCGGGCGATCTCGCCAGCGTGCCGGCGCCGCTGGACTACGACGTTGCCGCGCCGGTGCGTGGATTGACCGTAGGCTACTTTCCCGCCTGGATCGAAGCCTCCAGCGGCAGGGTGGTGGAGCAGCACGCGCTGGCTACGTTGCGCGGTTTGGGCCTGAAGACCCGGGAAGTCAGCCTGCCCGACTGGCCTTACGACGGCCTCAACCTGATCCTATTCGCCGAAGCCGCCGCTGCGTTCGAAAAGCTGACGCTGGACGGTGGCGTCGACCAGCTCTCGGTGCAGACGCCGGACGCTTGGCCCAACCTGTTCCGCGAGGCGCGCTTTCTTTCCGCGGTGGACTACGTACAGGCCGACCGCATGCGCCGCATGGTGGCCGAGCAGATGGCGCGGCTGATGGGCGAGGTGGACCTGCTGCTGGTGCCGTCCCTGCGTGACGAGATGCTGGTGATCGGCAACTTCACCGGGCATCCGGCGCTGGTGCTGCGCGCGGGCTTCGTCGAGATCGGCCAGGCACGCAGCGACTGGGCGCCGGATTCGGCCTATCCGCTGCCGCGCTTCGTGCCGCCGCGGCGCGTGCCGTACGGCGTCACGCTGATCGGACGGCTATTCGATGAGGGCACGCTGGGCCGCGTCGGCGTGGCGCTCGAGCGCGCGCTTGGCGTGGACGCGGCGCGGCCGCCCGGATTCTGAGCCGTGCCCGGGTGCCGGCGCGAAGCAGCACACCGCCAGCGGCAGCGCCCGGCCGTGGTGGCGGCGCACGCACCGGCCCCGCAGTCGGCGGCAGTCTCGGTCCGCCGCCACCCGGGCTGACCGCGGCGAACAGGTGCCTGGCTAGCACGGCTTTCACATGGGAGGCCGATAATGACGTTTTGGCAACGGTTAGCCCGCTCCCCGCCCATGGCTGTCACCGCCACGCTGCGATCGCAACGGCTCGATGCGCCCGACCCGCGCAGCCTGCGCGAGCCGATCCGCCAGGCCTTCCACGCCACCTATGATCGCTACGAGTCGCTGTTCGGCCTTCTCGCCGGCGAGGAGGCATACCTGCGCAAGCCGATCCGCCTGCGCCATCCGCTGATCTTCTATCTGGGCCACACCGCGACGTTCTTCGCCAACAAGCTGGCACTGGCGGGGCTGCTCGGCGAGCGCATCGACCCCGGTCTGGAATCGGTGTTCGCCGTGGGCGTGGACGAGATGAGCTGGGACGATCTGGATGACGCCCACTACGACTGGCCACGCGTGGACGCGGTGTGGGCCTACCGCGCCAAGGTGCGCGCCGCCGTGGATGCCGTGATCGCGCGCCTGCCGCTGGACGCGCACATCGGCTGGGACAGCCCGTGGTGGGTGGTGCTGATGGGCATCGAGCACGAACGCATCCATCTGGAGACATCGTCGGTGCTGATCCGCCAGCACCGGCTCGAGCACGTGCGCCCGCATCCCGACTGGGCGCCGTGCCGCGAGTCCGGCGCAGCACCCGCACCCGCGCTGGTGCCGATTCCGCCGCTGCGCTTCCGCTCGGGCCGCGACCGGCACGATCCCGGGGTATACGGTTGGGACAACGAGTTTGGCGACCGTGTCGCGGAAACCGACGCCTTCCTGGCCGGCAAATACCTGGTGAGCAACCGCGAATTCCTGGCCTTCGTCGAGGCCGGCGGTTACGCCGACGACAGCGTGTGGAGCGCGGAGGGCGCGGCTTGGAAGAACTACGCGCGCGCCGCCCAGCCCACATTCTGGGTCCGCGACGGCGGCGCCTGGAAACTGCGCCTGCTCGCCGAGGAAGTGCCCATGCCCTGGGACTGGCCGGTGGAAACCAACGCCCACGAAGCCAAGGCGTTCTGCAACTGGAAAACCCGCGACAGCGGCCGGCCCCATCGCCTGCCCGGCGAGGACGAGTGGCAGGCCATGCGCCTGCACGCCGGTATCGGCGACGCGCCGCAGCAGCGGCCCGCGCCGGCCAACCTCGAGCTGGACCATTGGGCCTCGAGCTGCCCGGTGACGCGCTTCGCGCACGGGCCGCTGTTCGACGTCATCGGCAACGTCTGGCAGTGGCTGGAAACGCCGACGTATCCGTACCCGGGTTTCGCGGTGCATCCTCTATACGACGACTTCACCACGCCCACCTTCGACGACCAGCACGACCTGATCAAGGGCGGTTCGTGGATCTCCTGCGGCAACCTGGCGCTGCCGGCTTCGCGCTACGCCTTCCGCCGCCACTTTTTCCAGCATGCGGGATTCCGCTACGTGGTCACCGACAAACCAGCCGTGCAGCCGCCCGTTTCACGCTACGAGGACGACACGCAAGTGGCGCAGTACTGCGCGTTCCACTGGGGCGCCGGACATCTGGGCGTGGACAACTTTCCCGCGGCGATGGCGCGGCTGTGCGTAGACGCCTACGCCAGTCACTGCGCGGGCGAACCCGCGCGGCACGCGCTCGATCTCGGATGTGCCACCGGACGCTCGACGTTCGAACTGGCGCGCGTGTTCGAGCGCGTCACCGGGCTGGATTTCTCGGCGCGTTTCATCCAGGTGGGCGAGCAGCTCAAGCGCGAAGGCCGTATCCGCTACGTGCTGCCCGACGAGGGCGAGATAGTGTCGCATCACGAGCACACGCTGGCGGAATACGCGCTCCATGGCGTGGCGTCGCGCGTCGGGTTCCAGCAGGCCGACGCCTGCAACCTCAAACCGCTGCACACCGGCTACGACCTGGTCCTGGCCGCCAACCTGATCGACCGCCTGTACAGCCCGGCCCGCTTCCTGCGCGATGTGCACACGCGCATCCGCGCGGGCGGACTGCTGGTGCTCAGCTCGCCGTATACCTGGCTGGTCGAGCACACGCCGCGCGAGTCCTGGATCGGCGGTTTCAAGAAGGATGGCGAGAACTTCAGCACGCTGGACGGCTTGCACGCGCTGCTGGACGCGCACTTCGAGCGCGTGGCGCCGCCGCGGGACATACCGTTCGTGATCCGCGAGACACGGCGCAAGTTCCAGCACACGCTGGCAGAGGTGACGGTATGGAAACGGCGAGCATAGGCATCGGCATGAGCAGCGCCGACTTCGAAGACCGTGCCGTCGGCGCCGTGATGGGCGCTTTCATCGGCGACGCGCTGGCCCTCGGTCCGCACTGGTACTACGACCTCGACGCGCTGCACGCCGAGTTCGGACCCTGGATCAGCGATTACAGCGCACCGCGGCCGGGCCGCTACCACGCCGGGCTGCCGGCCGGCGCATCCACCCAGGCCGGCTGGCTGCTGGAACTGACCCTGCGCAGCCTGGTCGAGCGCGGCGGCTATGACGAGGCCGACTGGTGCCGGCGCATCGACGAGGATCTGTTCGCGCGCATCAGCGGCGAGCCGCACGACGGCCCCGGCGGCTACACCAGTCAGTCGATGCGCGAGGCCTGCCGTCTGCGCAGGCAGGGACTGCCTTGGGGCCAAGTCGGCGGCTACGCCGACAACACCGAGGCCGCCGAGCGCGTGCTGGCGCTGGCGGTGCGCTACGCGTGCGATCTGCCCGCGCTGGCCGACGCCGTGGTGCGCAATACGCAACTGACGCAGATCGATCCCACCGTGGGCGCGATGACGCTGGCCTACGGCGCACTGCTGGCGCTGCTGCTGCAGGGCGAGCCGCTCGACGCGCAGATCAGCGGTACGCTGCTGGCGCGCGTGCGCAGCGGCGAGCTGCCCTTCCACACCGTCACCGCCGCCGGCGAAGCGTTGGCCCCGCGCGGACCGGAAGCGCCGCGTCGCGCCGGCCAGTTCGCCTCGCCCGATGCGCTGTTGACCGCGGGCACCATCGCCCGTGCCGCACGCGACTCCGGTGTGCGCATCGAACCGGCGTGGAAAGCGTCGCTGGTGTACGGCATGCCCTGCGCCGTGTACCACCAGTTTCCGGCGGTGTATTACCTGGCCGCGCGCCATGCCGATGATTTCGAATCCGCCGTGCTGCACGCCGTCAACGGCGGCGGTCAGAATGCCGCGCGCGCCATGCTCACCGGTGCGCTGGTGGGCGCGCGCGTGGGCTTCGGCGCGATCCCGCAGCGCTTCGTCGCCGGACTGGAGCGTGCCGGGCAGCGTCTTGCCATGGCGCAACAGGTAGCCCGGCAGGCCCTCGCGCGCGGCTAGGCGCGATCGGCGGCGAGATACTGGTCCTTCAGGCGCACGTAGTGCTGCGCCGAATAGGCCAGCTGCTCCTGCTCGCGCGCGCCCAGCCGCCGCGCCATTCGCGCCGGGTTGCCCAGCCACAGCTCGCCGGCACCCACGCGCTTGCCCGGCGGCACCAGTGCGCCGGCGCCGATCATGGCGCCGCGTTCGACGATGGCGCCGTCGAGCACCGTGGCGTGCATGCCGATCAGGCACAAATCCCCGACCGTGCAGGCGTGCAGGATGGCGCCATGGCCCACGGTGACATCGCTGCCGATGAGCAGCGGCGCGCCGCCGGGCGAGTATGGGCCGTCATGCGTCACGTGCAGCACGGCGCCGTCCTGGATATTGGTACGCGCGCCGATGCGGATGAAATTGACATCGCCGCGCGCCACGGCGCCTGGCCAGAACGACACGTCCTCGCCCAGCGTCACGTCACCGATCAGGCAGGCGGCGGCATCGATATAACAGCGTGCGCCGAGGCGCGGCACTTGTCCCAGATAGGGGCGCAGATGGGCAGGCATGGGGTCACCGGAATTCGCCGCGGGAGCCTCGACAGCGGCGTATTCTCGCGCACAACGACACGCTGCGGCGGACGCCGCACGGGAGGCGAGATGGACGCCAACGTTTCCGATCCGGCCCTGCACGCCCTGCTGGCGCAAAGCCGCGCGGCCTGGCGGCAGCGCACGCCCGACTACGCGCAGCGCATGGACGATCTGGCGCGGCTGCGCGCGGGCTTCAAGCAGCGCTTCGAGGCGCTGGCACAGGCGATGAGCGCGGATTTCGGCCGGCGCTCGCCGCACGAGAGCCGGCTGGCCGACCAGATGACCGTGCTGCACGCCATCGACCATGCGCGCCGGAACCTCAGACGCTGGATGCGCCCACGGCGTATGTGGGCCGACTGGCCGTTCCTGCCGGCGCGCACCGAGATCCGCATGCGTCCGCTCGGCGTGGTCGGCATCATCGTGCCCTGGAACTATCCGGTGAACTTGGCGCTGATCCCGCTGGTGGAGGCGCTGGCGGCCGGCAACCACGTGCTGCTCAAGCCCTCCGAGCTGACCCCGCGCACCGGCGCTGCGCTGGCCGGGCTGATTGCGGCGGTGTTTCCGCCCGAACGCGTGACGGTGGTGCAGGGCGATGCCGCGGTGGGCGCCGTGTTCTCGGCGCTGCCGTTCGACCACCTGTTTTTCACCGGCTCCACCGCCGTCGGCCGCAAGGTGGCGCTGGCCGCCGCTGCCCGCCTGACGCCGGTGACGCTGGAGTTGGGCGGCAAGTCGCCGGCGCTGGTGGCGCCCGGCTATGACCTCGACACCGCAGCCGCGCGCATCGCCCAGGGCAAGCTGCTCAACGCTGGACAGACCTGCATCGCGCCCGACTACGTGCTGCTGCCGCGCGGCGCGCGTGACGGCTTCGTGGCCGCGTTGCGCGGCTACGTGGCGCGTCATTATCCGGCGCTGCGCGACACGCCCGACTACAGCAGCATCGTCAGCGAGCACCACTACGCGCGCATGGTCGAGCTGGTCGCCGAGGCGCGCGCACAGGGTGCCGCCGTGGTGACCCTGCCCGGCACGGAGGCCCACGACGCCGCGCGGCGCATTTTCGCGCCCACGCTGGTGCTGGCCGAACCCGGCGCCGACCTGCGCGTGCTGCGCGAGGAGATCTTCGGTCCGGTGCTACCGCTGCTGGAGTACGGCGCGCTGGAGGAGGCGCTGGCCATCATCGACCGGAATCCGAACCCGCTGGCGCTGTACGTGTTCGATCAGGACCGCGCGCGCGTCGAGCGCGTGCTCGACGCGGTGCCGGCCGGCGGCGTCAGCGTCAACGACACCGTGTTCCATATCGTGCAGTCACGCCTGCCGTTCGGCGGTATCGGCGCCTCGGGGATGGGGCATTACCACGGCCATGCCGGGTTTCTCACCTTCAGCAAGCAACTACCGGTGTTCCGCCAGGCGCGCTGGTCGTCCAGCGCGGCGCTGCGTCCGCCCTACGGCACGCTGGCCGACCGCCTGCTGCGCGTGCTGACGCGCTGAGTGAAATACGGGAATCCGGAACCCGGGAGTTGGCGCGGCCGGCCTTGCCCGAGCAGCGCGCGCGCACTACCCGCCCTGGTCGAAGTACTCCATCGTGTAGCGGTAGCCGACGTCGATGGCGCGCTGGAAATCGCGCCATTCCAGCAGACCGATGTCGGCGTGCGGCGGGCTGAGCAGATGGGCGGCCAGGGTGCGGTGCTGCGCGCTGGCGGTTTCGCTATGCACCATGGCGGCACGCACCAGGATGGCGAATAGGCTGGGCCAGCGCCGGCCGCGTGCCCAGTGCCAGGTCAGGCGCGGCAAGCGCGGCAGCGCGATGTCGTCGAAGTCGGCGCTCAGTGCGTCGTCGCCGCTGATGTCCACCGCGGTGATCGGCCCGGTGCAGCGTTCGCGCATGGCGTCGGTGGGCAGGTTGTTCATCACCGCACCATCCACGTGCACCGCGCCGTGGCGCAGCAACGGCGGCAGGATGCCGGGAATGGCCGCGCTGGCGCGCAGCCACAGCCACAGATCCCCGCGTGTGTGTGCCTCGGCACGGCCGCTGGTGAGGTTGGAGGACACGCAGAAAAACGGCAGCGCCAAATCCTCGATGCTGCGCGCGCCGAACGCCGCGCGCAGCAGGCGCGTGGTACGCGCGCCGCGGGTCAGCGCGATCAGCGGCACGGTGAGGTCGCGCAACGGGTGGCCGGCGACGAACGCAGCGTGCATGCGTTGCGGCAGTTCGTGATCGTCCCACTCGCAGGCCACGCCGGCGGCCACGATGGCGCCGATGCTGGTGCCACCGACGTGATCGATCGGCCGGCCCAGCGCGCGCAGCGCGCGCACCACACCGATGTGCGCGAAGCCGCGCGCGCCGCCGCCGGAGAGCACCAGCCCGCACTCGCGTTGCGCCAGCACCCGCGCCAGGCGCGTGTAATCGGCGTCGTCGCGCAGGTGATGCCAGCGCGGCGGTTGCTCGAACCGTTCCAGCCAGCGCGCCGCGACGCCCGCCGCCGGCGCGCCGGGCGCGCCCAGCAGCAGCAAATGGCGCGGGCGGTGCAGGGCATCGCGTGCCGAGTGGCAACTGCTGTCCGGCCACGCGGCGGCTTCGGCGCCGGCCGCGACCAGCAGCAGCGGCTGATCGCATTGGCGCAGGCAGGCGGCGCGCCAGGCGCTGTCGCCGGCATCGGCCACGTACAGCACGAACCGGTGCTCCTGCTCGCGGGCATCGAACCATTCCGACGGGCGGCCCTGGCCCAGCGCGGCGTCGATGACCAGCACGCGACCGTAGGCGCGCAGAGCAGGCGCCAGCCGTTCGGCCACCGCGCGCGCGTCCAGCGTGGCGTCGAAGGGCAGCACGGCGAAGCTGTGCGGGTTGCCGACGGGTTCGGCCATGTCGCGTTTCAGCAGGCGCGTCAGGGCGTGGCGGGCGGTGGCCAGCGCAGCCTCGGGATGGCCGCTGGCCAAGTGCTCGAACGCCGCGCCGGGCAGCCGCAGCAGGCTGCAATCGCGCAGCGCGCGTACCGTGTGCGTGCGCGGATGCGCCGTCAGCACGCTCATCTCGCCCACCGTTTCGCCGGGCATGACCGTGCCCAGCAGGCGTTCACCATCCGCGGCCGCCGGATCGAACACCCCGAGGCTGCCGGAGCGCAGCAGGTACAACGCGTCGGCAGGCTGGCCCTGCTCGAACAGCGTTTCGCCGCCGAGCAGGCTGCACGGTTCCAGATGCGGCAGCAGCGCGACGCGCGCCGCGTCCGGCAGGACGCCGAATAGCGTGCTGCGTTCGAGGATTTCGATCAGCTGCGCGCGCAAGGCGGCATCCATGCCGGCATGCTAGCCGCCAGCCGATTACGCGGCATGGCGCGCCGCACCGCTTGAAAACAGGGTGCCGGCGCCCCATCGCCCCGGCATCCACCGGAGCATTCCATGACCAATCCGCTGCTCGCCGAGGGCGCACTGCCCGATTTCGCCGCCATCCGCGCCGAGCACGTGCTGCCGGCGGTGCAGTCGCGGCTGGATGCCCTGGAAACGGGCGTCGAGGCCATCGTCCAGGACGCCACCCCACGCGATTTCGAGCACGTGTTGCTGCCACTGGAGCGCTTGCACGATGCGCTCGCGCGCAGCTTCGCGCCGGTGGCGCATCTGCACGCCGTGGCCGATTCACCCGCGCTGCGCGCCGCCTATGGCGAGGCCGAGCAGCGCATCACCGCGACGCAGGCGCTGCTGGGCCAACACCGCGGACTGTACGAGGTGGTGCAGGCGGTGCGGGCGCACCCGGATTTCGCCACGCTCGCGCCGGCGCAACGCGCGCTGACCGAACACGCGCTGCGCGATTTCCGCCTGGCCGGCGTGGCGCTCCCGGAACCGGCGCGTACCCGTTTTCGCGCCATCAGCGAGCGCTTGGCCGAGCTCGGCACCGGTTTCGAGGAAGCGGTGCTGGATGCCGGCGAGGCCTGGCGCCAGCACATCACCGACGAGCGTGATCTGGCCGGACTGCCGCCTTCGGCGCTGCACACGCTGGCCCGTTGCGCGCGCGAGGAGGGGCTCGAGGGTTATTTGATCGTTCTGCGCCAGCCGGCGGTGCAGGCGGTGCTGACCCATGCCGAGAACCGCGACCTGCGCGAGCGCGTGTACTGGGCCTGGAACACGCGCGCTTCCGACCAAGGTCCGCAGGCCGGGACTTTCGACAATTCCGCGCGCATCACCGAGATCCTGGCGCTGCGCCACGAGGCCGCGCAGATGCTGGGCTACTCCGACGCGGCCGCGCTTTCGCTGGCTGACAAGATGGCGCCCGGAGTCGCCGAAGTACGCGCCTTCCTCGAGGATCTGCTGCAGCGCGCGCGCCCGCGCGCGCTGGTCGAGCGCGAGGAACTGCGCGCCTTCGCTGCCGCCGAGTTGGGTCTGCCCAATCTCGAAGCCTGGGACATCGCCTGGGCCTCGGAAAAACTGCGCCGCGCGCGCCATGCGCTGGACGAGGAGGAGATCAAGGCCTACTTCCCGCTACCGCAGGTGCTGGCCGGCCTGTTCGAGCTGGTCGAGCGCCTGTTCGGCGTGCGCGTGCGTGAGCACGGCGGCGGCGCCAGCGTTTGGCACCCGGACGTGCGCTACGCGGAAGTGTTCGATGCCGCCGGGCAGCGCATCGCCGGGCTGTACCTGGACCTGTACGCGCGCGGCGGCAAGCGCGGCGGCGCCTGGATGGACGTATGCCGCGCGCGCTTCCGCGACGGCGCGCGCATGCAGATGCCGCTGGCGTTCCTGACCTGCAACTTCGCGCCGCCCACAGCGCAGGCGCCCGCGCTGCTGACCCATGACGACGTGCTGACGCTGTTCCACGAGATGGGCCACGTGTTGCATCACCTGCTGACCGAGGTGGACCTGCCCGGCGTCGGCGGCATCGATGGCGTGGAGTGGGACGCGGTGGAGCTGCCCAGCCAGTTCCTGGAGAACTTCGCCTGGCGGCGCGAGGGGCTGGACCGCGTGGCCCGCCACCATCGCAGCGGCGCCGCGCTGCCCGAAGCGTTGTTCCAGCGCATGCTGGCCGCACGGCATTTCCAGGCTGGCCTGCACCTGCTGCGCCAGCTCGAGTTCGCGCTGTACGACCTGCGTCTGCATGCCGAATACGATCCCGCGCATGGCGCGCGCACTCTCGAGCTGCTCGGCGAAGTGCGACGCGCGGCGGCGGTGCTGCCGCCGCCGGCCTGGCAGCGTTTTCCGCACGCGTTCACGCACATCTTCTCGGGCGGTTACGCCGCGGGCTATTACGGCTATCTGTGGGCCGAGGTGCTGGCCGCCGATGCTTTTGCCCGTTTCGAGGAGGAGGGCGTGTTCAACGCCGCCACCGGCGCCGCGTTCCGCCGTGAAATCCTGGCGGTGGGCGCCAGCCGCCCGGCGCTGGAGAGCTTCCGCGCCTTCCGCGGCCGCGATCCCGATCCGGCACCGCTGCTGCGCAGCTATGGACTGACCGCCTGAGCGCAGCGGCCGGGGCAATCCCGCGCCGCCACGGCATAATCACGCCCTTTGCCGGATGCCGCGATGCGCGAGCAGATCCTCGAACTCGAACAGCAGGGCCGCATGGCGGAGGCCGAGGCGGTCGCACAGGCGTGGCTGGATGCCGAACCGGAGGCCATCGAGGCGCGCCACGTGCTGGGCCTGGTGCGCATCCGCCGCGGCCAGTTCGTGGCCGCGCTGGAAACGCTGCAGCCGGCGCTGCGGGCGGCGCCCGGGGATGCCGCGCTGCAGGTCAGCTACGGCCGCGCTGCGCTGCTGGCCGGCGATCGCGGGCGCGCACGCATGGCATTCGAGGCCGCGCGCCGGATCGATCCCAATCAGCTCGATGCACATATCGGTCTGGCCGCCGTCGCGCTGGCGGCAGGCGATCTGGATGCGGCCGAAGTGGGATTCCGCACCGCGCTGCGCGCCGACGAGGACGCGGTCGAGGCCTGGCTCGGGCTGGGCCAGACCCTGGCCGGCAAGGGCGACACCGAGGCCTCCGCACGCTGCTTCAACATGGCGCTGGAGATCAGGCCCGACGATGCCGCCGCGCAGATGAGCCTGGGCCAGACCCTGCGCGCACAGGGCTATCTGGACTTCGCGCTGCACGCCTTCGAGCGTGCGCTGGAAATCAATCCCGAGTTGACCTTGGCGCGCCTGCAGCGCGCCGAGACGCTGGCGCAGCGCGGTCGTGTCACCGAGGCCGCGCAGGCCTTCGAGGCGCTGCGCGAGCATCCACGCTACGCCGCCGCGGCGCTGACCGGACTGGGCGAGCTGACCCTGGCGCGTGGCGCCGCGCCCGCGGCGGTCGCCTGCTTCCAGCTGGCTCTGGCGCGCGATGCCGACCACGAGCGCGCGCTGCTCGGCCTGGCGCAGGCGCTGGAGCGCAGCGCGCAGCCGGATGCCGCGCGGCAGCGACTGCGCGACTGGCTGCAGACGCATCCGGACGCGCGTGGCGTGCGCGCCGCGCTGGCCGAACGCCTGCTGCGTGCCGGTGACGCGGCCGCCGCCGCGGAGCTGTGGCGCGCCGCCCTGGCGCGCGATCCGCAGCAGCCTTCGCTGCGCGCCGACCTGGCATTGGCGCTGGAGCGTGGCGGCGATTTCGCCAGCGCCGACCAGGAGGCCGAACACGCCGCGCTGGGCGGACGCTGGCCACCGTTGCTGCTGCTGCGCGCGCGCGCTGCCCTGCGCGATGGCGCCTACGAAACCGCGCGTGACCGCCTGCAGGCGATGGACGCATCGCGCCTGAACCCGGTACAGCGCCGCCACCGCCAGCATCTGCTGGGCCTGGCGGCCCTGGGGCGCCGCGATTGGAGCGCCGCGCGCACCGCGTTTCTGGCCATGCACGCCGACGACGCGCGCGCGCTGCCGACGCTGCCCGATGCGCGCGCGCTGGTACCGCACCTGCGTGAGTTGGCGGCGTTGCCGGTACTGACGCCGCCGCTGGTCACGCCGGCGCCGATCGTGCTGGTCGGGCTGCCGGGCAGCGGCGTGCACCGGCTGGCGCACCTGCTGGCGCGCCAGCGCGGGCTGCAGGTGCGCGGCGCCTACATGAGCGGCGCCGAGCTGCTGGCGCGGCCGGACGATCCGCGGTTGCTGCGGCCGATGACGGCGAGCGAAATCGAAGCGCTGGCGCGCCGCTACGCGCGCGGCCTGCGCCGTGATGTGCCGCCCGGCCAGCAGATGATCGACTGGATTCCGCTGCTGGATGCGCGCGTACTGCCGGCGCTGAAGCGCGCGCTCCCGGGCGTACGCCTGCTGCTGGCCTGGCGCGAGCCGGAGGCCTGCCTGCTCGACTGGCTCGCCTTCGGCTACACGCCGGGCTACGCGCCGCGCGATCTGGATACCGCGCGCGCCTGGCTGCAGCAGGCCGGCGCGCATCTCGCGCTGGGCGTCGAGTTGCTGCCGGCGCAGGCCATCGAGATGGATCTGCTGCTGACCGAGCGGCCGCTGGCGCCGCCCGAGCTCGGCCGCTTTCTGGAGCGCACCGATCTGGTCGTGCCACCTTCGTGGGGCGATGGCGCGCGCTATCTGGGACTGCCGACCAGCCTGCCGGTGCCGACCCGGCAAGCCTGGCTGCAGGCGCTGGCGTCGGGCTGAGTCGCGCGGTCGCGGCTCAGGAATCCAGCAGCGCCTGCAGTCGCGCCAGATGCCCGAGCGCGGTTTCGCGGCGCGCCTCGGCCTCGGCGGCCGGATCGTCGCCGTCGCGCAGCAGGTCGGCGGCCGGCAGCTCGTCGAGAAAGCGGCTGGGCCGCAGCGCGATCATCTCGCCATAGCGCCGCGCGTGCTCGCTGTGCGACAGCGCCAGCCATTCGCGGGCACGGGTGATGCCGACGTAGAACAGACGGCGCTCTTCCTCGAGCCGGCCTTCATCCAGCGCACCTTCGTGCGGCAGCGTGCCGTCTTCGCAGCCGACGATGCACACGCCGCGGAACTCCAGGCCCTTGGCCGCGTGCAGCGTCATCAGCCGTACCGCGTCACCGGGCTCCTCGCGGTCGGCGTGGCCGAGCAGCAGCAGTTGCTGGGTCAAGTCGCCGGCACGCGCCGCGCCGCGCTGCATGGCGCGGAACCATTCGCCCAGCTCGCGCAAGTTGCCCTCGCGGCGCGCGCGCACGTCCGCATCACCGGGCTGCGCGATCAGGTGCGCGCGATAGCCGCTGTGCTCCAGCAGCGCGTCCAGCAGCTCCGCGGCGGGCAACTGCCCGGCGCGCGCGCGCAGGCGCTGGATCAGCGCGGCGAAATCGTGCAGTGCCTGCGCCTGCCGCCGCGCCAGCCCCGCCGTACAGGCGGCGTCCTGCGCGGCGGCCAGCAGCGACAGGTGGCGCGTCTGCGCGGCCAGGCCCAGCTTTTCCAGCGTGGTCGCGCCGAGGTCGCGGCGCGGCAGGTTGACGATGCGCAAAAACGCGGCGTCATCGTCCGGGTTGGCGATCAGCCGCAGATAGGCCAGCGCATCCTTGACTTCGGCCCGGTCCAGAAAGCTCAGCGCGCCGCTGAGGTGGTACGGCACGCGCGCCAGCCGCAGCGCCTTTTCCAGCTCGCGCGCCTGATGGTTGCCGCGGTACAGCACGGCGTACTCGCCCCAACCGCCGCGTTCGCGCCCGTGTGCCTGGTCCAGCAGCGCGGCGATGCGCGCGGCCTCGTGCCCGGCATCGCGGCAAGTCAGCACGCGCAGCGGCCCGCCCTCGCCGGCCGCGCTCCACAGCTTTTTCGGATGCGCGTGCGGATTGCGCGCGATCAGCGCGTTGGCGCAGCGCAGGATGCGTGCGCTGCAGCGGTAGTTCTGCTCCAACTTGAGCACGCGCAGCGTCGGGTAGTCGCGCACCAGCTCCTGCAGATTCTCCGGCCGCGCGCCGCGCCAGGCGTAGATGCTCTGGTCGTCGTCGCCGACGCAGGTAAAGGCGCCGCGCGGCCCGGCCAGCGCGCGCAGCAGCCGGTACTGCGCACCGTTGGTGTCCTGGTATTCGTCCACCAGCAGATAGCGCAGGCGCTCGCGCCAGGTAAGGGCGAGTTCGGTATCGGCCTCCAGCAGCGCCAGCGGCAGCCGGATCAGGTCGTCGAAATCCACTGCGTTGTAAGCGCGCAAGCGCTGCTGGTAGGCGGCGTAGTGCTCGGCCGTGGCGTGCTCGCGCGGCGTCTGCGCGGCGGCCGCGGCGGCGGCGGCATCCAATCCCAGGCACTTGGCGTGACCGATGGCGCCGCGCAGCGCGTGCAGCGCCTCGCTGCGCGCGGTCTTGGGCAGCAGATCCTTCAGCAACGCGGCACTGTCCTCGGCGTCGAGCACGCTGAAGTTGCGCTTGAGCCCGGCGCGCGCGTGTTCGATCTGCAGTATGCGCAGGCCCAGCGCATGGAAAGTGGACACGCGCAGCGCTTCGGCATCGGCCTGCGGCAGACGCCGCGCCACGCGTTCGCGCATCTCGCGCGCGGCTTTGTTGGTGAAGGTGATCGCGGCGATGCACGCCGCCGCCAGTCCGCGCTGCTGTACCAGGTGCGCGATCTTCTCCACGATCACGCGCGTCTTGCCTGAGCCGGCGCCGGCCAGCACCAGCAGCGGTCCCGTGC
Organism: Pseudomonadota bacterium; assembly: GCA_021794575.1. Taxonomy (GTDB): domain Bacteria; phylum Pseudomonadota; class Gammaproteobacteria; order Xanthomonadales; family Rhodanobacteraceae; genus Metallibacterium. Next base: position 195 of record JAJYQO010000013.1, on the reverse strand, counting down.
AGTAATCGACGGCTTCGCGTTGCTGCGGATTGAGCATGGGCGCGTTGGGCAGGGAACGGTAGCTTAACGGACTCGGGACTCGGGACTCGCGCGTTGCGATTTTTTTTGATGTCATCCCGGACGGCGCGCAGCGCCGAGCCGGGACCCAGACGGGCGCCCCGCCAATGCATGCGCCGCCCGTTCGAACGACCTACG
>JAJYQO010000078.1 GCA_021794575.1 Pseudomonadota bacterium | reverse complement strand
TGGTGTGACGGGTGCCGGGGCGCTGTGCGCCGCTGGGAATGCCGCCGAAACACCGCACGCGGCATGCAGTCTCCCGCTCAGCGCACCGCGAAGCCCACGCCGGGCGCCTCGCCTGCGGCAGCGGGAAGCTCATGCAGCGCATCAACGCGCGCGGCGGGCGGGCCGTGTCGCAGCCAGCGCGCGAGCTGGTCGAGCGCGTCGTCAGCGCCCTGCGCGCAGACCTCGACGCGGCCATCGGGCAGGTTCATCGCGTAGCCGGACAGCCCCAGCGCCAGCGCCCGGCCCTGTGTGTGGGCGCGGAAGGCAACGCCCTGCACGCGGCCGCTGATCAGCCAGCGCCGCGCGCTCACGGCGCCGGCCAGTCCTTGTGCAGCACGCGCGCGGCGGCGATGGCGGCATCCAGCTTGGCGGCGTCGACGGGGCCGACGAAGTGCTTGACCACCACTCCGTCCGGTGCGACCAGGTAGGTGCTGGGCAAGTTCTGCGGCTCGGGCAGCGTGGCGGGCGGATGCTCGAGATCGACCTTGGCGATCGGATAGCGCACCGGATGCTTGCGCAGGAACGCCGCGAGATCCCCGGCGCTGATGTCATCGTAGGCAAGGCCGATGGCGGATACGTGCGCCTTGTGCTTTTGCACGTAGGTCGAGATGTCGGGCATCTCGCGCAGGCACGGCCCGCACCAGGTGGCCCACTGGTTGACGATCACCCATCTGCCGCGCAGCGCGGCCAGGTTGAACTGCGCGCCGTCGGTAGTGCGGATGCTGAGCGCGAGCGGCGCGGCGGGCGCGGCCAGCACGGGACATGCGCACAATGCGGCGCTGAGAAAAAAAGCGAAGCGGCGTGTAGTCATGGGGCAGCATCATGCGGCGGAATCCGTGAAGTATCCGTCGCGGCGTACAGGCTGGCCAGATCGGCGCCCAGACCCGCCTCCAGCACCTGGCCCAGCGCTGCCACCTGCGCCGCCAGCGGCGCCGGTAAGCCTTGCGCCGCGCTGCCCAGCAGCGCCGCGGATGCCGGCAGGCGGTAGTGTCCGGCCGCGTACAGATCGGCCAGCCGCACGCCGTGCAGGCTGCGCGTCAGCAGCCAGTCGCCGAGGTCCGAGCGGCGCAGCAGGCGCGCGCGTTCCAGATCCTCGAGGTAGCGCGTCAGCGTGTCCTCGGTAAGGAACGGCAGCGCGCGGCGCAGCGCCGCGTTGTCCATGCTGGCGCCGCGCTGCTGCGCGTCGGCCAGCACCGCCAGCAGCAGCAATAGGCCCACGAACTCGGTACCGGGCGGCAGCCGCTGCGCCTGCGGCACGTACTGGAACGCGGCGAAGGCGGCGGTGAGCGAGGCGCCGGCCAGCACGATCGCCCACGACACGTACACCCACACCAGAAAGATCGGCACCGCCGCCAGCGCCCCGTAAAGGATGCGGTAGCTTGTCGCGTGCAGCGCGTACAGCGCGAAGCCGTAACGTGCCGCCGAGAACGCCAGCGCGGCCAGCAGCGCGCCGCCCAGCGCGTGGCGCAACGCCACCCGCCGCGCCGGGATCAGCAGGTACATGCCCAGCAAGCCGATCCAGGTGATCAGGAACGGTGCCAGGTCCAGCAGGTAGCGGCCCACGCCGAGCTGGCGGTTGGCCTGCGCCAGCCAGGGCAGCGCCAGCAGGTACGAACTGACCGCGAGCCCGCCGACCGCCAGCAGCGGCCCCAGCGTCAGCGCCGCCCAGTAGGTGAGAAAGCGCAGCACGCCGCGGCGCCGGTGGCTGACGCGCCAGATGCGGTTGAAGCGCTCCTCGATGGCGGCCATCATCAGCAGACCGCTGAGCAGCACCGCCACCACGCCGATCGCGGTCATGCGGCTGGCGTTGGCGGCAAAGCGTAGTAGCACTTGTTCCACCGCATTGCCGGCCGCCGGCATCAGATTGCGGAACACGAAGCCGGAGACGGTGCTGCTCCAGTGCCCCCAGGCCGGAAACATCGCCATGATGCCCAGCGCCGTGGCCAGTGCCGGCACCAGCGCGAACACCGTGGTGTAGGCCAGTGCACCGGCGGTTTCCAGCAGGCGGTCCTCGCGCAGGCGCTGCCAGGCGAAGGCGACAAAGGCGCGCAGGCGGTCGCGGTCGATCGGCTTCATCACGCCAGCCTATCCCAGCCCGGCGACGCCGCGCGCGGCGGGATGCGGCATGCTTGCGCATCCGTCCCGCCAACCCGCGCCCATGAACGCCACCGCCCCGATCGAAGTGCTGGTCCTGTACTACAGCCGCAGCGGCCACACCGCCGACCTGGCGCGACGCGTGGCGCGCGGCGTCGAGGAGGTAGCAGGCTGCCGCGCGCGCCTGCGCCAGGTGCCGCCGGTGGCGCCGGTCACGCAGACCGCCGCGCCACCGGTGCCCGAGGACGGCGCGCCCTACGCCAGCAGTGACGACCTGCGCGCCTGCGCCGGCCTGGCGCTGGGCAGTCCGACGCGTTTCGGCAACATGGCCGCGCCGCTGAAGTATTTTCTCGACAGCACCGGCGCCGAATGGGCCTCGGGTGCGCTGGCGGGCAAGCCGGCGGCGGTGTTTACCAGTACCAGCACCATGCACGGTGGACAGGAATCGACGCTGCTGAGCATGATCCTGCCGCTGCTGCATCACGGCATGCTGATCGTCGGCCTGCCCTACACCGAGCCCGCGCTCAACGCCACGCGCAGCGGCGGCACGCCGTACGGCGCCAGCCATGTGGCCGGGCTCAAGGGCGAATTGGCGTTGAGCGACCACGAGCACGAGCTGGCGCGCGCGCTGGGCCGGCGCCTGGCACAAGCGGCACTGCGGCTGGCGGCGCCATGAGCGCGCTGCGCATCGGCCAGACCGCCTGGCTGCTGCTGGCCCTGCTGCAGGTGCTGTGGCACGGCGTGTTGCGCGCGCCACCGGCGGTGCTGGTGCTGCCGGCGCTGCTGCTGGCCCTGCTGCCGCTGCTGCTGCCGTTGCTGGCGCGCGCCGCGCCGCGCCGGCTGTGGTGGGCGGCGGTGGCGGCGCTGCTGTATTTCTGCCACGGCGTGATGCAGGCCTGGTCGGCACAGGGCATGGTGCGCGCGCTGGGCTGGATCGAGCTGGCGCTGGCCGTGGCGCTGATCGGCGCGACCGGCTGGCAGGGCCTTGCCGCACGCGCCGCCGGGCGCCACGCCACGCTGGGTGATCGCTGATGGCGCGCGTACTGCATGTCGACGTGTTCACCGAACGCGCGTATGCCGGCAACGCGCTGGCCGTGGTGCTGGGCGAATCGATGCCGGAGCCCGCGCACATGCAACGCGTCGCGGCATGGCTCAACCTGTCGGAAACCGCGTTCCTGCTGCCGCCCACGCAGCCCGGCGCCGATTACCGCGTGCGCATCTTCACGCCGCGTCAGGAACTGCCGTTCGCCGGACATCCCAGCGTGGGCGCGGCCTGGGCCGCCATCCGCTTCGGCCTGCTGCCGGATGCGCCGGGCGCGCGCGTGCAGGAATGCGGCGCCGGCCTGCTGCCGCTGCGCATCGAGGGACGCGGCGCGGCGCGGCGCATCCACGTGCAGGCGCCGCGCGCGGGCTTGCGCGACGCGCTGGATGCCGCCACCACCGGACGCGTGCGGCAGGCGCTGGGCGTAGATCG
>JAJYQO010000064.1 GCA_021794575.1 Pseudomonadota bacterium | reverse complement strand
CTCAGTGCATGCAATCGCGCTTGCAGATGTACCAGGGCCTCGGCGTCGTGCAGCTGCGCCTGGTCGGTCTGCCAGGCGAAGTAGGCGCTGACGATGGCGCTGGTCAGGCCCAGACGCACCGCCTGTGCTTCGGCCTGCGCGGCGCGCGCCTGGTCGATGCGCGTGGCCAGTTCGGCTTGCTGTTTGCCCCAGAAGTCGAAGCTGTAGTCGATCTGCGCGGCCAGATCGGTCTGCGTATACCAGGTGAAGCCCAGAAAGCGCGGCGGAATCAGGCCGTTCTCGCTGAGGCGCTGGCGCGTGGCGTCGGCGCGGACACCCGCCTGCGGCAACGTGGCCGCGTGCGCGAGGCCGGCCAGCGCCTCGGCGCCACGTATGCGCGCGCGCGCGGCGGCGAGGCTGGGCGAGCGGGCCAGTGCCTGCGTGATCAGGCCATCCAACTGCGGATCGGCGAAGCCCTGCCACCAGCGGTCGCCGGGCCAGGCCGCGTCGGCGGCACTGGGCAGGCCTTGCACGGGCGCGCTCTGCGCCAACGCCGGCGGCGGCGGCAATCGCGGCGGCAAGCCGGCGCAAGCGGTCAGGCATGCGGCCAGCGTCGCCGACAACACGCCGCGCGCGAGGCGCGCTGTCGTGGTGGCGGTCGTCATCGGTCCTGCTCCTCGCTTTGGGTGTCGAGCGTAGCGGCCAGCTTCTGGAGCAGCGTGTCGAGCTGGCGGCGCTGCGTATCGCCAAGGCCTGAAAAGATCCGGCTGACCTCGGCGCTCAATTGCGGCAACAGCGTGCGCGCCAGGCGTTCGCCGCGGGCGGTGATGCGCAGCACGATACGGCGCCGGTCGCTGGGGTCGGTCGCGCGCGTGGCCAGCCCCTTGCGCACCAACGCGTCGCCGATACGGGTCATGTTGGTCGGGCGCTGCGCGGTCAAGCCGCACAGCTCGCTCGGCGAGGCGTTGCGTCCGGGGCTGCCGAACAACTGCATCAGCACACTGAAATCGGCCTCGACCAGATCGTGTGCCTGCAGCGCCTGCTCGAAGCGTGCCGAGATTGCCGCGCCGACGTGCTTCAGCTTGCGCGCCAGCATGATCTCGTCGACTGGCAGTGCCGAGCACAGCGCGGCGATGCGTTGCACGCCGCCGCGCATAGCGACGAATTCGTCAAGCAGTGACATTGTTCACTGTGCAAAAATTCATTGATGAATTAAATAATCGCGGCGCACGAAGCCGTTGTCAACCGCATGTTCGGGCGCGGTCGTCGGGCAGTGCGAACAGCCGGCGCGCGTTGGCGGCGGTGGTGTCGGCCAAGTGTCCGACATCCGCGCAGCGCAGCGCGGCCACCTCGGCGACGATGCGCGGCAGGCGCGACGGTTCGTTGCGCTGCCCGCGCCAATCGCTGTCTGGCTGGTCGGGGCTGTCGGTTTCCAAAAGCAGGAACTCGATCGGCATGCCGGCGACGATGCCGCGCAGGCGCTGCGCGCGCGGATAGGTGACCGGTCCACCGATGCCGATCAGAAAGCCCAGATCCCAAAGCTGCCGCGCCTGCTGTGCGCTGCCCGAAAAACTATGCACGACGCCGCGCAGGCCGGGCCGGCGGCGCAGCGCGGCCAGCACCTCGTCCAGCGCGCGCCGCGCGTGCAGGATTACCGGCAGGCCGCGCTGCAGGGCGATGTCGAGTTGCGCATCGAGATACATCCGCTGCAGTCCCGGATCAGGATCGGGCAGATGGAAATCCAGGCCGCACTCGCCCACCGCCACGGTTTGCGGATGCGCGTCCAGCCAGTGCTGCAGATCGTCGAGATGCGCGCGCGTGTGCTGTTCCAGATGCACGGGGTGCAGTCCGTAAGCGGGGTAGAGCCCGCGTTGCCGCGTGGTCAGCGCATGCAGCGCGGGCCAGCCCGCGGCCGCGACCGCCGGCAGCACCTGCGCCAGCACGCCGGCGGCGCGTGCGCGCGCGATCGCCTCGTCGCGGTCGGCGTCGAACTCGCTCGCGTCGAGGTGGCTGTGGCTGTCGATGAGTGCGCGCATGTCACAACGATAACCGCTGCGCGTGTCTAAGCAGGCGTTCAGCGATCGACTGCTGCAATCACGGTCAGGCGATCGGCGGATCGCCGCTCCGCCGCGGTCCGGACCGCGTGGGGCAGCCAGGGGTACGGCGCGTGCGCAGCGGGCGCGGCGTTGCGTTGCTCCGGTTCATGCAGAGGAGTGGATCATGCGTATGCGTGTGCAGACCGTTGCCAGTTGGGCGCTGGCTGTCGCCGTGGGCGTTGGCCTCGCCGGTTGTGCGCAGCAGCCGTACCGCAACGGTTACGGCGGATACGGGCCGGGCTACGGTCCGCAGGTGTGCGCCGATTGCGGCGTGGTGCAGCATGTCGAGCAGGTCTACGTGGAACGCAACGACAGCACGCTCGGCACGATACTGGGCGCGGTGATCGGCGGTGCGCTGGGCAATCAGATCGGTCACGGCCGGGGTAACACGGCGGCCACCATCGCCGGCGCCGTGGCGGGCGGAGCGGTCGGCAACGCCGTGTCCAAGCAGAACGGCAACCAGGTTCCGGCGTGGCGCATCTGGATGCGCATGAGCGATGGCCGCGATGTCAGCCTGATCCAGCGCCAGTATCCGAACGTCCGTCCGGGTGACGCGGTGGTGATCCACGACGGTCGCGTGTATCCGCGTTGGCGCGGCGAGCACTGAAGTCGCGCCGAATCCACGCCGCCGCGTCTGCGCCGCAAGGGGCCGGCGCGGCGGCCCGGATCAGTTGACGGTGTAGAAGCGGTGATCGCCGATCACCGCCAGCGGTGTGCCTTGCGCCCAACTGGGCGCGGGAATACTGGCGCTGTAGAAGCTGAGCGCGTGCGGCACCACATAGCGGCGTTCGTCGCGCGGCAGCGACCATTCGTGCAGTGCGGCGCCGGCGATCTGCCAGGCCTGTTTCCAGGCATCCAGATTGTCGAGCGGCGTGTTGGACGGCACCAGAGTCGGCGCAAATTGCTTGGGCGCGCTCACCACTTGGCATACCTGCTTGCCCCACAGGCCCATCTCGCGGCGGCGCATTGCCACCTCGGCGACCGCGGCCTGGCCCATCCGCGGTTCGCCGCGCGCTTCCAGGTACACCGTGGTGGCCAGACAGGTCTGGCTGGCCAGGTGCGGCGCCACGGGTGACAGCCACGACGCCATCATCATCAACCAGGCGAGTTTCATGTGCATGCTCCTTGGTGTGCGCCCGCGACCGGCGGCGCACGCATGGGGAAGAACCCGCTCGTCTCGGGTTTCCGTGAAGCGCTGTCGCGTTCGGTCGCGGCAACGCGTTAAGGCTGCTGACCGGCACGCTGTGTGCGGGTCGATGCCGGGGGCGCCCTCGGCGCCGCACCCGGCTGCCTGAATTACAGGCGGCGGATCGGTGGTCGCTGTGACCATGCACGCTGCGATGCGGAACTTCCGGATCGCCGCGCGCAGGACCGCGGCGTGTGCCGCGATCCCGGAAAGGCTGGCGCAAGGTACGGATCGAGCGCCGCGCGCGCAAGTGCCTGCGTGTACGCGTTCAGTTTCGCGAGTGCGTGCGATCAGCCGGCGTGACGGCTCAGGATCAGCGGTGCGAATGCATCGACGGCGGCGCTGTTGCCGTTGAGAACGCCGAGCACATGCAGATCCTGCGACTGCTGCGCGCTCAGCGCCAGCAGAGCATCCGGATGCGTGTGCATCAGCGTGGTGATCCGGTCCGCCGCGCCCGCCAGAGTGACCAAATGCCGCTTGTTGCCACCGCGATAGTGCAGGCGCGCGGCGATCTCCTGGCCCGGATAGCAGCCTTTGTCGAACGACACCGCGCCGAGATGCTCCAGACCCAGCGCCGGCGGCATCAGCGCGTTCAGCGCGGTGTCCGGCAACCACGGCCAGCCGGCATCGATCTCGCAGCGCCAGGCTGCGTCCGCGCCGCCCGCCACGACCGCACCGGATGCGCCGATCGACCAGGCATGCGTACCCATTCCGAACGCAATCGGGTTGCCGAGCGCGGCGCCTGCACAGGCGTGCAGGGGCAGGGCAGCGGCCGCGCGCAGGATGGCGTCGTGCGGGCGCAGCGCCACGCGCGCGCGCAGCACGTAGCGGCCCAGCGCGGCGGCCATGTCGGCGGCAGCGCCGCCGCGCAGCAGCGCCAGATAGGTGGTGTCGTCCACGCGCGCCAGTTGCAGCAGAGCGCGCACGCGACCCTGCGCATCCAGCCATGCGCTCCACTGCCAGCGGCCCGCTTCGAGCATGCGCACGTCGCTGGACAACTGAGCGTGCAGGAAAGTCGTTGCGTCGTCGCCGGAAATCTCCAGCATTTCAGCCGCTGGCGGTGGTGTGACAATCACTTCGTGCATACGTTTCGCACTCCATCATCCGCACGTTCGGCTTGAGCCGGATGCTGTCGAAGTTATATCCTTTGCGACTCGATGAGCACCCCGGCCCAGCCCTCTGCGCCCCCCGTGGGCAATCCAGCGCAGCCTGCGCAAAGCCTGAAGCCGGCGGCCGTGCCGCCCGTATCCGCTGCATCTGAACCGTCGCGCAAGGCGTTGGATCCGACGCGCTACGGCGACTGGGAAAAAAACGGCCGCTGCATCGATTTCTGACCGGCGGTTCCGCCAACGACACGATCCTCAGCCAGGACTCAGCCATGGATCAACGCACACGTCCGCTCTCGCCGCACCTGCAGATCTACCGCTGGCAGGTGCAAATGGTCACCTCGATCCTGCATCGCGCCACCGGCATCGCGCTGGCCATCGGCACGCTGCTGTTGCTGGGCGGTTTGCTGAGCCTCGCCGCCGGACGCGATGTGTTCGATGGCTACTGCGCGTTCCTGTCCGATCCGCTGCTGCAGTTGCTGCTGGTCGGCTGGACCTGGGCCTTTGCCTATCACCTGTGCAACGGCGTGCGCCACCTGCTGCAGGATGCCGGGCTGGGGTTCGCCAAGCCGGTATTGGTGCGCAACGGCTGGATCGTGGTGGCGTTATCGCTACTGGTCACGCTTGCCGTCTGGGCTTACCTGTTGGGTGTCGGAGGTGCGGCATGAGCGACTTGCGCAATCCGCTGCAGCGCGCGCGCGGCCTGGGCTCGGCCAAGGACGGCGTGCAGCACTGGTGGCGCCAGCGCGTTACCGCCGCCGCGCTGCTGGTGCTCGGCATCTGGTTCGTGCTGCTGGTGCTGTCGCTGTTGCATGGCGGCTATGCCGCCGCACATGCCGCACTGGCGCATCCGCTGAACGCGGCACTGATGATCGCGTTTCTGATCGCATTGTTCTGGCACATGCAATTGGGCGTGCAGGTGGTCATCGAGGATTACGTGCACACGCGCTGGGTCGAGCTGACGCTGCAGATCCTGGTGCGCTTTTTCGCCGTGCTGGCTGCACTGCTGGCAATCATCGCGGTGCTGCGCATCGCCCTGGGTGGTTGAGATCATGGACAGCTACAAGATCCAGCAACACAAGTTCGACGTGGTGGTGGTCGGCGCCGGCGGTTCCGGTCTGCGCGCCACCTTCGGCCTTGCCGAGAAGGGCCTGTCCACGGCCTGCATCAGCAAGGTCTTCCCCACGCGCTCGCACACCGTGGCGGCGCAGGGCGGCATCGCCTCGGCGCTGGGCAACATGGGCGAGGACGATTGGCGCTTTCATTTCTACGACACCATCAAGGGTTCCGACTGGCTGGCCGATCAGGACGCCGTCGAGTACATGTGCCGTGAGGCCATCCCGGCGGTGATCGAGCTGGAGCATTATGGTGTTCCGTTCTCGCGCACCGAGGACGGCAAGATCTATCAGCGTCCGTTCGGTGGCATGACCACGCATTACGGCAAGGGCACCGCGCAGCGCACCTGTGCCGCCGCCGACCGCACCGGCCACGCCATGCTGCACACGCTGTATCAGCAGGCGCTGAAGCACCAGGCGCAGTTTTTCGTCGAGTACTTCGCGCTGGATCTGGTGTTCGACAGTGAAGGCGCGTGCCGCGGCGTGCTGGCCTGGGATCTGAACGAAGGCGCGCTGCATCTGTTCCGCGGGCATGCCGTGGTGTTGGCCACCGGTGGCTATGGCCGCACCTACTTTTCGTGTACCTCGGCCCACACCTGCACCGGCGACGGCGGCGGCATGGTGTTGCGCGCCGGCCTGCCGCTGCAGGACATGGAGTTCGTGCAATTCCATCCCACCGGCGTGTACGGCGCCGGCTGTCTGATCACCGAGGGCGTGCGCGGCGAGGGCGGCTATCTGACCAACGGCAAGGGCGAGCGCTTCATGGAGCGCTATGCGCCCAGCGCCAAGGATCTGGCCTCGCGCGACGTGGTCAGCCGCGCCATGACCATCGAGATTCGCGAGGGTCGCGGCATCGGCGAGCACAAGGATCACATGCATCTGAACCTGATGCACCTCGGCAGCGAGGTGATCCGCGAACGGCTGCCCGGCATCGCCGAGACTGCGCGCATCTTCGCCGGCGTGGACGTCAGCAAGGATCCCATCCCGGTGCTGCCTACGGCGCACTACAACATGGGCGGCATCCCCACCAATTTCCACGGCGAGGTCGTGCAGCGGAAGGGCGACGACAACGACGCCGTGGTTCCGGGCCTGTTCGCTATCGGCGAGGCAGCCTGCGTGTCGGTGCACGGCGCCAACCGCCTTGGCTCGAACTCGCTGCTGGATCTGGTGGTGTTCGGCCGCGCCGCAGCCAACCGCTGTGCTGAACTGATCAGGCCGCATACGCCGCATCCCGATCTGCCGGCCAGCGTGCTGGATACCGCGCTGGCACGCTTCGATGGCCTCCGTCACGCCAAGGGCAGCACGCCCACCGCGAAGCTGCGTCTGGACATGCAGCGCACCATGCAGCGTGACGCCGCCGTATTCCGCACGGGCCAGACATTGCGGGAAGGCTGCGCCAACATCGACAAGGTGTACGCCGGCTTCGGTGACGTGCAGGTCAGCGACCGTTCGCTGGTCTGGAATTCGGATCTGGTCGAAACGTTGGAGCTGGCCAACTTGCTGGGCCAGGCCGTGGCCACCATGCACTCCGCCGAACAGCGCACCGAGAGCCGCGGCGCGCACGCGCGCGAGGACTTCCCCGATCGCGACGACGCCAACTGGCAGAAGCACACGCTGTCGTGGGTGAACGACGCCGGCGAGACGCGTTTCGACTACCGCCCCGTGCACATGTACACGATGAGCAAGGACGTGGACGTGGTGCCGCCCAAGAAGCGCGTGTACTGAGGACATCCCGATGGCCGAATTTTCACTGCCGCAGAACTCCAAGGTGCGCAAAGGCGAGCATCATCCGGCGCCGGCCGGCGCCAAAAAACCGCGTACCTTCCGCATCTACCGCTGGTCGCCGGACGACAACCGCAACCCGCGCTTGGACACCTTCGAGCTGGACGTGTCCAACTGCCCGATGGTGCTGGATGCGCTGCTGAAGATCAAAAATGAGGTCGACGCCACGCTGACCCTGCGGCGTTCCTGCCGCGAAGGCATCTGCGGTTCCTGCGCGATGAACATCAACGGCGTCAACACGCTGGCCTGCACCACGGGTCTGGACGAGTGCAAGGGCGACATCAGCATCTACCCGCTGCCGCATATGCCGGTAGTCAAGGATCTGGTGCCGGACCTCACCCACTTCTACGCCCAGCATGCCGCGGTGCGCCCCTGGCTGCGCACCGAGAGCGCCGCGCCCGACCGCGAACGCCTGCAGTCACCCGCGGACCGCAAGAAACTGGACGGCCTGTACGAGTGCATCCTGTGCGCTTGCTGCAGCACGTCCTGTCCCAGCTACTGGTGGAACGGCGATCGTTATCTGGGTCCGGCCATCCTGCTGCAGGCCTATCGCTGGATCGTGGACAGCCGCGACGAGGACACCGGCACGCGTCTGGACGAACTGGAAGACCCGTTCAAGCTGTACCGCTGCCACACCATCATGAACTGCACGCGCACCTGCCCGAAAGGCCTGAACCCCGCGCTGGCCATCGCCGAGATCAAGAAACTGATCCTCGAGCGTCGCGGCTGAGGCGGTGGACGCGCCGGACGCCGCCGAACTGGGCCGCCTGCGCTGGCGCTGCCGGCGCGGCATGCGCGAGCTCGATGTCCTGCTGGCCGGCTGGCTCGATGCGCATTGGCTGCGCGCCGATCCCGCGCAGCGCAGGGCATTCTCCGAGCTGATCGAGCAGCAGGATCCGGACCTGTGGGTTTGGTGCACGGGACGCGCCCCGGCGCCGCGCGCCGACTGGCAGGCATTGATCGATGACTTCCGCGCCACCGCTGCGCATTGAGCCGCGCGTTTCGCCCGCGCTGGCGGGCGCCGTCGTGCTGGTGTCGCTGGCATCGTTCGGCGCGCTGCTATGGGCCGACCTGGACGCGCTGCCCGGCGGCATCGCCGTCGCGCTGACACTGTGGCCGGGCGTGGTCGCCGCGGCGGCCTGGCGGCTGGCGCATCCGCGCGTGCATGCTTTCGCGTTCGGGCGCGAGGGCATGCAGGTGTGGACGCCGCGTGCGGCGGATCCGCTGCCGGCCCGGGTGCAGCATGCGCGCGTGCTGGGGCCGCTGATCGTACTGGGGCTGAGCTGGGATCAAGGCCCGCGCTCGCGCCGGGCCACGCTATGGCTGCTGCCCGACAGCCTCGATGCCGGCCAGCATCGCGCGATGCGCATGCGACTGTCGGCGCGCACGCACAACGCTTCATGACCCGCGCGGCTTGTACATGCCGCGCCGCTGGTGCACGCTGCGCCACCTTCCGCGCGCAAGACCGCCGATGAGCCCGTCATGTTCCGTCCGCTGAGTCTGTTCGTCGGCCTGCGCTACGTGCGCGCCAAGCGCCGCAACCGCTTCATCTCGTTCATTTCCTTGGTGTCGATGCTGGGCATCGCCGTGGGCGTCACCGCGCTGATCACGGTGATCTCGGTGATGAACGGCTTCGACCACGAACTGCGCGACCGCATCCTGGGCATGGTGCCCGAGGCCACCATCTCCGGTTTGCAGGGCAGCGTGCGCGATTGGCAGCACGCCGTGCGCGTGGCCGAGGCCACGCCGCACGTAGTCGCCGCCGCGCCCTACATCGAGCAGGAGGGCTACATCCTGGGCCAGCGTGCGCAGGGCGCGGTAGTCCGCGGCGTGATCCCGTCCTATGACGAAAAGGTCACCCGCATCGCCGAGCGCATGGTCAAAGGCAACCTGGACAGCCTCACGCCGGGTAGCTGGAACATCGTCCTGGGCCAACAACTGGCGCTTGATCTGGGCGTGACCGTGGGCGACCACGTGGTGGTGCTCGTGCCGCAGATCAGCGTCACCCCCATCGGCGGCATTCCGCGCCTGCGCCGCTTCACCGTCAGCGGCATCTTCAGCGCCGGCGTGCAGCAATACGACGCCATCGCCGAGATCAACCTGCGCGATGCCGAAAGGCTCTACCAGCAGTCCGGCCCCAGCAGCATCGGCGTCAAGCTCGATCAACCTTTTCTCGCCTACCAGGTGGGTCAGGCGCTGTCGCAGAAGCTGGGCGGCTTCTACGCGGTATCGACCTGGATGGACAGCCAGTCCAACCTGTTCAAGGCCATCGCCATGGAGAAGAAGGTGATGTTCATCATCCTCTCGCTGATCGTGGCGGTGGCGGCGTTCAATCTGGTTTCGACGCTGGTGATGCTAGTCACCGACAAGCAGGCCGATATCGCCATTCTGCGCACGCTGGGCGCGCGCCCGCGCATGGTGATGGGCGTGTTCATGGTGCAGGGCATGGTCAGCGGCATCATCGGCACCGCGCTGGGTGCACTGGGTGGAGTGCTGCTGGCGATCAACCTGCCGGGCATCGTGGATTGGGTCCAGCGCCTGTTCCACGTGCAGTTCCTCTCGCCGGACGTCTACTACATCAGCAACCTGCCTTCGCGGCTGGAGTGGCGCGACGTGGGCTGGATCACCGCGCTGGCACTGGTGCTGTCGCTGCTGGCCACGATCTACCCGGCGTGGCGCGCCTCGCGCACGCAGCCGGCGGAGGCGCTGCGCTATGAATGATCGGGTTCGGGACTCGCGACCCGGGCTCCGGAACCCGGTAACGGCAGGCGATGTTCCGGTCGTGGACGCCGTGCTGCGCGCGGAAGGTCTGGCCAAGACCTATCAGGAAGGCAAGCTGCGCACCGAGGTGCTGCTCGGCATCGACTTTGCAGTGCGGCGCGGCGAAAGCGTGGCGGTGATCGGCGCTTCCGGCGCCGGCAAGAGCACACTGCTGCATCTGCTGGGCGGGCTGGATACACCCAGCGCCGGTGTGGTGACGCTGGCCGGCGAGCGCTTCTCGACGCTGGCCGATGCCGCGCGCGGACTGCTGCGCAATCGCGCGCTGGGCTTCATCTACCAGTTTCACCACCTGCTGCCCGAGTTCAGTGCGCTGGAGAATGTGGCGCTGCCGTTGCTGATCCGCGGCGATGCCGTGGCGCAGGCACGCACCGCCGCCGCAGCCTTGCTGGAACGCGTGGGACTGGGCCATCGCCTGCAGCACAAGCCGGGCGAGCTCTCGGGCGGCGAGCGCCAGCGCTGCGCGGTGGCGCGCGCGCTGGTCACGCGGCCGCTGTGCGTGCTGGGTGATGAACCCACCGGCAATCTCGACGAGCACACCGCACGCGGCGTCTATGACCTGATGCTGGAGCTGAACCGCGAATCCGGCACCGCGCTGGTGCTGGCCACGCATGACAGCCGTCTGGCTGCGCGCATGGACCGGGTGCTGGAGATGCGCGGCGGGCGCTTGCTCGAGGCCGGCAGCGCCTAGCGCCATGCGCCGCGCCGCGGAGCTCGTCGCAGGGATGACGGCGTGCAGCGGCATGGCCATGCGCTTGCGCCGCGCGTGCGCGGCATGGCGCGACTGGTGGCGTGAGCAGCGCACTTGCGGGTTCGGAGCAGCGGCCGCTGCCTGCGCGCTGCTGGGCAGCGCGGGCGCGGCGCTGCTGCCCCGATTGCCGCCGCTTGCGTTGCTGCTGGCTTGCGCGCTGGCTGGTCTGTGTCTGATCTGGCGCGCGCCGCGGCTGCAGGCGGCGGGCGTAGGCATGCTGGCGTTCGCCTGGACCGCGTTCTGCGCCGCGCAGGTATTGCAGGCACGACTGCCGCACGCGCTGGAAGGCCGGGACATCGTGGTGCAGGGCCGTATCGTGGGCCTGCCCGAGGCGCGCAGCGATGCGCAGCGCTTCGAACTGGCCATCGACCAGGCCGCATATGCCGGCCAGCCCCTGCGCTTGCACGGTCTGCTGCGACTGAGCTGGTTTGGCGCGGCGCCCGGGCTGGCACCCTGCCAGCGTTGGCGGCTGCAGGTGCGGCTGAAGCGCCCGCATGGCGTGGTGAATCCCGGCGGTTACGACGCCGAGCGCGCCGCCGCCGTGGCCGGCGTGATCGGCACGGGTTACGTGCGCGCCGCGCGTGCCGCGCAGCGGTTGGGCACCGATACGCCCTGCGTGGATGCGCTGCGTGCGCGCATCAGTCAGCGCATTGCCGCGGCGCTGCCCGCGGATGACGCCGCCACGCCGCTGCTGCAGGCGCTGGCGGTGGGCGATCAGCGCGGGCTGAGCGAGGCGCACTGGCGAGTGCTGCGCGCGACCGGCGTCGGCCATCTGATCGCCATATCCGGACTGCACGTGGGCCTGGCCGGCATCGCGGGCGCGCTGCTGGTGCACCTGCTGACTTTGCTGTGGCCACGCCTGCTGCTGTGGCGGCCGCGCCGCGTGTTGGCGGCCCCCGTGGCGTTGCTGGCGGCGTGGGCGTATGGCGCGCTGGCCGGTTACGGCCTGCCTACGGTGCGCACGCTGCTGATGATCGCCGTGGTGGCCTGGGCGGCGAGCCGGCGCCGCAGCGTGGGCATCACGCAGATGCTGGCGCTGGCGCTGCTGGCGGTACTGGCGGCCGATCCGCTGGCCATCCTCGGCGCGGGTTTCTGGCTGTCGTTCGCGGGTGTGGCGTTGCTGGCCTATGCGCTGCAGCCGGCGCGCGGCTGGCGCGGCTGGCTGGCCGAACTCGGGCTTGCGCAGGGCGTGATGGCGCTGGCGCTGCTGCCGCTGACGGCGTTGCTATTCGGACAGGCCTCGCGCGCCGGCCCACTGGCCAACCTGATCGCGGTGCCGCTGATGGGTCTGATCATCGTGCCGCTGATCCTGCTTGCCAGCGCGCTGCTGCTGGCCGGCGCACCGGGCGGCGCTGCGTTGACCGCATTCAGCGCGCTGTTGATGCGCGGCCAGTGGCAGTTGCTGCAACACATGGCGGCGTGGCCCTGGGCGCTGGCCTGGCTGCCGTGGCCGGGGGCCTGGGCGTTCGTGCCGGCCGGCATCGGCGTACTGTGGCTGCTGGCGCCGCGCGGCGTGCCGGCGCGCGCGCTGGGCCTGCTGCTGCTGGCGCCGCTGCTGTGGCCGCGTTCGGAGCGTCTGGCACAGGGTGCCTTCGAGGCCTGGGTGCTGGATGTCGGGCAGGGTTCGGCGGTGCTGCTGCGCACGTCCTCGCGCGCGCTGTTGTATGACGCCGGGCCGCGCTACCGCTCCGGCTTCGATCTGGGCGAGGCGACGGTGGTGCCCAGTCTGCATGCGCTGGACGTGCACCGGCTGGACCGCTTGCTGATCAGTCACGGCGATGCCGACCACGCCGGTGGCGCCGCCGCCGTGCTGGCCGCTTACCCGCGTCCGCTGCTGCAGGGCGCGGAGCCCGAGCGCAGCGGTCTGCCGCTGCTGCCTTGCGTGCGCGGACAGCACTGGCGCTGGGACGGCGTGGACTTCGAGATGCTGCACCCGCGGCCGGATGATGCCGTGTCCGGCAACGAGTCCTCCTGCGTGCTGGCGCTGCGCGGCAGCGGCGGCACACTGGTGCTGGGCGGCGACATCGGTGCGCGCAGCGAGCGCCGGATCGCCGGGGACTGGCGTGCCGGGCGCGCACCGCTGGTGCTGCTGCTGCCGCATCATGGCAGCCGCTTCAGCAGCAGCGCTGCCTTGCTGGCCGCGCTGCGGCCCTCGTTGGCGCTGGTTTCCGCCGGCTACCGCAGCGCCTACGGCCACCCGCATGGCGACGTGCGCGCGCGCCTGGCCGCGCGTGGCGTGGCGCTGTTCAACACCGCCGAGGCCGGCGCGCTGCACCTGCGCGTCGGCGCCGACGGTCCGCGGCTGCGCACCCTGCGCGGAGTGCAGCCGCGCTGGTGGCGCGAGTGACCGCCGCCACGGTCGCACGCGGCCGCGCTGCTATCATCGCGGTGCCTTCAACGCGGGGCTCGCAAGCGTGCTCGACATCCTGATCGCCGGCGGCTGGCCGATGCTGCCGATCCTGCTGACTTCGGCGCTGGCGCTGGCCATCATTCTGGAGCGCTTCTGGAGTCTGCGCCGCAGCGCCGTGCTGCCGCCCGGCCTGGGCGAGCAGGTACGCGTGTGGGTGCGCGCCGCCAAGCTCGATCCCGCGCATATCGATCTGCTCGCCGCCGGCTCGCCGCTGGGCCAGTTGCTGGCCGCCGCAGTGCGCGTGCGCGGCAAGCCGCGTGAATTCGTCAAGGAGCGCCTGGAGGACAGCGGGCGCCACGTGGTGCATCGCATGCAGCGCTACCTCAACACGCTGGGCACCATCGCACTGATCGCGCCGCTGCTGGGGCTGTTGGGCACGGTGATCGGTCTGATCAAGATGTTCCTGGCGGTCATGGTGCACGGCGCCGGCGATCCGACCAAGATGGCCGGCGGCATCGGCGAGGCGCTGATCTGCACCGCCACCGGTCTGGTGGTGGCGATCCCGGCCTATATTTTCCACCGCTATTTCCGTAACCGCATCGATGGCTATGCGGTGGACATGGAGCAGGAGGCCATCCTCTTGCTGGATGCGCTGGACGCGCCGGCGGAACAGCCGGCGGCCCAATCCGGCGCCAAGACTGCTGCGCCGGTTCGTGTGCACGGCACCCCGGCACCGGCCGGACGCTGAACCGTGCGCATCACCGCATCGCGCCGGCACGACGATTTCGAGATCAACGTGATCTCGCTGATCGACGTGCTGCTGACTCTGCTGATGTTCTTCGTGATGACCACCACCTTCGTGCAGCAGACGCGCATGAAGGTGGCGCTGCCGCAGGCCAGCGATGCACCCAGTGCGCCCAGCGCCGACGCGCTGGTGATCGTGATCGACCGCGCCGGACGTTACGCGATCGGCAACACGCCGGTGCGCGGCGAAGGCGAACCGGCCCTGCAGCAGGCCATCGTCGAGGCTGTGGGCAGCAACCGTTCGCGCAGCGTGATCCTGCGTGCTGATGCCGAGACGCCCAACCAGGCCGTGGTCACCGCCATGGACGCGCTGGGCCGGCTCGGCTTCACGCATCTGGCGCTGGCCACCACGTCGCGTCAGGGCGCGCGCTGAGATGGACGCGCGCGCGTCACGCGAGGCCAGCGCCTGGCCCACTTATCGGCGCCTGCTGGGCTACCTGCGGCCGTATCGCATGATGGCCAGCATGGTGCTGCTGGCGATGATCATCGATGCCGCCGCGCTGACCGCGTTCACCCGGCTGGTGCAACCGATCGTCGACGATCTGTTCAACAAGCACGACCAGCACACGGTGCTGCTGCTGGTGGTGGCCATTCCCGGCATTTTCCTGGTGCGCGCGGTAGGCACGTTCGTTACCAGCTACGGCATGACTTACATCGGGCGCGGCGTGGTGCAGGCCATGCGCGAGCAGGTGCTGGGGCGCTATCTGCAACTGCCGGGCGCGTTCTTCGGACGCGAGGCCTCCGGGCACCAGATCACCCGCATCACCTACAACACCGAACAGGTTGCCCAGGCCACCACCGAGGCGGTGCGCGTCAGCGTCACCGACAGCCTGACCATCACGTTCATGGTCGGCCTGATGCTGTGGACCAACTGGCGCATTTCGCTGATCTTGCTGGTCATGGTGCCTGCCATCGCGGTGGTGGTGGCCTGGGTGAGCCGGCGCATGCGCCGCATCAGCCGCAACATCCAGAACTCGATGGGCAACATCACCGGCGCGGTCAGCGAGGTGGTGGCGGCGTGGCGCGAGGTGCGCATCTACGGCGGCCAGTCCTACGAGGCGGAGCGCTTCCTCCGCATCAGCGACCACAACCGCGCCTTGAACGTCAAGGTTTCCGCCAGCAACTCGATGTCCACGGCGCTGGTCCAGTTCCTGGCCGCGTTGACGCTGGCGGCCATCGTATTCCTGGTGACACGGCCCTCCATCCTGCCCACCATGACGGCGGGCAAGTTTGTTTTGATCATGCTGGCCATGGGTGCGATCCTGCCCTCGCTGAAGCGCATGACCAACGTGCAGTCGATGCTGCAGCGGGGCATCAGCGCGGCGCAGGACGTGTTCGCGGTGCTCGACACGCCGCCCGAGCCCGACACCGGCACGCACGAGCTGGTACAGGTGCGGCAGGGCATCGCGTTCGAGGACGTCACCATGCGCTATGCGCTGGGGGCACCGCCGGCGCTGCACGCGGCCCGATTCACCTGCGCCGCCGGCAAGGTCACCGCGCTGGTGGGCCGCTCGGGCAGCGGCAAGACCACGGTGGCGCATCTGATCCCGCGCTTTTATCGGCCCGAGTCCGGGCGGATCCTCATCGACGGTGTCGCGTTGGACGACTACCGCCTGGTCGACCTGCGCCGCGCCATCAGCTGGGTGGGCCAGGACGTAGTGGTGTTCGATGGCACCGTGGCCGAGAACATCGCCTATGGCGAGATGGCCGGAGCCGACGAGGCGGACATCATCGCCGCGGCCCGGGCCGCCAACGCCTGGGACTTCATCCAGCAGCTGCCGCAGGGCTTGCGCAGTCAGCTCGGCCAGCGCGGCATGCTGCTTTCAGGCGGCCAGCGCCAGCGCATCGCCATCGCCCGCGCCATCCTGAAGAACGCGCCGGTGCTCATTCTCGACGAGGCCACCAGCGCGCTGGATACCGAATCCGAGCGGCTGATCCAGGACGCGCTCGAGCGGCTGATGCGCAACCGCACCACGCTGGTGATTGCGCACCGGCTGTCCACCGTGGAGCGCGCGCACAACATCGTGGTGCTGGATGGCGGACATGTGGTCGAGCAGGGCAGCCACGAAGAACTGCTGGCGCGTTCCGACGGCGCCTACGCGCTGCTGCACCGCGTGCAGTTCGAGACCGCCGCGAGCGATTGAGCATGCCGCGTGCGCGCGCACCAGCGTTCTGGTACGGCCGCGCGCGCATCCCGCTGTGGGCGCGGACGCTGGAGCCGGTCTACCGGCTGTTGCGCGCGCTGCGCCGGGCGCCCTACGCGCTGCGTGTACGGCATCCCTGGCGCGCGCCGGTGCCGGTGATCGTGGTCGGCAACATCACGGCGGGCGGCAGCGGCAAGACGCCGCTGGTGCTGGCGCTGGTCGCTGCGCTGCGGGCCGGCGGCTGGCGGCCCGGCGTGGTCAGCCGCGGTTACGGCCGCGCCGACCGTGCGGCGCGGCGGGTCGTCGCCGGCAGCCGCGTGGACGAGGTGGGCGATGAACCGCTGCTGATCCAACGTGCCAGCGGCGCGCCCGTGGCGGTGGCCGCGCGCCGCGCCGATGCTGTGCGACTGCTGCTGGTGCAGGGTGTGGACGTGATCGTCGCCGACGATGGTCTGCAGCACCTGGCGCTGGCGCGCGATATCGAGATCGTCGTGGTCGATGGCGTGCACCGCTTCGGCAACGGGCATTTGTTGCCGGCCGGGCCGCTGCGCGATCCGCCTGCACGCCTGCGCGACGCGGACTTCGTGGTATGCAATGGCGGCGTGTCGCAGCCTGGGGAATGGTCGATGCACCTGCGCAGCGGATCGCCGCGCGCACTTCTGCGCACGGACACGCCCGCGCCGCAACCCGGCGCCGAGGTGCACGGTGTCGCCGGCATCGGCGATCCGGCGCGATTCTTCGACGCGCTGCGTGCGTTGGGCTACCGCGTGCGCGAACATGCTTTCGCCGATCACCACGCCTACGTCCAAGCCGATTTCGGATTCGACGAGGGCACCCTGCCCATCGTGATGACCGAAAAGGACGCGGTGAAGTGCGCGGCGTTCGCGCAGCCGCACTGGTGGGCTCTGCCGGCGTGCGCCGAGCTGCCTGCGGATTTCTTCAGCGCCGTGCTGGCGCGTCTGCCGGCGGCGCGTCGCGCGTCACGCCGGTGCGCCGGCTAGGCGCGCGCCGATGCGCGCGCGCGGTCCGCGGCCAGATCG
>JAJYQO010000098.1 GCA_021794575.1 Pseudomonadota bacterium | reverse complement strand
GTGGACGAACGCGCCATCGTCAACGCGCTGGTCGTGCTGCTGGCCACCGGCGGCTCCACCAACCACAGCATCCACTGGGTGGCGGTGGCGCGCGCGGCGGGCATCGTCATCGACTGGGACGACATCCACGACCTCTCGGAAATCACCCCGCTGCTGGTGCGCATGTATCCCAACGGCGATGCCGACGTGAATCGCTTTGAGGCGGCCGGCGGCATCGGCTTCGTGATCCGCGAACTGCTCGACGCCGGCCTGCTGCACGAAGATGTCCGCACGGTATTCGGTGCCAGCCTGCGCGATTACACGCGCCAGCCCAAGCTGGACGGCGCGGGCCGCCTGCACTGGGCCGAAGGAGTGGCCACCAGCGGCGAGCGCGACGTTCTGCGCGGCACGCGCGATGCCTTCGAGCCGCACGGCGGCCTGCGCCTGGTACAGGGTAACCTGGGCCGTGCGCTGGTCAAGATCGCCGCGCTCAAGCCCGAACAGCGCCGCATCGAGGCGCCCGCCGTGGTGGTCCACGACCAGCATGAACTAGCGCGTCGCCACCGCGCCGGCACCCTGCCGCAGGATTTCATCGCGGTGCTGCGCTTTCAGGGCCCGCACGCCAACGGCATGCCCGAGCTGCACAGCCTCACCCCGCTGCTTGGCCATTTGCAGAACCAGGGCCGGCGCGTGGCGCTGGTGACCGACGGGCGCCTCTCCGGCGCGTCCGGCAAGACGCTCTCGGCCATCCATCTGACACCCGAGGCCGCGCGCGGCGGGCTGCTGGCCAAGGTACACGAGGGCGATCCGATGCTACTCGACGCCGAGGCCGGCGTGCTGTCGCTGGAAGTGGACGCCGCCACGCTGGCCGCGCGCGCGCCCGCACCGCGCCCGCCCGGCGGCTGCGACGTGGGCCGGCGCCTGTTCGGCCACAGCCGCGCGCAGGTGCTGGATGCCGAGCACGGCGCGCTGTCGATCAGTCTCGAACCCGAGGACTGCAGCCACGACGCCGACGCGCTGCGCGCGCCGGCCGCATCCGCAGCGGGAGCCCACGCATGAACACGCCCGATCTCGCCACGCTGCAGCAGCAGTCGCTGGCGCTGCTGCGCCGCGCGCGCATCATGCCGGTACTGAGTCTGGAGTCGGTGGCGCAGGGCCTGGACTGCGCCAGGGCGCTGGCCGCCGGCGGCCTCACCGCCATCGAGGTGACGCTGCGCACGCCGGTGGCGCTGCAGGCCATCCGCGCCATCCGCGACGCCGGCCTCGGCCTCAGCGTCGGCGCCGGCACCGTGCTGGATGCTGCGCAGCTCGAAGCCGTCATCGCCCACGGCGCCGAGTTCATCGTCACTCCCGGTACGCCGCCCGCGCTGGCCGACGCGCTACAGCGCGCGCCGCTGCCGGTGATCCCCGGCGCTGCCACCGCCGGCGAGATCATGGCGCTGCGCGCACGCGGCTTCCGCACGCTGAAGTTCTTCCCCGCCGCGCCCAGCGGCGGCGTCAACGCGCTGAAGGCGCTGCACGGCCCCTTCGCCGACCTGTACTTCTGTCCCACCGGCGGCATCGGCGAGCACGACGCCAAGGACTATCTGGCCCTGCCCAACGTGCCCTGCGTGGGCGGCTCGTGGATGGTGCGCAAGGAATGGCTGCAGGCAGGCGACTGGGCCAGCGTCAGCGCCAGCGCGCGGCGCAGTGTGGGCGGCTGAGGCGGATCAAGCGCGTCGGCCTCGGCAAGATCGAGTCTGGATTGGCGCGGCATCTAAGTGGCTCTGACCCAGTTCGCCGCTTGGTTACGCGGCAGATTCGAGCTGCCAGCCTGGGAACACGAGCACCGCAGGATGGCAACGCAGCGCTGTTGCCAGAACCTTTGCACGCTCGACACCGAGGTTGACCCGACCATTCTCGATGCTGGAAATGGTGGTTTGCGGAATGCCGCAGATGGATGAGAGTTGCGTTTGGCTGAGTCCTTGCAACTCACGGATGATCCGCACCGATTCGCCGGGGCTGACATCGATGCGCTTTTTGGCAGGGATGAACTTGGGCATTTCAGTGCTTCCGATAGTCATGTGGAGTAACGCGAACCACTTGAACGGTCATGATCTCGGCCTCCACGGAGTAGATGACGCGCCACTGCTCGTTTAACCGAGACGACCTGAAGCCCTTCCAGTCACCCGAGAGCGCCTCGTCGTGGAAGCCTTTGATGGCACGAAGACCTTGCGGCCCAGAGAGCATGGCGATGTCTTTCCACTTTTCGTAGCGCTTCAGGATTTCGACCGGGACGCGCCCCGAAGAGAGCTCCTTGTCTGCTTGGCGATGCTCCATGATCTTCCACATACCACATTGTGTCTAGATCATATATGTACTGTCAAGTGTCGCGCGTTCTACACTGCCACATGACCGTTATCAGGCCACTTACCGGCCGACCGCGAGTGTTGCCTCCTCCGCCGCGACGACCTCGCCATTGGAACGGATCTCGGAGGAATACGAAGCGGGCCTTCAGGCTCGTCGGCCTTGGCAAGATCGAGTCTGGGTTGGCGCGGCATCTAAGTGGCTCTGACCCAGTTCGCCGTTCGCGGTGGGGGAAGTGGCTCTGACCCGCTTTCCGCTTTCTTCCGCTTTCTTGCGATGGCATATAGGCTTTGGCGCCTGACGTGCCGTTAACCCGCGCGCGCCGGTTTCATGGCGTGCATCGCGGTTGAACGGATAGTTGGGGGAGCATTTTCACTACCGCCAATTCTCTGTGTACTCGGCATTATGTGGAAGATCGCCGCCCGCGCAGGCCCAAGATGCGCGCGACTGCCAAAAGATGTTGAACTGTGGCTTCAGATCCGGCTCATCGTCTAATGAGCCTGCCGGAACCACAACATCACGACCGCTCCTGGTGTGATGAGGCAGTGGGCCTCCGCAGATCTTGCAGAATGTAGTCGCAAAGCTCGCTGCACTTGGGAGATCGAAGCGCACGACGAGCTCTTGCCCAGAAATCCAGGAAAATCGATCCGGCGACACGAAGAGGTTTGTCGCGTGCGACGAACCTGTGGCCTTCCGGCACCGCGAGCAATAGCAGTGCACGAATCGAATGTACGGCGTCTGGACCTGGTAGGTCACCGCGCCGCACAGACAGCTACCCATCAATACATTTGCGCTCATAGAACGACCTGCTAACCGGGTCAGATCAACCGGGTCAGATCCGGATAAGGAGTAGCAGCGCGCACAATACACTGGGGCGTTCGCCCTCGACAGCGCTACGCGGCGGTGCCGACGTAATCGACGTGGCGGGTCTGCGCAGACACCTGATGGCGTAGCGCATGCCGTTTACCCTTGAGGTTCCTTGCTTGGGATGCTGTTCAATGCCTCGGGCGCCGGATCATGCTTCAGCAGCAGCCGTCGGCATGCGCGCGATGCCCGGCACGGGCGGCGCTGCCGGCGGTGAGGCCCTGCGCGCTGGCGTCGTGGTGCGCGGCGATCACGCCGGCCACGGCCTGGCTGACGCGCTTGCCGGTGGGGATGTGCAGGAACTCGTTGGGGCCGTGCGCGTTGGAGTGCGGGCCGAGCACGCCGGTGATCAGGAACTGCGCGTCGGGAAACTTCTCGCCCAGCATGCCCATGAACGGGATGCTGCCGCCCTCGCCCATGTAGGCCGGCGGCGCGCCGAAAGCGGCGCGTGCGGCCGCATCTACCGCCTGCGCCAGCCAGGGCATCAGCGCCGGGGCGTTCCAGCCGCTGGAGGCTTTTTCCAGCTCGAAGCTCACCTTGCAGCCGTAGGGCGTGTCGCGCTCCAGCAGGCGCTTGACGTGCTCGCCGGCGCGCACACCATCGAGCGTAGGCGGCAGACGCAGGCTGAGTTTCAGCGCGGTGTGCGGGCGCAGCACGTTGCCGGCGCTGCCAAGCGGCGGCAGGCCCTCGACGCCGGTCACCGCGAGCTGCGGGCGCCAGGTGCGGTTGAGCACCAGTTCGGTGAGATCGCCCGTCACCGGCCGCATGCCGGGCAGCAGCGGAAACTTGTCGTACACGGCGCTGCCCAGCGCCTGCGCCGCGGCGTGCGCCTGCTGCAGGCGTTCGGCGGGAATCTCGACATTGAGCACGACATCCGCGATGGCGCCGCTGCGCTCGTCCTCCAGCCGCGAGAGCAACTGGCGCACGATGCGGAAACTTTCCGGCACGATGCCGGAGGCGTCCCCCGAGTGCACGCCCTCGGTGAGCACGTCCACGCGCAGCGTGCCGCCGGTCATGCCGCGCAGGCTGGTGGTCAGCCACAACTGTTCGTAGTTGCCGCAGCCGGAATCCAGGCACACCACCAGCGAGGGCCGGCCGATGCGCGCGGCCAGATGATCGACGTAATACGGCAGGTCGTAACTGCCGGATTCCTCGCAGGCTTCGATCAGTATCACGCAGCGCGCGTGCGGCAGTTGCTGGTCGTGCAACGCCAGCAGCGCGGCCAGCACGCCATACATCGCGTAGCCGTCGTCGGCGCCGCCGCGGCCGTACAGGCGCTCGCCACGCAACACCGGTTGCCACGGGTCCAGCCCCTCGCTCCAGCCGCTCATCTCCGGCTGCTTGTCCAGGTGCCCGTATAGCAGCACGCAATCGTCGGCGCGCGCGCGCGAACCGGCACTGGCCGGCACCTCGATGCAGATCAGCGGCGTGCGCCCCGGCAAGCGCACCACTTCCAGCGTGGCGCCCGGCAGCGCGGCGATCTTGGCACGGGCCCAGCGCGTCAGCAGATCGATCGCGGCGTCCATGTAGCCATGCGCCATCCAGTCGGCGTCGAACATCGGCGACTTGTTGGGGATGCGGATGTATTCGCCAAGCTGCGGGACGATCTCGTCGTCCCATAAGCCGCCGATCTCGCGGGCCATGCGCCGGCTGTCCATGGCTATCTCCTGCTGGGGAAGACCGATTTTACTCCGTCGCCCACAGCCGGCTTGGCGGGTGCGCACGATCGGGTAGTCATGTCCCGACAGCATCACGCCAACCCCACGCACATCGGCGCGGCCGCAATACCGGCCGCGTCAGCCGCTGGCGCCGCCTACAGTGCTGTCGCGGCGCCGGCCGGCGCCGACATCCACAACCACCGATCAGGAGAATGCATCATGCGCACGCTCACACTCACACTCGCCGCGCTGCTGGCTTTCGGCATCGCCGGCGCCGCCAATGCCGGCAAGCCGGTCAACATCAACCGCGCCGACGCCGCCATGCTGGCCGACGCACTCGATGGCATCGGCCTAGCCAAGGCCCAGGCTATCGTCGCCTGGCGCACACAGCATGGCGGTTTCAAGCGCGCCGAAGATCTGGCCGAGGTCAAGGGCATCGGTCAGCGCACTTTGGAGCGCAACCGTGCCTTCATCCGCCTGAACGACACCGGTGCTGCGCCGGCGCCCGTGGCCAAGGCCGCCCGAGTCAGGCGCTGAAAGGGCCCGGACGTGCGGCGGCGGGTGCGCGGCGTGCACCCGCCGCCGCGATTGCCGTAGGCAAGGGACGGCGCAGCGGCGACAGCAGGCTGCGTGGGACTTGATTCGCTTGCGGCAGACGCCTAGCCTCGCGCCTGCTGCCTCGGGCAGCGCATCCGGGGATCGCTTGAGCACCGCGTCCGCCCACCACCTGCCGGCGCTGATCGAACAATTGCTGCGTGCCAGCACCGCGCAGGAACTGCAGCGCGTGGCCGGAGCGTTGCGCCAGTTGGGGCATGCCTTATCCGGCGAATCCAACGCCATGCTGGGGCCCTGGGTCGAGACGCTGATCGACGAACGCCGCGCTCAGATCGAACAGCGCGACCAATCCGCCGCCAATCTGCTGCGGCTGGAGAGCGCCGAGCGCCTGCAGCGCGCGCTGTACGCCATCGCCGAGCAAGCCGGCACCGAGCACAGCCTGCCGGAGGTGATGCGCTCGATGCACGAGATCCTGCGCATGCTGATGTACGCCGAAAACTGCTACTTCGTGTTGTACGACGCGGCCACCGACACCGTGCGCTTCGTCTATTACTCGGATGTGGCCGATCCCGATCCGCCGCATCCGGACCATCATTACCCGCTCGAAGAGACGCGGCACAGTCCGACCTGGCACCTGATCCGCGGCGGGCAGCCGCTGCGCGGTGCCCTGGATGAACTGGCGCGTCAGGTGCAAGGACCGCTGCAGGCCACCGGCCCGGTGTGCGTGGACTGGCTGGGCGTGCCGATGCGGCGCGGCGACAAGGTCACCGGCGGCATCGCCGTGCAAAGTTACCGTGAGGACGCGCGCTACAGCGCCGACGATCAGGCGCTGCTCGGCTACGTGGCGCAACATATCCAGTCTGCGCTGGAGCGCCGCGAGGCCCGTGCCGAACTGGAAAAGCACGTGCGCGAGCGCACCGAGGCGCTGCGCGAGGCCAACCGTGTCCTGCAACAGCAGGTGCTGGAGCGCCAGCGTGGCGAACGCCTGCAGGCTGCACTGTTCCGCATCGCCGAGTTGGCCAGCACCAGCGACAGCCTGGACGCTTTCTACGCGGCCGTGCACCGCGTCGTCGGCGGCCTGCTGTACGCGCGCAACTTCTACATCGCGCTGCTCTCCGACGACGGTCAGGAATTGACTTTCCCGTACTCGGTCGACGAGCACGACGCAGTGCGCAGACCGCGCCGCGTCGGCCAGGGCCAAACCGAATACGTGATCACGCGCGGCGCCGCACTGCTGGTCAACGAGGACGACATGCAGGCCCTGCGTGCCAGCGGCGAGGTGGTGCAGAGCGGTGCCGATTCGGTCTGCTGGCTGGGCGTGCCGCTGGTGCTGGGTGAGCGCACCGTGGGCGCGCTGGTGGTACAGAGTTATTCGCCCGAACACCGCTACACGGCGCGCGACCAGGATCTGCTGACTTTCGTCAGCTACCACATCGCCAACGCGCTGGACCGCCGCCGCAACGCCGACACGCTGCGCGCTGCGCACGCGGATCTGGAACGCCGCGTGGCCGAGCGCACGCGCGCGCTGGCCATGGCCAACCGCGATCTGCGCGAGCAGGTCGCCGAGCGCGAGCGCGCCGAGCGCCGGCTGAAGTTCGAGACCCTGCACGACTCATTGACCGGCCTGCCCAATCGCAACCTGCTGGTGCAGCGCCTGGAGCATGCGCTGGAGCGCCTGCGCCTCGACGCGCAGCGTCGCTTTGCGGTGCTGTTCCTCGACCTCGACCGTTTCAAGGTCATCAACGATTCGGTCGGCCATCTGGTCGGCGACGATCTGCTGTTCCAGGCCGGCAGCCGCATCCGCGGCAGCCTGAAGTCGCAGGACGTCGTGGCGCGCCTCGGCGGTGACGAATTCGCCGTACTGATCGAGAACGTGCACGCCGTCGATGAAGTGACGCGCGTGGCCGACCGCGTCATCGCCAGCATGCAGGCACCGTTCCAGCTCGGCCAGAAGGAAATGTTCACCTCGGTGTCGATCGGCATCGCCATGGCCGGGCCGCATTACGCGCGCCCCGAGGAACTGCTGCGCGACGCCGATTCCGCCATGTACCGCGCCAAGGCCGAGGGCCGCCAGCGCTGGGCCATCTTCGACGAGCAGTTGCGGCGCCAGGCGGTGCACCTGCTCGATCTCGAAGTCGACCTGCGGCGCGCGCTGGCACGAGGCGAGTTCATGCCCTACTACCAGCCGATCACGCGCCTGCGCGATGGCGCCACGATGGGCTTCGAGGCGCTGGTGCGCTGGCAGCATCCGCAGCGCGGCGTGCTCGATCCGGGTCAGTTCCTGGCGGTGGCCGAGGACAACGGTTCATCCGAGGCCATGGACTGGATGATGTTCGAGCGCGTCGCCGCCGAGGCGGCGCAGCTGCTGGGCGAAAGCGGCTTCGTTAGCATCAACCTTTCGGCGCGGCACTTCCGCAACGCCGGACTCACTGCCCGGCTGCTGGCACTGCTGGCGCGACACGACCTGGCACCCGAGCGCTTACGCATCGAGGTGACCGAGCGCGTGCTGCTGGACAATCCTGATGAGTTCAAGCGCACGCTGGCCGAGTTGCGCGAACAGGGCATCGCAGTGTCGCTGGACGATTTCGGCACCGGCTATTCCTCGCTCAGCTACTTGCACCAGTATCCGTTGCAGACGCTGAAGATCGACCGCTCGTTCGTGATCGCGCTGGACGACGGTGAACAGGGCAACGGCTACGCCGTGATCCGCACCATCCAGGCGCTGGCCAGCGCGCTGGGCATGAGCGTGATCGCCGAAGGCGTCGAGGACGACGCGCAGCGCGAGCTGCTGCTCAAGCTCGGCTGCACGTACGGACAGGGCTACCTGTACGGACGGCCGCAACCGCTCGCGGCATGGATCGACGCACCGCCGGCTAATGTGGTGTGGATGAGGCCGGCGCGCTAGGCGCCACAGCCAGCAGCCGTTCGGCGTCCACGGCGTCCAGCGTGTAGCGCGCCGCACAGAACTCGCAGATCACCTCGATCTCGCCGTCGCGCGCGGCCAGCGCGGCTTGAACTTCGTTGCGACCCAGGGCGCGCAGCATCGCTTCGACACGCGCACGCGAACACGAGCAGCCGAAACCCAGCGCCCGTGCCTTGTACAGGCGCGGGGATTCCTCATGGTAAAGCCGCAGCAGCAGGCGCTCGGGCGGCAGCGTCAGCAGTTCCGTCGCGCTGAGCGTCGCAGTGAGATGGCCTACACGCGGCCAGGCATCGCTATCCTCGACCGTGCTGCCCGGCAACTGCTGCAACAGCAGGCCGGCGGCGGTATCGCCCGACGCCGCCAGCACGATACGCGTGGGCAACTGCTCGGACTGCTCGAAGTAGGCCTCCAGCGTCGCGGCCAGCTCGGCACGCTGCACGCCGACCAGACCTTGGTAACGCTGACCGGCCTCGACGCTGCCCAGGGTGATGGCCAGCAGCGCGTCAGGCTGCGCGCTCAGATCCAGCGTCGCGGAATCGGGCGCGACGTCCTCGGCCAGCCGAGCCAGCCCACGCACGCGTCCGCCGTCGGTGCACTCGGCAAACAGCAGGCGCAGCGCACCACTGCTCTTGAATTCGAGCGACAGCGCTCCTTGCAGCTTGACGTGCGCGGTCAGCAACGCGCTTGCCGCCAGCGCCTCGCCGAGCAGGGCGCGCAGCGGCGCGGGATAGTTCTGGCGCGCCGCCACCTCGCGCCAGGCCGGACCCAGACGCACCAGTGCGCCACGCACGCCGGCGCGTTCGAGCAGGAAAGGTTGCAGGTAATCGGCCGTGCTCATCAGCGCCTCGTCGAGTCGAACCCCGGACATGCGGCCGCGCGCGCCACGATCAAGCCTCGCACCTATACTCCCGCATCCCATTCCACGCGCGCCATGGCCGCAAAAGCCAAATCCCGCCGCCGTTTCCTGCGCTACCTGTGGCGCGCGCTGCTGGCCTGGGTGCTGCTGTCAGAGCTGCTGGTGCTGCCGCTGCGCTGGCTGCCGCCGCCGGTCAGCGCGGTGATGATCGAGCGCTGGCTCGGCGCGCGACTGCGCGGCGACACGTCATACCGTATCCGTTATCGCTTCGTGCCATGGCGCGCGGTTTCACCATGGGCGCCGCTGGCCATGGTGGCCGGCGAAGACCAGACCTTCCCCAGCAACTGGGGCTTCGACTTCGGCGAAATCCAGGATGCCATCGATGCCGCCGATAGCGGCGCACGCCTGCGCGGCGCCAGCACCATCACCCAGCAGACCGCCAAGAACCTGTTCCTGTGGGATGGTCGCAGCTTCGTGCGCAAAGGCATCGAGGCCTGGTTCACCGTGCTGCTCACCCTCAACCTGCCCAAGCAGCGCATCCTGACGATCTACATGAATATCGCCGAGCTGGGCAACGGTATCTTCGGCGTCGACGCCGCCAGTCATGCCTACTTCCACAAGTCGCCCGCGCAACTCACCCCGCGTGAAGCCGCGCTGCTGGCCGCGACACTGCCCAACCCGCACATCTATCACGCCAACCGCCCTTCGTCCTATGTGCTGCGCCGCGCCGCATGGATCGAGCAACAGATGCGTCAACTGGGCGGTCCGGCGTATCTGCCGAAGTGATCAGCCCAGCGTCAGCCGCGCCGCCAGCGCGAGCAATGTGATCAGCAGCACCGGCGTGGTCAGCAGGACGCCGACGCGAAAATACATACCCCAGGCGATATGCACCCCTTTGCGGTCCAGCACGTGCAGCCACAGCAGCGTGGCCAACGATCCGATCGGGGTGAACTTGGGACCGAGATCGCAGCCGATGACGTTGGCGTAGATCATCGCCTCGCGCACCGGCCCGCTCAGCGCCTGCGCATGATGGATGCCCAGCGCGCCGATCAGCACCGTGGGCATGTTGTTCATCACCGCCGACAGCCCGGCGCTGATGAAGCCCGTGCCCAGCGCAGCGACGAACACTCCGTGCCGGCCGATGGCTTCGAGCGCCTGCGCCAGGTAAGTCGTCAGCCCGGCATCGCGCAGCCCGTAAACCACTAGATACATGCCCAGCGAGAACAGGACGATCTGCCAGGGTGCGCCTTTCAGCACGCGGCGCACGCTGATCCGCGCGTCGCGCCCACCCGCCCACCAGCGCCCGGCCAGCGCCAGCATCAGCAGCGCGGCGCTGCCGGTCACCAGCGACACCGGCACGTGGTAATGCGCGGTGACGAAATAGGCCATCAGCAGCAGCGCGAGCACCGGAAAGGCGGCACGGAATACCAGCGGGTCGCGGATGGCATCGCGCGGATCTTGCAACTTCGCCAGTTCGTAGCGCACCGGGATGTCGCGCCGGTAGAAGGCGTACAGCACCAGCAGCGTCGCGGCCAGTGCGGCTAGGTTCACCGGCACCATCACCGCGGCGTAGCGGTCGAAGGGCACGCCGAAGTAGCCGGCGCTGACGATATTGACCAGGTTGGAAATCACCAGCGGCAGGGACGTGGTGTCGGCCACGAAACCGCAGGCCATCACGAACGCCAGCGCCGCCGCAGGCGCGAAACCCAGCGCCAGCAGCATGGCCAGCACGATCGGAGTGAGGATCAGGGCGGCGCCATCGTTGGCGAAGAATGCCGAGATCACCGCGCCCAGCAGCACGATCAGCACGAACATGCGCCGCCCGTCACCCGCCCCCCAGCGCGCCACGTGCAGCGCGGACCAGTGGAAAAATCCGGCCTCGTCGAGAATCAACGAGATCACGATCAGCCCGACGAAGGTGAATGTGGCGTCCCACACGATGTGCCAGACCACCGGGATGTCGTGCCAGTGGATCACTCCCAGCACCAGCGCCAGCGCGGCGCCGCCCAACGCGCTCCAGCCGATGCCGAGACCGCGCGGTTGCCAGATCACGAACACCAGGGTCAGCACGAAGATAGCGATGGCCAGCAGCATCGGGGCGGGTTCTCGGTGGCGGTGGCGCCGGGATGCGCCGCGGATGGGATCGGGGAATTGCGCGTGATTCAAGCCGTCGCGGCGGTCCGGGCAATGGCTTCCAGGTTCGTGCGCGCTTCGAGGCCGCGCAGTTTCACATCCGGCAGGGCGATCAGCAGCTCGATGCGCTGACGCAGCGCCAGCAGCGTCTGCCGGAAGGCGATACGACGCATGGCCTCATCGCCCCGCACCGCCACCGGATCGGGCACGCCCCAATGCGCGGTGGCGGGATGGCCGGGCCACAACGGGCAGGTTTCGCCGGCAGCGCTGTCGCAGACAGTGAGGAGGAAATCCATGTGCGGCGCGTCCGGTGCGGCGAATTCGTCCCAGGACTTGCTGCGCAGTTGCGCGACGTCATAACCCAACTCACGCGCCAGTTCGATCGCCAGCGGCTGCACACGCCCGGCCGGATGACTGCCGGCACTGTATGCGCGGAAGCGTCCCCCGCCGAGCACGTTGAGCAGCGCCTCGGCCAGGATGCTGCGCGCCGAGTTGCCGGTGCACAGGAACAACACGTTGTAGACAGGGGCGCTCATGCGCAGTCTCCCGCGCAGCAGCCCGGCGCAACAGGTTGAACCGCGACCGGTTCGCAGCACGCGGATGCCTTCGCCATCTGGGGCGCACCGGTCTGCGGGCCGCAGCAGATCATTGCTGGACTCTCCTGCGCACTCGGCGCGTGGTAGGTAGCAGCTGTCCCCATGCTGCGGAAACTCTCCCAGCGCAAGCCCTGTGGATCCTCGCTCCAGAACTTGTCGGAACGTGCATAGCAGCAGGTGGTGCCCTGCTCGGCCAGGCTGACGGCATCGGCCGCGCGCAGGCGCGCGCCGATCTCGGCCAGCTCTTCCACGCTCTCGACCTGCAGGCCTAGGTGGTCCAATCCTGGCGCACGCCCACGCTGCGAGAGGGCGAAGTTCAGTCGCGGGTCGTCCAGCATCCACTTGGCGTAGTCCAGTTTGAGGACGCTGGGTGGGCAACCGAACAGGGTCTGGTAATAACGGACGCTGGCGGCGAGGTCAGCGACGTCGACGTGCACGTGGAAGCGTTTCATGGCGCGACGGCCTCGTTGTGGCGGATGCGGGTTTGCAAGCCGGCCGCGGCACGCAGGGTGCAGCGCCGGCGCAGCAGTTTTCGGTGAGATAAGCCAGCAGCGCGTCCATGCGCATGTAATCGGCACGGCAGCGGATCACGCGGCCCTCGCGCGCATCCAGCACCAGGCCGGCCGCGCGCAACACGCGCAGATGCGCGCTGAGGGTGGAGCCCGGCACCGCCAGCTGGTCGGCCAGTGCGCCCACCGGCAGGCCCTGTGGCCCAGCCTGCACCAGCGCGCGATACAGGCCGAGCCGGGTGGGATGGGCCAGTGCCTTGAGCGCTGCCAGGCTTTCGATCAATTCCATATTTCCAGTTTTATAGAAATATAAGCTTGCGTCAAGCCGTGCCGACACGCGCGCGCTAGACTGGAGGGTGTCGTCACGAGCCGGAGGAGCCATGCGCCAAGTCAAGCATCTGCTCGAATCCAAAGGCCGCGCCATCCACGCGGTAGCACCCGACGCCAGCGTCCTGGACGCGCTCAGGCGCATGGCGCAGGAGGGTATCGGCGCGCTGCTGGTGATGCAGGGCACGCAACTGCTCGGCGTGGTATCCGAACGCGATTACGCACGCAAGGTGGCGCTGCGCGGCCGCGCCTCGGCGGACACGCCGGTGCGCGAGATCATGACCGCGCCGGTGCTCACCGTATCCCTCGACGACAGCGTCGAGGCCTGCATGCGTCTGTGCACGGACAGCCGCGTACGCCATCTGCCCGTGGTCGAAGCAGGCCAGGTGCGCGGCGTGATCTCGATCGGCGACCTGGTCAAGGCCATCATCGATGACCAGGCCGAGGAGATCGAGCAGCTGCAGCGCTACATCGCCGGCTGATCGACACGACCGGCCGGCGGGGCAGGTCGGGCGAGTGCAGCAATGCTACGTTCCGCCGCAACGCTGGCGCTCTGGCCCGAGTGCCTCGGATAGTCCGGGCCCGCGCATGACCAAGCGCGTGGGGCTGCCGCCCGTGCCGGCGTCCGGCATGGTGCATGATGCGCACACTGGCTTTGCAGGCAACACCGAAATGGACTACGACGACATCATCGTCGGCGCCGGCTCGGCCGGTTGCGTGCTGGCCAACTGGCTCAGCGCCGATCCGGCGCGGCGCGTGTTGCTGATCGAGGCAGGCGCGCGTGATTGGCATCCCTACGTGCACATGCCCGCGGGGCTGGCCAAGCTGATGAAGCTCACCCGGTACAACTGGAACTACCTCACCGAACCGCAAGCGGCTCTCGACGGACGCCGCCTGTGGTGGCCGCGCGGCAAGCTGCTGGGCGGCTCCAGTTCGATCAACGCCATGTGCTATGTGCGCGGGCGTCCGGCCGACTACGCGCGCTGGGCGCGCATTACCGGCGACGCGGGCTGGGACTGGCCGGCGGTGCTGCCCTACTTCAAGCGCGCCGAGGACAACACGCGCGGCGCCGATGCCTGGCACGGCACCGGCGGCCCGCTCGGCGTCAGCGATCTGCGCCACGTCAATCCACTCAGCCGCCTCCTGCTGGATGCGGCACAAGCTGCGGGATTCGCGCACAACGACGATTTCAACGGCGCCAGTCAGGAGGGCTTCGGCCTGTACCAGGTCACCCAGCGCGCGGGCGCACGCTGCTCCAGCGCGACCGCCTATCTGGCACCTGCGCGTGGACGTTCCAACCTGCATGTGCTGACCGGCGCGCTGGTAACGCGCCTGCAGTTACGGTGCGCGCGCGCGGAAGCCGTCGAGTTGCTGCAACGCGGCCGCTCGCACCGCGTCGAGGCGGGTCGGGTCGTGCTGTGCGGCGGCACGCTCAACTCACCGCACCTGCTGATGCTCTCCGGCATCGGTCCCGCAACGCAGCTGCGCGCACAGGGAATCACGGTCGTGCAGGATCTTCCCGGCGTCGGCGCCAATCTGCAGGATCACCTGGACACCTGCACGCTGATCGGCAGCCACAGCGACGCCACCTACGATCGCGTCAACGACCTGGCCGTGGGCCTGCGCTGGATGCTGCGCCGCGATGGCATCGGAACCTCCAACATTGCCGAAGCCGGTGGCTTCGTGCGCAGCCGTTACGCGTCGGACGGCGAATGCGACCTGCAGTTCCACTTCGTGCCGGCACTGCTCGACGACCATGGCCGCCATCGCCTGCCCGGACGCGGCTACACGCTGCATGCCTGCGCACTGCACCCGCGCAGCCGTGGCTGGCTGGAACTCGCAGGCCCGGACCCGCGCACGCCGATCCGCATCCACGCCAACTATCTGAGCGACGCCGAGGGTCACGACCTGCGTCTGCTGCGCGAGGGCATCCGCATCGCGCGCGAAATCTTTGCGCAGGCGTCCTTCGACCATGTGCGCGGCGCGGAGATTTTCCCCGGCGCCGACATTCGGGACGAGGCCGGGCTGAACGCGTTCATCCGGCGCAAGGCCGAAACCATCTACCACCCGGTCGGCACCTGCCGCATGGGCCTGGACGCCGGCGCAGTGGTGGACGCGGGATTGCGCGTGCGCGGTATCGAGAATCTGTACGTGGCGGACGCCTCGGTGATGCCGGACCTGCCCAGCGGCAATACCAATGCACCCACCATCATGATCGCCGAGCGCGCCGCCGATCTGTTTCTGGGACGCGTGTCGCCCGTGGCCTAGGCGACCTGTGGTTCGCCCAACACGAGTGGCAGCGGGCAATGCAGCGCCGCGCAAACCACGCGCAGCAGTTCGGCCTCGGCGACGCGCACCTGGCCATCCTCGCGCACTGCGCGGGTGAGACCGCGCACCAGCAGTTCCTTGCCTGCAGGTGCGAGCCGGTCGAGTTGCGCCAGCGCGGCATCGAGTTGCGCTTGCCAGTGCTCGGGCGGCACATAGGACGCGCCGAGATCGGGCAGCATTTCCTGCACGCCGAGCTGGAACGCGCGTGCCGCACCAGCAGCATCGTCGTGACCGAACTCGGCCAGCAGCGCCAGCACCAGCAACGCCTGATCCTTGCAGTCGATCAGCTTGCGGCTGCCGGCGACGAAGCCGCGCACCGGATCCAGCGCGTCCAGCGCCTGCACGCGCACCAGGGTAGCCAGGCAGTATTCGTCCAGCGCGACCTCACCGTCGGCGTGCGCCATTTGCGCCAGCGTCGCGACCAGTTTCTCGATCTCGGCGCGCGGCTGTCGCCGCAACGCAGGGAAGGCCATCGCCGCCAGCGGCAGGCGCGTAAGTGGATGCAACCGAGCCACCGCCGGCACCAGCGCGCCGACCGCTTCGGCTACCGGGGCGGCAAAAGCCTGCGCGATCAGTTGCGCCTGCTGCGCGCGCGCCGCGCCTTCCATCGCCAGCGCCAAAGCCAGTACCAGCGGCAGCGCTTGCTGCGGCGAGCGCGCCGCGGCAGTCAATTCACCAGGCACCGCGTTGCGCACCTGCGCGGCGGCGGCGAAATCGGCGTGGTCGGCCTGACCAACCTGCGCAGTCACCGCGGCAGCGGCGATCGGCGTGCGCGTGTCGGCGCTCGGCAAACCAGTGCTCGACAGAATCGGGGCTGCGGCAACCGCCGGCGCAGTGCCAGACACCACCGCAGCACCCGTCACCGTCGCCATCAGGATTTCGCGCGGCATGAGGCCGGTGGCGCTGGCGCGCGGATCGTCACCGTGCGGGCTGCGCACCAGACTTTGCCAGCGCTTGGCGATCAGCTCGAACTCGGCCACGTCGAAGCCCGGCTCCAACGCGCGAATGCGCTGCTCCAGCGGTGGATGGGTAGCGAATAGCGCGCTCCAGGCATGGCCCTCGCCGAACAGCATGTGCGAGACCTCTTCGCCATGCACCTGGGTAAACTGCGATCCGGCCTCCAGGGCACCGATCTTTTTCAGAGCCCCGGCGATGCCGCTGGTCTGGCGCGTGAACTGCACCGCCGAGGCATCGGCCAGCGTCTCGCGTGAGCGCGCTACCGAGGCCTTGATCAGGCGCGCGAAGAACACGCCGATGCCTCCGATCACCAGCAGTCCCAGTCCGATCGCCCATAGCGCATTGCCGTTGTCGCGGCGACC
This sequence comes from Pseudomonadota bacterium, assembly GCA_021794575.1. Classification (GTDB taxonomy): domain Bacteria; phylum Pseudomonadota; class Gammaproteobacteria; order Xanthomonadales; family Rhodanobacteraceae; genus Metallibacterium. Next base: position 898 of record JAJYQO010000098.1, on the reverse strand, counting down.
GCGGCCACCGCCAACACCGATCGAGCCGCCCGTCCAGAACGCGGCATTGAGCAACTGACGTCCGATCACGCTGAGCACGACGATGCCGAACACCACGCCCATCAGGCGGATGTTGAGGCGCATGTCGCCGTTGAGCACGTGGCTGTATTCGTGCGCGATCACGCCCTGCAGCTCGTCGCGATTGAGCGTTTCCAGGCAACCCTGGGTGACGCAGATGGCGGCATCGCTCGGGCTGTAACCGGCGGCGAACGCATTGATGCCGGGCTCCTGTTCAAGCACGTAAATCTCCGGCACCGGCACGCCCGCGGCGATGGCGACTTCCTCGATCACGTTGCGCAGGCGGCGCCACGCCGGATTGCTGGTGTCCGGCGGCACCGGCGTGGCGTGCAGACCGCGCGCCACCGCGCCACCGCCGCCGCGCAATGAAGCGCTGCGGTACATCGACGCCAGCGCGATCACGCCGATCACGCCCAGACTGACTGCGATCAGCGTCTGCAGCGGCACTTGCATGACGCCATTCGGGTTGCTGGACGCCAGGCCGAACACCACGAAGATCAGCGCATCGACGGCCGCGACGATAGCCAGCACCGCCAGCACGAACAACACCACCATGCGCCGCGAATGACGCCGCGCGTCGGCCTGATGCGCAAAGAAATCCACGGCGTGAGGTCAGTTCAGGTGAACGAGACTTTGGGTGCCTCGCGCTTGGCCGGATCGTCCATGGCCAGCGGTTCGGCCGCGGTAAAGCCGAAGCTGTTGGCGATGACCGAAGATGGAAACATCTGGCAGCGATTGTTGTAGCCCATCACCGAATCGTTGTAGGCCTGACGCGCGAAGGCGACGCGGTTCTCGGTGGAGCTGAGCTCCTCGGAAAGCTGCATCATGTTCTGGTTGGCTT
>JAJYQO010000038.1 GCA_021794575.1 Pseudomonadota bacterium | reverse complement strand
TCGGGACTCGGGACTCGGGACTCGGGACTCGGGACTCGGGACTCGGGACTCGGGACTCGGGACTCGGGACTCGGGACTCGGGACTCGGGACTCGGGACTCGGGACTCGGGACTCGGGACTCGGGACTCGGGACGAGCGTGTTGCGATTTTTTGGGGGCGGCACATCCCGGCCGGCGCCCGCTCTTTCTGACGTCATCCCGGACGGCGCGCAGCGCCGAGCCGGGATCCAGCGCGGACGTGCCGCAGGGGCAAAGTTGCCGAGCGCGCCGTGCGGGATGGGCAGTGCACACCCCGCCGCCGTGACGCTCAAGGTATCTGGCCGTTGGCCTGTGCGTCCTGTAGTTGCTTGATCTGGCGGTAGTGTTCGAGCTGCGGCGCGATCGCCGCCAGCACGGCGGCATGCTGGCGCTGCTGGCGCAGCAGGATCTGGCGCTGTTCTTCGACGGCCGCGCGCTGCCTGACGATGTCGTTGTTCAGGAACGGCGGTACCGGTTTCTTCTCGTGCTCGAACTCGGCGGCGCGCTGCAGCAGGTCGGCCAGGCTGCTCTCCTGACTTTGCAGATTGATGCGGGTGGCGCGCATCGATTGTTCGATGTTGCTGGCCTGTGCCTGCAGCGCCAGGCGCAGGTCGGATTCGTGTGGGTATGCAGCCAGCAGTTGCGCGTCCCGCGCCTGCTGATGCGCGCGCGCGGCATCAAGCTTGGCCTGCGCGGCGGCGGCGGCCTGTTCGGCGCGGCGCTCGGCCGGGCTGGGCACGTGCTGCACCACCACGCCTTGAGCGTTGACGACCTCGTAGCCGCGCGCGATGGCCACGGCACTGAGCGTGTCGCTGAAGTGCAGATTGCCTTGGGCATCGCGCCAGCGGTACTGCACCGGGCTGCCGGGCGCCGCCGCGAAGGCCGCCGCGCTGCCCGCCAGTGCGAGGGCGAGCGCCCATGCGTGCAAGCGCGGGCGTGACGGTGGCGGAAGGTGCATGCGGATCATCGGCGGGCTCCGGGACTGGGGCGCGCGCCAGTGTAGCCGCGCGGTGGCTGTCGCGATGCGGCCATCGCCACGGATTCAGCTGCTGCCGCGCTTGCCGATGCGGGCATAGAACATGCCGTCCAGCGCGCCATCGCCGGGCAGCAGCTGCCAGCCGGCGCCATCGCGGCGTCCGGCCGGCAGCGCGATCGGCTGCGCCTGGGCGTCGGCATGCGCGTCCAAGAAGCCGGCGATCTGGTCGGCGTTCTCGGCGCGCAGGATCGAGCAGGTGGCGTACAGCAGCGTGCCACCCGGTGCTAGCAGCGGCCACAGCGCGTCCAGCAACGCGCGTTGCCGCTCCAGCAGGGCGGGCAGATCGCTGGCGCGGCGGTGCAGGCGCACGTCCGGCTGGCGGCGCAGCACGCCGCTGGCCGAGCATGGGGCGTCCAGCAGGATGCGCGCATAGGGCTGGCCGTCCCACCACGCCGCGGGTTGCTGGGCGTCGGCTGCGCGCAGATCGCAGGTCAGGCCCAGGCGGTCGAGGTTTTCACGCACACGCGGCAGGCGGCGCGCGTCCACATCCAGCGCGGTCAGCGCGACGGCGCCGCGCTCCAGAATGTGGCAGGTCTTGCCGCCTGGCGCGGCGCAGGCGTCCAGCACGCGCGCGCCGGGCGGAGCATCGAGCAGCAGCGCCGCCAGTTGCGCGGCGCCGTCCTGCACGGCACACGCGCCCGCGCCCCAGTCCGGCAGACGGCCGACCTCCAGCGAGCGCTCGAGCACGATGGCGGTCTCGATCCACGGGTGCGCGTGTGCGCCGATGCCGGCTTCGGCGAGCCGCGCCAGGTAGTCCGCGCGGCGCACGCGACGCAGATTCACGCGCAGCATCGGCGGCGCCTCGCGGTTGCTGGCGGCGACGATGGCATCGAGCGCGTCCGGCCAATCCCGCGTCAGCGCGTCCAGCAGCCAGCCCGGCAGGCGCGTGCGCGCCTCGGCATTGGCGTCCAACTGCGGCAGCAGCGTGCCGCGCTCGCGCAACCAGCGCCGCAGCAACGCATTGACCAGGCCGCGTTGCGCGCCGTGGCCCAGCGCGGCTGCGCCCTCCACGCTGGCGGCCACGGCGGCGTGCGCGGGTACGCCGAGGTCTTCCAACTGCGCCAGGCCCAGCACCAGCAACGCTTGCAGGTCGCCCAGACGCCGCGGCAGCGGCTTGTGCAGCAGCAGCAACAACGCCGCGTTCCAGCGCAACCAGCCGCGCGCACCGGCGTGCACCAGCGTGCTGGCGAAGGCGCGTTCGCGCGCGTCCGTCAATGTTGGCAGCGTCAGCGCCAAGGCCTCGCGCAGCGAGTGGCCGGACAACGCCACCTGCGCCAGCGCACGCGCCGCCACGGCGCGGGTGTCGGTGTTCATGCGGGGCCGCGCAGCGCGGGGTGGCCGTTGAGATAGATGCGCGCATCCATGCGTCGCCCGCCCGGCCGCTGCAGTTCCAGCACGCGCAGCACACCCGCGCCGGTGGCCAGATCGATGCCTTCGGCGGCGGTCGCCACCACGGCGCCCGGCGCAACGCCGCGGGTTGCGGCGGCGGGCAACGCCAGCGTGCGCCAGAGACGCACGCGTTCGCCGGCGATCGTGGCTTCAGCCACCGGCCACGGGTCGAAGGCGCGCACCAGGCGCGCGAGTTCCACGGCGGGTCTGCCGAAGTCGAGCAGTGCCTCGGCCTTGTCCAGTTTGTGCGCGTAGGTGACGCCCTCCGCGGGTTGCGGCTGCGCGACCGGCAGGCTGCCGTCGCGCAGCCGCGTCAGACCCTGCGCCAGCAGGCGCGCGCCCAATTGCGCCAGACGCTCGTGCAGGCTGCCGCCGGTGTCCTCGGCAGTGATCGGCGTGGCGGCGCGCAGCAGCACCGGGCCGCTGTCCAGACCCGCCTCCATCCGCATCAGGCAGACGCCAGTCTCGGCATCACCAGCGGCCAGCGCGCGCTGGATCGGCGCCGCGCCGCGCCAGCGCGGCAGCAACGACGCGTGCACGTTCCAGCAGCCCTGGCGCGGCAGCGCCAGCACCGCGCGCGGCAGGATCAGGCCGTAGGCCACCACCACCAGCAGATCCGGCGCCAGCGCGGCCAATTGCTCCTGCACCGCGCGCGGCTTCATCGACTCGGGTTGCAGCACCGGCACCCCGGCCGCCAGCGCGGCCTGCTTGACGGGGCTCTCCGTCAGCGTGCGGCCGCGACCGGCCGGGCGATCGGGCTGCGTGCACACCGCCACGACGCGCGCACCCTCCGTGCGCAGGCAGGTTTCGAGGCAGGGCACGGCAAAAGCCGGTGTTCCGGCGAACACCAGCCGCAGGGGTTCGGCGTGCATGCTCAGGCGGTGGCGGCCTGGCGGTGCCGCTTGTCCAGCTTGCGGCGCACCATCTCGCGCTTCAGCGGCGAGAGGTAATCGACGAACAGCTTGCCCTGCAGGTGGTCCATCTCGTGCTGGATGCATACCGCCAGCAAGTCGCTGGCGTCCAGCATGAAGGTCTTGCCGGTGATGTCCTCGGCCTCGACGCTGATGGCCAGCGCACGGTCGACATCGGCGAAGATGCCGGGTACCGAAAGGCATCCCTCCTGGTAGGTCTGCGCACCGTGCTGCGCCAGGATGCGCGGGTTGACCAGCACCAGCGGCTGGTCGTGCGCCTCGCTGACGTCCGCAACCAGCAGACGCTGGTGCACATTGACCTGGGTGGCGGCCAAGCCGATACCGGGCGCGGCGTACATGGTTTCGAACATGTCGCGCACCAGTTGCGCCAGCGCGGCATCGAAGCGCGTCACCGGCTGCGCCACGATGCGCAGGCGCGGATCGGGGAATTCGAGAATTTCGAGCGTGGCCATGATTCGCCTCCCGGGCGGAGATATGGCTCGTACAGCCGAGCCCAGGCGCCGCCCGCACGGACATTGTAAGCGTGCGTCCGCTGAATTGCCCGACGCGCGCCGGGGGCGCCACCGTAGACGGCGCA
>JAJYQO010000015.1 GCA_021794575.1 Pseudomonadota bacterium | reverse complement strand
TCGACTATCCCAGCAAAACCATCGGCCTCGGCCCGTTGCTGACCATGGGCCCCGATCGGGACGCCGAGCTTGCCCGCATCCGTGCCTGGTACGCGCCCTACCGCGGCAAGCACCGCGGCGTGTGAGGGTGCGACAGCATCCCGGGCAGGCATCCGCGCGGGGCCGGACGACTGCATCGTGCGCGTGCGGATCGCGTGGCGCGCGCTCGCGGCGAGCCTGCCTGGATCCCGGCTCGGCGCTCACGCGCCGTCCGGGATGACATCCAATCAGGCACGGGCCGTCCGGGAGGACATCACGTTCCAGGCGGGGGACATCAGAAGGCGGCGCTTCCAGGAGGATGTCCGAAGGGGACACGTCCGGGAGGACATCGATGGAAGGGGGTGCGCCGTCGGGGAAGCTGTTGAGAGAAGTAGTGCGCTATCGGACGTACCGTTTTGCTTTCTGGTGTCATCCCGAGTCCGCCGCAGGCGGGACCCGGGATCCAGTGACTGAGCCGTAACGGCCTGGCTCGCATGTCGTTCGATCGGGTGGCGCACGCATTGGCGCGGTGCCCGTCTGGATCCCGGCCCGATGCTGCGCACCGTCCGGGATGACGTCAAGAGAAGGAGTGCGCCGTCCGGGATGACATCCAATCAAGCACGGGCCGTCCGGGATGATGGTGCCGGCGCGGCGCGGTGCGCCGGGCGGGACGGCGGCGCCGAGTCCTGATGCGCGCACCGCGATCGGCACGATACGAGTGGCGATGCGCCGGTTCCGGCAGCCGGGTTCCGGGCCGTCAGCCGTTGATGCCCAGCCGCTTGCGCTCCAGGCGGCGCAGGAATTCCTGCATCACGCGCAGGTACAGGTCCTCGCCCAGGTAGGCGTCCTCGACGCCGGCGTCCACCGACGGGTTGTCGTTGACTTCGATCACCACCGTGCGCTCCGGCGTCTGCTTGATGTCGACACCGTAGAAGCCGTCGCCGATCGGCTGCGTGGCGCGCAGCGCCAGCTTAATCACCTCGGGCGGCGCCTCGCGCGCCGGCAGCGTCTTGAAGCCGCCGCTCTTGGCGGTGCCCTTGGCGCCGTGGTTGTAGATCTGCCAGTGGCCGCGCGCCATCGCGTACTGGCAGGCGTACAGCGGCTCGTGGTTGAGCACGCCGATGCGCCAGTCGAACTCGGTGAACAGGAACTCCTGCGCGATCACCAGGGCAGTGTGCTGGAACAGCTCGGCGGCGGCCTTGTCCAGCGCGTCGCTTTCCTCGACTTTGACCACGCCGCGCGAGAACGAGCCGTCGGGAATCTTCAGCACCATCGGAAAGCCCAGCCGCTCGGGCAGCTCGCGCAACTGCTTGGGATCGTCGCGGTACAGGATCTCGGTGCGCGGCGTGGCCAGCTTCTTGGCGCGCAGCAGGTCGTGCAGGTAGATCTTGTTGGTGCAGCGCAGGATCGAGGTGGGATCGTCGATCACCACCATGCCCTCGCGCTCGGCCTTGTGCGCGAAGCGGTAAGTGTGGTGGTCCAGCGCCGTGGTCTCGCGGATGAACAGGCCGTCGTACTCGGCCAGGCGCGTGTAGTCACCCTTGTCGATCGGGTCGACCTCGATGCCCAGCTCCTTGCCGGCGGCGATGAAGTTCTTCAGCGCCTTCTTGTTGGACGGCGGCATCACCTCGTTGTGATCGACCAGCATGGCGATGTCGTAGCGGTACAGACGGCGCGCGCGCGGGCGGTGCCACAGCTTGCGCGAGAAGCTGTCCAGCGCCTGCGCGAAGGCGTCCTCCTGGGGGTCGTCCAGAGTGTGCAGGCCGATCGGCTTGATGGCGCTGATGCGCCACATGCGCTCGCGCTCGAACTCGATGCGCAGCAGCGGCGACGGAAACGCCTCGAACACGCCGCGCGCCAGCTCGCGCAATTGCGGGTACGAGGTTTCGCCGAAGTACACCAGGATGCCGAAGTCGGTGGTATCGCGGCCGCCGGCGGGCAGGAAGTTGGCCAGCTTCTGGTTGAGATCCTCGACATCCAGCCCGTACAGCGAGCGCCGGCGCAGATCGTTGATGGTGCGCACCGAGGGGATCACGCGGTGGCCGCGCGCCTCGCCCAGCAGCGACACGTAATACCCGGTGCCCAGGTACTTGTAGGTGCGGCACAGGTTGATGACGTGCGTGCGCTCCTCGCCGCCCACCGGCTCGCGCAGGTAGTCCATGGCGGAAACGACATTGTCGGACGGGTAGTACGAGCCCCAGTCCGAAGCTTTTTCGACAACGATGACCAGCCGGGCCATGGCGCCTCGCGCATGCGTGAGAACCGCGTGGGGCGTGGACCGGCGCGCGGGCGGCGCGAGTTTGGCACAGCGGCGCGCGCGCGCAAGGGCGGCGGCGGCGCCCGTGCATGCGCCGCTCAGGCAATCGCACCGGGCCGGCGGCGGTCCGGCGCGCGCCCATGCTCGCGGCCGTGTCCGCCGTGTTCACCCGCGGCGCTTGCGATACGGCCCCGCTGTCACTACCGTGCGCGCCGTGCTGATGACCGCCGATCCCGAGCCGCCTGGGCGCGTACACGTGCGCCGCGCCGACGCCGTCGACCTCGACGCGCTGCTGCGCCTGGAGACGCGCGTGTTCCGTTCGGACCTGATCAGCCGCGCGCAGTACCGCCGCCACATCGACAGCGACTCCGCGCTGGTGCTGGTGGCCACCGACAACGGCAACCTGCTGGGCGCGGCGGTGCTGTTCTTCCGCCGCGGCAGCGCCAGCGCGCGGCTGTACTCGCTGGCCAGCGCGCCGGAAGCGCGCGGCCGCGGTGTCGGCGCGGCGCTGCTGCGCGCCGCCGAGGCCGCTGCGCGCCGCCGCCGCTGCCAGCGCATGCGCCTGGAGGTGCGCGTGAGCAACCGCGCCGCGCAGCGGCTTTACGAAACGCGCGGCTACCGGCGCCACGGGCTGCACGCCGGCTACTACGAGGACGGCGGCGACGCGCTGCGTTACGCCAAGGACCTGGGCTGACCCGCCGCGCGCCGATCCGGCGCGTTGCGCGGTATCCGCTCAGCGCCAGCCATCGATCTCCACCAGCAATTCATGGCGGCAAATGTCGCCCAGCAGCACCTGCGCCGGCACACCGGCCGGCAGCCCGGCGCGCAGCGCTGGCAGATCGGCCGCGTGGCGCAGATAGGCTTTCAGCGGTACACCCGGATCGAAGCCCGGCGACAGTCCGGCGGCCGCCTGCAGCGCGGCGATGTTGGCCAGGCTCTCGCGCAACTGCGCGGCGCAATCGCCGGGATGCAGCGAGGCGTGGCCGACGATGCTGGCGGTGCCGGAGATGGCCAGCGCGCCGCCCGGCAGGCGCACGCCGCGCGCGAAGCCTGGGGGTGTCGGACCGTACTGGCGCGGATAGCGCCAAGCGGGGACCTGGCGCGGATTCTCGATCCGCGTTCCCGGCCGCGCGCAGGCCAGCCAGTACACGACCAGACCGCGCGCCGGATCGCGATGGCCGACCGCGGTGGCGGCCGGGTAGGCGCCATCGAAACCGGCGCCCATGCCGCGGCGACGGCCCGCGCAGAACAGTTTGTAGCGCTCGGCGTCGCCATGGCCGGCGTTGATGTCGGCGAAGTAGTTCCAGATGCGCAGCACGTGGCGCTCCGGTTGCGCGGACTGGAACGCGATCAGGGCGGCGTAAGCCGCGGCGCTGGCGGCTTCGATGCCGCCGTGGGCGGCTTCGTCCAGCTCCAACGTGGCCACCATCCAGCCGCCGCCGCGGGCATGGCGGATGGCGCCGTCGCGGCCGCCGCGGACCGGCGCCGCCACCTGCCAGCGCTCGCTGTGCAGGGATGCGCCCGGCGGCACCCGCAGCGGCACCTGCAGCCGCAGCGGCACGCCGCCATCGGCGCGCACATCCGTGTCGAAATCGAACACCGCCAGGGTGTCCGGCGACGGCGGCGCGGCGGGATCGGCCAGTCCGATACGCAGCGCGGCAGGCTCCGTGGCGGAGAACGCGTCGGGTGGGGACACAGGCATCGGCACGCAGCGCGGGAGCGTGAAAACCGCGATGTTACAATGCCCCCGCCGCCGCGCCTGACGCGGCCTTGCCGCATCCTGCCCAGCCATGCCCATGCAAAGTCCCGCCGAGCACGAACTGGCCTGTCTGATCGTCAGCAGCCTCAATCTCGAACAAACCGCGCCCGAGCGGATCGATCCGGATGCGCCGCTGTTCGGCGGCAGCCTGGGCCTGGATTCGATCGACGCGCTGGAGATCGCGCTGGCGGTGTCGCGCCACTACGGCATCCACCTGCGCGCCGACCATCCGGACAACCGTCGCATCTTTTCCAATCTGCGCGCGCTGGCCCAGCACATCGAGCGCGAGCGCCAAACGCAGGTCGTTTGAGCAACCCGCCCGCGCATGCTCCCCGCGCGCGCCGCCGCCGTCCGCACATGAACACGCCCGCCGCACTGCACGACACGCTGTGCGTCGCGCCCACTCACCCGTGCCTGGCCGGCCACTTTCCCGGCCGCGCGCTGGTGCCGGGCGTGCTGCTGCTGGACGCCCTGGCGGCGCTGTTGGCCCGCCACGACCTGGCCATCGTCGAGGTGGTGGAGGCCAAGTTCCACACGCCGCTGGCGCCCGCGCAGGCCGCCGCGCTGGTGATCATTCCCGGTGCCGCCGATGCGGCGTGGCGGTTCGAAATCACCGCCGCGGCGCGGCTGATCGCCAGCGGACGCCTGCGGACGCAGCCGGCGTGAACAGCGCCTGGCAAGGCCGGCGCGAGGGCGGCGGCTGGTTCGCGCTGTGGCTGATCCGCTGCATCGGTCTGCGTGTCGGGCGCCTGCCCGCCCGGCTGCTGCTGTACCCGATCACGCTGTATTTTTTCCTGCGCCGCGGACCGGAGCGCCGCGCCTCGCGCACCTACCTGGCGCGCGTACTGGGCCGCCCGGCGCGCGCGCGCGACGTGCTGCGCCATTTCCATGCATTCGCCGCCACCACGCTGGACCGGGTGTTTTTGCTGGCGCACGGCGAACGCGGCCTGCGCTTCGAGGTCAGCGGACTGGATGCGTTGCTGGATGCGCTGGCGCCGGGCCGCGGCGCGCTGCTGGTGGGTGCGCACCTGGGCAGCTTCGAGGCGCTGCGCGCGCTGGCCGGCCGCGCGCCGCAGATTCCCCTGCGCCTGGTGCTGGACCGCCAGCAGACGCCGGCGTTGAACGTGCTGCTCGAAGCCCTCGCGCCGGAGTTGCGCGCGCAGGTGATCGATGCCGCGCAGGGCGCCACAGCGGTCATGCTGGGCATGGGCGAAGCCGCGCGCGGCGGTGCCCTGCTGGCCATGCTGGGCGATCGCGCGCGCGCCACCGAGCCGACCGTGCCGGCGCCCCTACTGGGCGCGCCGGCGCATTTTCCGGCCGCGCCGTGGCGGGTCGCGGCGGCGCTGGGCGTGCCGGTTCTGCTGGGCTTCGGCATCTATCTCGGCCGCGACCGCTACCATCTGCGCTTCGAGGCCTTCGCACCGCGGATCGATCTGCCGCGCACAGCCAGCGCGCGCGCACCGGTCCTGGCGGCGCTGGCGGCACGCTACGCGACGCGCATCGAAGAGCAGTTGCACGCACATCCCTACAACTGGTTCAACTTCTATGACTTCTGGGCCGCGCCTGCCGATGATCCGTACCTGCGCACTGCTGCTGATGCTGCTTGCCGGCACGCGGGTGCTGGCGGCACCGGCACCTGACCGCGCGGCGGCGCTGGTACGCGGGCTGGCGCGTCCGGCGCCGGCGCGCACCGCGTACATCGAAGTACGCTTCATCGGCATGCTTGACCGGCCGCTGGTGCTGCGCGGCGAGATGGCCTGGCTGGGCGGCACGCGGCTGACGCGCAGCGTGGTTTCGCCTTACCCGGAAACCACCACCATCGACGGCGACAGCGCCACCCTGCAACGCGGCAGCGGCGCGCCCCGGCACTTCACGCTGGATCATGCGCCGGAACTCAAGGATCTGCTGGGCGGCTTCGTAGCGCTGCTCTCCGGCAACGCGGCGGCGTTGCAGAAGACCTTCACCCTGCATGCCTACGGCAATTCGGCGGCGTGGACGCTGGATCTGGCGCCGCGCAGCGCCGCCGTGGCCCAGCGCATCCGCGACATCAGCATCGACGGCGCGGGCACCGCGATGCGCTGCATGCGTGTCGACCAGGCCGATGGCGACACCAGCTTCACGCTGCTGGGCGCGCTGGGCGACGCGCCGCTGCCGGCCGCGCCGACGCCCGCCGCGCTGGCCACGCTGTGCGCCGGCGGCCATTGAGCGCGCGCGCTGCGTTGCTGGCCGGCTGGCTGCTGGCGCTGGCGGCGCTGGGCGGCTACGCGGTCACGCATCTGCGCGTCAGCGGCGACCTGCGCGCATTCCTGCCGGCGCCGCGCACGCCATTGCAGAGCCTGTTGCTGCATGAACTGGGCCAGGGCGCCGGGGCGCGCACGCTGATCCTGGCCATCCGCACGCCTGACGCGGCGCGCGGCGCGGCGCTGAGCACGGGCCTGCGCCGGCGCCTGGCGGCCAGCGGCGCGTTCGCCAGCGTGCAGAACGGCGGCGGCGGACTGGCGCAGATCGCACCCGGCCTGCTGCCCTACCGTTATCTGCTGGCGCCGACGCTGGACCATCACCGCTTCGACGCCGCTTACCTGCACGAACAACTCGAACAGCGCCTGGACGATCTGGGCTCGCCCGGCGCCAGCCTGCTGAAGCCGCTGCTGCCGGCCGATCCGACGCTGGAAACACTGAAGCTGGCCGAGGCCTGGGCGCCGCGCGCCGCGCCGCCGCTGCGTCACGGCGTGTGGTACGCCGATGGCGCCGCGCTGCTGCTGCTGGAAACGCGCGCGACCGGCTTCGATCCGAACGCGCAGGCGCGCGTCGTGGCCGACATCGAGCGCGCCTACGCGGCATTGCCGGATCACGCACAGGCGCGGCTGCAGATCAGCGGCCCGGGCTACTTCGGCGTGGTGGTGCAGACGCTGACGCGCAACACGGCCGAGCGCATCGGCTGGCTGTCCGCGCTGGGCCTGCTGGCGCTGCTGCTGCTGGCCTACCGCGACGTGCGCGCGGTGCTGCTGGCGGCGCTGCCGCTGGCCTCCGCCGCCGCCGCCGGCGCTGCCGTGCTGACGCTGGTCTACGGGCAGGTGCACGGCCTCACCCTGGCCTTCGGGGTCACCCTGCTGGGCGTTGCGCAGGAGTATCCGCTGCGCCTGCTCAGCCACCGCCGCGCCGATACCGACCCGCGCGACACGGCGCGCCTGCTCGGGCCGGTGCTGCTGCTGGCCATGACCTCGACGGCAGTGGCCTATCTGGCCTTCTTCGCCGCCGGTGTGGCGGGGCTGGCGCAACTCGCGCTGTTCACGCTGTGCGGCATCCTGGCGGCCGGATCGAGCACGCGCTGGCTGCTGCCCGCGCTGCTGCCGCGGACGCAACGCGATGCCGGCCGGTCGGCGGCGCTGGCACGGCTGGCGCGCGCCGTGTCGCGGTGGCCCCATGCGCGCACGCTGGCGCTGCTGCTGGGCGCCGCCGCGCTGCCGGTAATCGCGCTGACGAGTGCGCCGTGGTGGCAGAACGACCTGTCCACGCTGACGCCGGTACCGCTACCGCTGCTGCGGCAGGAAACCGAGCTGCGCCAGGCGCTGGGCGCCCCCGGCGTGCGCTATCTGCTGGTGATCGAGGGCACCAGCGCGCAGCAGGTGCTGACGCGCAGCGCGCTGGCGGCGCCGGCTTTCGCGCCACTGCTGCGCGACGGCGCGCTGGACAGCCTGCTGCTGCCCAGCACCTACCTGCCGCCGATCACCGTGCAGCGCGCGCGCCAGGCGCGCCTGCCGGATCGCGCGCAGCTGCACGCGGCGCTCGCCCAGGCGTTGGTCGGCCTGCCATACCGCGCGGGTGTATTCGCGCCGTTTCAGCGCGACGTGCAGTTGGCGCGGGCGCTGCCGCCGCTGACCCCGCAAGCATTCGAGCGCACACCGCTGGGCGGCGTGCTGCGCGCGCTGCTGGTGCAGCGCGACGGGCGCTGGTTCGGACTCGGTCTGGTCGGCGGCGTGCGCGATGCCGCGGCGCTGGCGCGCGCCGCCGCCGCAACCCACGGCGCCGTGCGCCTGGTCGACCTGAAGGTGCAGAGCGAGGCCTGGATCGCCGGCTATCGCGCGCATATCCTGCGCGCGCTGGCCGGCGCCGGCGCGCTGTTGGCGCTGCTGGTCGTGCTGGGGCTGCGCCGGCTGCGACCGGCGCTGCGCGTGCTGGCGGCGGTGCTGTTGGCGCAGTTGCTGACGCTGGCGGCGCTGCGCGTGCTGGCCGGACCGCTGAACCTGTTCCACCTGGTGGCGCTGCTGCTGGGCGCCGGCCTGGGCCTGCACTACGCGCTGTTCTTCGAGCGCGCGCGCGGCGCCGATGCCGCCGAGCGCCTGCGCACCCTGCATGCCACGCTGGTGTGCGCGGCTTCCACGCTGCTTGCGTTCGGGCTGTACGCGCTGGCGCCGCTGCCGGTGCTGCACGCATTGGGGCTGACCGTGGCGCTGGGCATCGCCGCCAATCTGCTGGCGGCGCTGCTGCTGACTTGGCCGCGCGGCGAGACGCCATGCTGACGCGCAGCGCCTGGGCCGGGATGATCCCGCATGCCGGCGCCATGGCGCTGATCGCGCGCGTGCTGCGCTGGGACGCCGAGCATCTCGAGGCCGAGGCCGACGCGCCGGGCGTCGCGCATCCGCTGCTGCGCGACGGCCGCCTGCATGCGCTGCACGCCTGCGAGTACGGCGCGCAGGCCGCCGCCGTGCACGGCGCATTGTTGGCTCGCGCTGGCATTGCGGAGCCCGCACCGGCCGGGCTGCTGGCTGCGTTGCGCGGCGTACGCCTGCAGGGGCAATGGGTGTCGCTGACGCAGCCGCTGCGCATCGAGGTCCGGCGGCAGAGCGCGCTGCCCGCAGCCGCGCAGTATCGTTTCCTGGTGCAGCAAGGCGATGCAGCGCTGGCGCAAGGCCAGGCATTGATCGCCTTCGGGAGCGCCACGCCATGAACCCGTCCACTCCCGTGCGCCGTGTGCTGATCACCAGCACCAGCGGCGCGCGCTGGCCCGCGAAACGGCAGCCGCGGCGTGACCGCCAACGTGGGCGCGCCCGGCAGGCATCATCGCCGCGCCGATCGGCGATGCCGCGTCCTCCGGCGAGCAGATTCGCGCTGGCGGGCTTGTTGTGTGCGGACGCCGCCACCTACATCAACGGCCAGGTCATCGGCATCAGCGGTGGCAGAGGCTGAGCGCCGCCGGGATCCGGTTAGGGTGCACGCGCATGCCGGTGTCGTTGCGCCCGGTTATTGCACGTTGCGAATGCATGCGCCTGATTTTTGTTCAAAAACGATAATTGACGCCGATCATAAACGTATTCAAATTCGTGCCGAGACCGTTAAAGTGCGGCACCAATTGATATTCGCCGCGAATGCTGATGGCCTTGGTCAAGTGATAAGACAAACCCACGCCCAGCAGCGGATCGATGCCACTGGCTTTGTACTTGCCGGTCGGGCTCTCAGTCCAATACGACATGCCCAATAATCCAAGGAGATGGACGCGGTCGGCAATTCGGTAACGGCCGAGAGCGCTCATGCTCAGCAACGTCATTTCATAGCCCATCAACGACTCATAGCCACCCTCTACGCCAATCGATTGATTGAAATCGTAGCCGGCTGTCAATCCAAAATCAGATGAATTTCCATATCCCGATGTTGTCGTCCTGGCAATGTTTGCACCGAACTCAAAGCCGGGACCAGCGTACGCCACGGGCGCAGCCACTGTTGCCGTCAAAATCATCGCCGTCATGAACTTTTTCATCAATCGCTTCCTTCTGGGGTGGATAAAACCGGATTTCCACAACCCGCAGTTGGCTGCGCTGAGTGGAATCCGGCTGGTCTTGCAACGCCAGTGCGTTGGGCACCACCGCGGGCGTTAGCACGGCATCGCGGAAGCCATGCACGCCGCCGGCACTGGTGGGGTTCTTGCAGTCATGGCAGCTGCCGCCGCTCTATCTCCATGCAACAGCTGAGTGGTTTGCAAAACCGTTCCGGCACCTGGATGTGCCGCCGCGGCGAGCACGTAAGTGCTGGTCGCGACAAAGGTGGCGCGGCTTTGCCGCGCCCGTTTGCTTGCATGCAGCCGCTTTGAATCAGGCGGCAGGATGCCCGGTTTTGCAAATTGATCAGCTTTCGTCATTGCGATCTCTGTTCGGGCCGCGCGTCAACGGGCTGCAGGCGGAGTCGCTTCCTCTGCCAGGGTCAGCTCCGCTAGTCGGACGCCGGTTGAGCGGCCCTGCGGGCATGGTCGATATCCATCGTGTCGTCGGCACTTTCACGCGCATCCGCAGCACTTCGAGCGCGCTACGCAGCGACCTGTGGCGCGGGCTGGTGTTGCCACGGCAGACGTCAATTGCACCTCGACACGGCATGTTCCTGCGCATTGGCTTCCGGGTACGGTGGACCGGCGCAAACCGGCGTTACCGGTAGATTCCGGCCACGGTCAGAGCAAACCGCCGTTCGCCTCGCACGTGCAAGAGGTCGCGGATTACGTGTTCCTGAAAACTACGTAAGCCTGGTGCTTGGGGATGTTGCGCACACGCACAGGTGCCGGGTCTTTCGCGTTGCCCCGCTGCCGGATCGGCAGGCGACTGGTTGTCCGGTTTGCAAACCGATCAGTTTGCAAAACCGGGCATCCTGCCGCCTGATTCAAAGCGGCTGCATGCAAGCAAACGGGCGCGGCAAAGCCGCGCCACCTTTGTCGCGACCAGCACTTGCGTGCGTCGCGGCGGCACATCCAGGTGCCGGAGCGGTTTTGCAAACCACTCAGCTAATCACCTGCTGTTTTCTGCTGGCCATCGGCATCAGCGGCGGTAGGGCTGGCGTGGGAAGTCATTACGAAAAGGTGATCGGTTCGTCAGGTTCGAGGCAGTGCGCTGCCACGGCGCTGCCACGGGGCACATCCAGCATGCCGGTACTGTCCCCGTCACCGAGAGGTCGTCATGACCCGCCGTATCGCAGCAACATGCACGCGCGCACGTCGCCCGTTGTCGCTCGCCATCGTCATGGTCCTGGCCATGCCGGCGGCCCACGCCGCCGACGCGGCCCCGGTCGACGATGCCAGCCATGTCCAGGAACTGCAGCGCATCGTGGTCAGCGGCAAGGTGCTGGCAACCGAAGGCATCAACGTGCGCGGCCTGAGCCGCGCAGCGATCTTCAAATCGGCGTTGGGCGACAAGGTGCTGGACAAGACGCAGATCGCGGCCGCAGGACCGGTGGCCGGCGCCGCGCAGGCGCTGTCGTTCGCGCCCGGCGTGGCGGTGAGCAGCTACGGCGCCACCGGCAGCACCAAGTACCAGATCAGCATCAACGGCATCAAGCAGGGCTGGGGCGGATTTTCCGGCGGTACCGTCGACGACGGCAGTATCGGCGTCAGCTTCGACGGCGTGCCGATGGCCAATCCGGTCACCGGCCTGTGGCAGTCCTCGCAGGTACCGCAAATGGGCATGTTCGAGGGCGTGCGCGTCACCTACGGCCCCGGCGATCCGCTGGACCGCTGGTACAACAACATCGGCGGCGGCATCGCTTTCGTTCCCCTGCAACCGGCGGCGCAGCCCAGCGGCGAACTGATGCTGACCTATGGCAGCGAGAACACGCGCAACCTGTTCTTCAGCGCGCAGACCGGTGCGGTCGGCGGCTGGGAGACCGTGCTCGCGGGGGGCGTCGGTGCGGCCAACAATTTCCGCCGCTCGCCCGACGGCTACGCCTGGCCCAGCAAGAACTATGCGGGCTACATCAAGACGCGCAAGGACTTCGGCCGCGGCAGCGTCAGCTTCGGCGCCTACCTCGGCAACGGCCAGGGCTGGCGACCGACCCCGATCCCGCTGACGCCGGTGCCCGGCATCAGCGTCAACGGCCAGTACGCCAACGGCACGCCCAAGCCCGGCGCGCTGCTGAGCCAGCAGACCACCGGTTTCTACAGCGCACTCAATGAAAATATCTGGGCCAAGGACGACTACAACCGCACCTGGCTGGTGTACGCGCGCCAGAATCTGCGCCTGGACGACACCACCACGCTGCACAACCTGCTCTGGTATCGCCAGGGCAATCGTCTGCACAAGCACTTCAACAACTACGTGGACGGCGCCAGCAACCTGTACGAATACAACAACCCCTACACCCACGTGTACGGCGACAAGCTGTGGACCGAACTGATGCTGCCCCACAACGACGTGGCACTGGGCGGTTACCTGATCGACACCACGTACAACTCGCGCAACGCTTTCTACAGCCCGCTGGCACCCTACTTCGGTTCTTACCTGGTGCCCAACGCCAAGTACCGCAGCGACTACTGGTACGTGACCGATCTCGCCGCCTTCGTGCAGGACACCATCACCCCGCTGCGCGGCGTCAGCATCACCCCGGGCCTGCGCGCAGTGAGCTTCCACACCGACTACTACCCGCGCGGCAATGTCGATTTCGCACAGGCCTATGCCTCGAATCCGGGCAACAACCAGGGCAAGTTGCCCGCGGCCAGCACCAATTACGACCGCATCGAACCTTCGCTCAGCGCGCGCTGGCAGCCGCTGCGCTGGTTGGCGCTGTTCGGCAACTGGTCCGTAGCCTATCGCCTGCCGTCGGTGGGCGGCGGCGGCGGGCTGTACCAGAGCCAGCCCGTGGGCGGCGACATCCTCGAGCGCGGGTTGGAGTGGCAGGCTGGCATCAAGATGCACTGGCATAACGTCGGCGCGTTCCGCGACGTGCTGCTCAGCGGCAATTACTACCACCTGCATTTCAGCAACCAGTTCATCGGCGTGTCCAGCGGCAACGGCCAGTTCCTGGGCCTGGGCACCGGCGATTCGAACTACCACGGCGTCAACCTCAGCGGCGAGGGCGACCTGGGTCCGGCGCAGTTGTACGCCAACGCCAATTTCGAGCAGGCGCATTTCAACCATTACGCGTTCAACGGCACCAACTACGACGGCCTGCCGGTGTCCTACGTGCCCGACACCACCTTCAACGCCGGCGTCGACTATCGCGTGCCGATGGGCGGCGGTGTGACGCTGAAGCCGCGCGCCTGGTACCAATACGTCGGTACCCAGCACGTGTTCGACAACAACGCCGGCGCTCCCAGCCAACAGACCATGCCGTCCTACGGCGTGCTGAATCTGGCCGTGGGCGCGGAGCTTGCGTCCGGATGGACGGGCGGCATGGTCGATGCCGTGCAGCTGGATTTCGAGGTGCTCAACGCGCTGGGCAAGCGCTACAACGCCTTCGAGGAAATCTCGGCCGGCGGCCTGTACAACACGTCCACCGCCGGTTACACGCTGGCGCTGCCGGGTACGCCGCGCGTGTATTACGGCACGCTGGAAGTGAAGTTCTGAACGTCGCCGCGATGGCGAACGCGGACGCGCGGTTCAAGCCGCGCGCTCGCGCCGCTTGAGGTGCACCAGCAGCAGCGCGATGGCAGCCGGTGTGACGCCGCTGATGCGCCCGGCTTGGCCGACGCTGAGCGGGCGGATTTGGCCGAGCTTGGCGGTGACCTCGGCGGAAAGGCCGCGCACGGCGCAATAGTCGAAGTCGGGCGGAATGGGCGTGTCGGCCTGGCGGCGCGCGCGCTCGGCCTCTTCGCGCTGGCGCTCCAGATACCCGGCATAGCGCGCCTGCACGTCCAGCTGCAACGCGGCGTCGGCATCGTCCAGCCCCGGCCCGAAGCCCTCGACCCGCATCAGCCGTGCATAGTCCAGCTCGGGCCGGCGCAGCAGATCCAGGGCATTGTTCTCGCGGGTGAGCGTCACGCCGGATCGCGCCAGCGCCGCGCCCAGCGCATTGCCGGGACCGGCCCACAGCGCGGCCAGGCGCGCGCGCTCGGCCTCGATGGCGGCGCGCTTGCGCGCGCTGCGCGCGTGGCGCTGCGCCGTGATCAGCGCAAGATCGAACGCCGCATCGGCCAGGCGCAGGTCGGCATTGTCCTCGCGCAACTGCAGCCGGTACTCGGCACGCGAGGTGAACATGCGGTAGGGCTCGCTGGTGCCCAGCGTGGTGAGATCGTCGATCAGCACGCCGATGTAGGCCTCCTCGCGACGCGGCGTCCACGGCGCCTGACCGCGCGCCAGGCGCGCGGCGTTGAGGCCGGCGACCAGACCCTGCGCGGCGGCTTCCTCGTAGCCGGTGGTGCCGTTGATCTGGCCGGCGAAAAACAGTCCGGCAATGGCCTTGGTCTGCAGCGACGGCCACAGTCCGCGCGGATCGAAGTAGTCGTACTCGATGGCGTAGCCGGGACGGGTGATCTCGGCGCGTTCGAGGCCCGGGATGCTGCGCACCAGCGCGATCTGCGCGTCGAACGGTAATGATGTGGAGATGCCGTTGGGGTACAGCTCGCCGCTGTCGAGCCCCTCCGGCTCGATGAAGATCTGGTGCTGGTCCTTGTCGGCGAAGCGCACCACCTTGTCCTCGATCGAAGGGCAGTAGCGCGGACCCACGCCCTCGATGCGGCCGGTGTACAGCGGCGAACGGTCCAGCGCGGCGCGGATGATGGCGTGCGTTGCGGGGCGCGTGTGGGTGATGTGGCAGGGCACCTGCGGCGGCGGCGGCGCGCGGTCCTCCAGCGCGAAGCCGGGCAGCGGCGTATCGCCCGGCTGCGCTTCCATCACGCTGAAATCCACCGTGCGCTTGTCGATGCGCGGCGGCGTGCCGGTCTTCAGCCGGCCCACGCCGAGAGCGAGCTCGCGCAGGCGCTCCGCCAGGCGCTGCGCCGGCGCCTCGCCGGCGCGTCCGCCAGCATGCTGTTCGAGGCCGACGTGGATGCGCCCGGCCAGAAAGGTGCCGGCGGTCAGCACCACCGCGCGGGCATGGAAATCCAGCCCCATCGCCGTGCGCACGCCGGTCACGCGGTTGTTCTCGATCAGCACGTCGTCCACAGCGGCCTGAAACAGACGCAGATTGGGCGCATGCTCCAGCACGTGACGCACATGGGCCTTGTAACGCGCGCGATCGGCCTGGCAGCGCGTGGCACGCACCGCCGGGCCCTTGGAGGCGTTGAGCGTGCGCCAGTGAATGCCGGCGGCGTCCGCGGCGCGGCCCATCACGCCCCCGAGCGCCTCGATCTCACGCACCAGATGGCCCTTGCCGATGCCGCCGATGGCCGGGTTGCAGCTCATCTGCCCCAGCGTCTCGATGCTGTGCGTCAGCAACAGCGTGCGTGCGCCCGTGCGCGCGGCGGCGAGGGCGGCTTCGGTGCCGGCGTGGCCGCCACCCACCACGATCACATCGAACACGTCCACTTCAATCCACCCGCATCGGCTGTCTGCGCATCACGACGGCGGCCACGGCGGTGACTACGCGCGTGCCTCCTGCACGCGCCAAGTCACCCCGCCCGCGGCTCTCCTGCCGCGGGCGCGCAAGGCTTGCCTTGCGCCCACCACCCACCACGATCACATCGAACACGTCCACTTCAACCCACCTGCAGCGCATCGCCTTGCGCCGCGGTGCGCAGCACTGCGCCGCGCCGCGTCACTGCGCGCGCGCCGCGGCAGCGTTCAAGTATCGGACACAGCAGGGTTTTGCCTATGGCACGAAACCTGCTGAAACATTCTCGCACTTCCATCCCGCAACGCGTTCGCGAGCACGCCGAGACCGGAATTCAGGGGCCGGTCGCACGAGGATGGAAGGACGCACCGGCCCGGGCTTGCCCGGGCCGTTTTTGTCGGCCACGGCCGAAAACACAGCGCGCGCCGTTCGGCGCGCGCTGTGGCGATGAGATCTGGCGCCCGGCGGTCACAGGAACAGGGGGAATCCAGGATGACCGTTGTGCCGGGCGCCAGAAACCTTGGCATTGGACGCCGCGCGTGTAACACCCCGTAACGCGCGATTGCGGTCGCACGGTGTCATCCGCTGACCCGTAGTGTCAAGGAAAACGGCGGCATGTCGCGCCCGCGGTGCAGTTGGGGTTCATCCTCCGACTTGGCATGCGACGTGCTTCAAGCACCGCGTACCCACGGGAGACTCGCCATGACCGCCATCAGCATCGATCTACAGATGATCCGCCAGCGCCATGACTTGATGGTCGAGGTCGGCACCCTCGAACTGGCTCTCGACGCGCTGAAGCAGCGCCGCGAAGAGGACCGCGCCAAGCTGCTGCCGCAGATCCACGCGCGCATGCAGAAGCTCAACGAAACGCTGGCGCATCTGCCGGCGTGACGTCCAGGGGCCGGATGCCGGGCTCTGTACCGCGAACGGTCCTAGGGGCCGGCGCGGTGGCCGACCCGATATGACGGGCGCCGGCCACCGTGCCGCGCTTCATCCAGCCAGCGTACGTTGCACGATGTCGGCCAGATTGGCGGAAAGGCCTGGACTGACTGCCAGTTCGCGCAGGCTTGTTTGCGCCAGCGCGCGCCGCGCCGGCTCCAGACGCGACCAGCCGTTGAACGCGGTGGCCAAGCGCGCGGCGGTCTGCGGGTTCAGCGCATCCAGCGCGCGCAATTGCTCCACCAGCAGGGCGTAGCCCGCGCCGTCGGCGCGATGGAAGCCGGTGCGGTTTTGCCGCGCGAAGGTGCCCAGCAGCGCATGTACGCGGTTGGGGTTGCGCAGGGTGAATGCCGCGTCGGCCAACAGGGCGCACACGATTTCCGGGGCCGCCGCCGTCGGCATTTCGGCCTGCACGGCGAACCAAGCATCCAGCACCAGCGGCTGCCCGGCATGGCGCGCGCGGAAAGCGGCCAGCGCATGCGTCCGCTGCGCTACGTCGCCATGGCGCACCAGCACGCGCAGCGCGGCCAGACGCTCGCTCATGGTGGCGGCCTGCGCGAACTGCTGTCCGGCGGCGGCCAGCGCCGCCGCGGCAGCGGCGCGTACCCACAACTCCAGCACGCGCCGCTGCAGCCGGCGCCGACCCTGCGCGACGGCATCCGACGCACCGGTCTCGGCGCCGCGCAATGCGGCGTAGCGCGCGGCCAGCGCGTCCGCGCCGAGGGCCTGCGCCAAGGCCTGCTCCAGCGCCTCGCACGCAGCGTGCACGGCGTCCGGGTCGTGCGGCTCGATCAGTGTTTCCAGTTCGCTCACGGCCGGTGGAGTCAGCAGCTCGGCCAACAGCGCCGCATCGGCGAAGGCGGCATCGGCGAACAGCGCCTGCAGCGCCCCGGTCCAGGCCGCCAGCACGGGATGGTGGCCGCCGCCGGCGCGCAATTCGCGGTAGGCATCGGCGGCCAGATGCTGGCCGGCCTGCCAGCGGTTGAAGCCGTCGGGATCGTGGCGCAACAGCAATGCCAGATCCTCGCGCGGCAGCGCGCATTCCAGGATCACCGGCGCCGAAAAGCCGCGCAGCAGGGACGGCAGCGCGGGTTCGGCGATGTCCTCGAAAACGAACTCGGCGGCAGCATCGGTCAGCTCGAGCACGCGCTCGCAGCCCTGCGCCGCGGTCTCGCCCACCAGGCGCAGCGGCAGCATGCGGCCATCGTTTGCGAACAGCGCCAGCTTGACCGGGATCGGCAGCGGCTGTTTATGCGGCTGTCCGGGCGTGGGCATCGTGTGCTGCGCCAGGCGCAGCACATAGCGGCGCTTCTCTGGTTCGTGGTGACAGCGTGCGGACAGGCGCGGTGTACCCGCCTGCTCGTACCAGGCGAGATACGGCGCGAGGTCGACGCCGGCGGCCTCGCCGAGCGCGGCCAACAGATCCTCCACCGTGGCCGCGCTGCCGTCGTGGCGCGCGAAGTACAGGTCGGTGCCGCGCCGGAAGGCTTGCGGCCCCAGTCGCGCGGCCAGCATGCGGATCAACTCGGCGCCTTTCTCGTACACCGTGGCGGTGTAGAAGTTGTTGATCTCGGCGTACTCGGCCGGGCGCACCGGATGCGCCAGCGGGCCGGCATCTTCGGGGAACTGCGCGCGCCGCAGCGCGGAGACGTCCTCGATGCGCTTCAGCGCCGCCGAGTGCATGTCGGCGCTGAAGCTCTGCTCGCGGAACACGGTGAAGCCCTCCTTCAGCGACAGCTGGAACCAGTCGCGACAGGTGACGCGATTGCCCGACCAGTTGTGGAAATACTCGTGCGCCACCACCGCTTCGACCGCGCGGAAACCTTCGTCGGTGGTGGTGTCGGCATCCGCCAGCAGGTACTTGGCGTTGAAGATGTTGAGGCCCTTGTTTTCCATCGCGCCCATGTTGAAATCCTGGGTGGCGACGATATGGAACACGTCCAAATCGTAGTTGCGGCCGTACACGCGCTCGTCCCAGCGCATGGCGCGCTGCAGCGCGTCCAGCGCGTAGCCGCACTGGCCGATCGACTCCGACTCGGCCCACAGGTTGAGCTGCACGGCGCGGCCCTCGGCGGTGGTGTAGCTGCGCGTGATGCGCTCGAGCTTGCCGGCCACCAGCGCGAACAAATAGCTGGGCCTGGGATGCGGATCGAGGAAGCGCGCAAAATGCCGCCCTCCCGGCAGCGGCCCGCTGCCGGTCGGATTGCCGCCGGCCAGCAGTACCGGAAAACGCGCGGCGTCGGCGCGCAGCTCCACCGTGTAACACGCCAGCACGTCCGGCCGGTCCAGGAAGTACGTGATGCGGCGGAAGCCCTCGGCCTCGCACTGCGTCAGCAGGAAACCGTTATCGGGACTGCCGGAAAGGTACAGGCCCTCCAGCGCGGTGTTGGCCGCGGGCCGGATGCGCACGCGCGTCTCCAGCATGCAGCGCGGCGGCAACGCAGGCAGTGTCAGGCCGTGCGCGGTCTGCCGGTATTCACCCGCGGCCAGTACACGGCCGTCCACGCACACTTCCAGCAATTCGAGATCCTCGCCGTCGAGGTGCAATGGTTGCGGCGCGGCCGCGGCGGTTTCGAGCTGCAGGCGTGCACGCACCTCGGTCTGCGCGATGTCGAGCTCGAATACCAACTCGACGCCGGCGATGCGCCATGCCGGCGGCTGATAGTTGAGAAGCCGGGTATTGGACTGGGGTGCCGTGGCGGCATCGGCATCGCGTTGCGACATGGCGTGATCCGGAACGAAACGATGCGCAAGGGTAGCCGCTCGCATGCGCAGCGCAGTGACGCGGCCGTTAAAACGTGCCCGCGGTTCAGCCGCAGGATGCGTGCCGCCGCCACGCCCATTGCGGCATCATGCGCACGATGCCGCAGAAACCCCGATGAAACCCCAGACCCTGCCCGATTTCGATGCCGTGCTGGCTGCGGCCGCGCGTATCGCGCCGCACGCACGACTGACGCCCGTGCTGCACGATGAATCCCTGGATGCGCGGACCGGTGCGCGCCTGTACTTCAAGGCCGAACATTTGCAACGCGGCGGCGCGTTCAAGTTCCGCGGCGCCTGCAACGCGGTACGGGCGCTGCCCGATGCCATTGCCGCGCGCGGCGTGCTCACGCATTCCTCGGGCAACCACGGTGCCGCGCTGGCGCTGGCCGCGGCCGGTCGCGGCATTCCCGCACACGTGGTGGTGCCGGAGGGCGCCGTACGCGCCAAGCTCGAGCTGATCGCGCAGGCCGGCGCCACCGTGCACCGCTGCGCACCCACCCTGGCCGCACGCGAGGACGCCTGCCTGCGCCTGCAGGCCGAGCTCGGCGCAACGCTGATCCACCCTTACGAAAACCCGCAAGTGATCGCCGGTCAGGGCACCGCCGCGCTGGAGCTGCTGCACGCCACACCCGATCTGGATGCGCTTATCGTGCCGGTGGGCGGCGGCGGCCTGGCCGCCGGCAGCGCATTGACGCTGGCCGCGCGCGCACCGCGCTGCGAACTGATTCTGGCCGAGCCGACCGGCGCCGACGACACCGCGCGGTCGCTGCGCGGCGCAGCGCGCGTCACCGTGTTCACGCCGCAGACCATCTGCGACGGTCTGCGTGCAGGCATCGGCGCGCCCAATTTCGAGATCCTGCTCGCGGCGCGCGCTGCGGCGATCACGGTCAGCGACGCCGAAACCCAAGCCGCCATGCGCCTGCTCTGGCAGCACCTCAAACAGACCGTCGAACCTTCCGGCGCCACCGTGCTGGCAGCAGTGCTGCAGCAACCGGCGCGTTTCGCCGGCCGCAGCGTGGGGCTGATCCTCTCCGGCGGCAACGTGGATCTCGATGCCATCGCCTTCTGCGCGCGTTGCGGCACGACCTAGACGCGGCGCATCCGCCTGCGCCGCGCGGGCACTATCCTGACGCGGTGCGCGCGGACTTCGCGGAATCCACATGCTGCATTGGCTGATCCCCTACGAGTTCTCGCCCACGCTGCTGGCGGCCTGGCTGCTGGCGGCGCTGTTGTACCTGCGCGGCGCGCGCAGGCGGCGCGTGCCGCGCGCGCGCCAGGCGTATTTCTGGACCGGCATGGCGCTGAGCTATTTCGCGCTGCTGACCTATTTCGATTTCTATGCGCTGCACCAGTTCTTCGTCGATCGCATCCAGCAGGTGCTGATGCACCACCTGGCACCGCTGCTGATCATGCTGGCCTACCCGCTGCCGGTGTGGCGCGCGGCGCTGCCGCTGCGCGCGCGCAGCCGCATGCTGCGCCCGCTCGCGCGCAGCATCGCCTGGCGCGTCCTGGCCACGCTGCTGTTCAACCCGCTGCTGGCCACGGTGACATTCGTGGCGGTGGTGCTGGTGTGGCTGATCCCGCGCATGATGACGCTGGCCATGCTGGACTGGCGGCTGTACTGGCTGATGAACGTGTCGATGCTGGCCAGCGGCTTGATCTACTGGGGTCTGGTGCTGGACCACCGGCCGCGCCCGCCGGCGCGCATGGCGCCGGGCCTGCGCGTGCTGTCGCCGGCACTGAGCATGACCCCGCAGATCCTGGTCGGCGCCATCATCACCTTCAGCAAAACCGACCTGTACCCGATCTTCTCGATCTGCGGCCGCGCCTTCGATATCAATGTGATGACCGACCAGCAGTACGGCGGTCTGATCACCTGGGTACCGGCGGCGGTGATCGAGGCCATCGCCGCGCTGCTGGCGCTGCGCATCTGGATGCATCTCTCGGCGGGTCCGCGCGGGCGCCGCACGCAGCCGCGCGGTGTCGGCAACCGGGTGGCGACGGTCGCGCCGCGCCGCGCGCCCTGAGCGGCCATCGTTGCGAGGGCGGCGATTGACCCGGATCAAGTCGGGCGTCCTGACGCGCCGCCAGAATGCGGGTCCGCGAGGGCGCAGCTGCGTCACATCGGCGCAAGACCATGCGGCCTCGATCCCGGTATCGCGCGATGACCGATCCTTACCTGTATCCCGCGTTCCTCGGCCCGTATGGCGAGAACGATGCGTTGCTGGAAAAGCTGCTGGTCGAGTTTCTGCGCGACCACGTGTACTGGCGCCGCAATGTGCATCCGGAGGATCCTCCGGCCATTCCCACGCGCGCCGCGCAGCAGCCTGCCTTCCAGGCGTTCGAGGCGCACATGCGCCAGGAACTGCACGCGCTGTCGGCGGCGCTGAAGCGTTCAGTGCCCTTCCACAGTCCGCGCTACATGGGCCACATGGTTTCCGATTTGTTGCTGCCGGGCATCGCGGCGCAGATGCTGGCGCTGCCCTACAACCCCAACAACGTCAGCAGCGAAGCCGCACCGGTCACCATCGATCTGGAAATCCGGGTCGGCCTGCAGCTGGCGCGCATGCTGGGTTTCCCGCATGACCCGGCGCAGCCGTACTGCGCGTTCGGGCACCTGACCTCGGGAGGCACGCTGGCCAATCTGCAGGCGCTGCGGCTGGCGCGTGCGCTGAAGTGCTTTCCCGTAGCGCTGCGCGGCATTGCCCCGCCCGGCCTAACCCTGCCCGAGGACGACCGCGCCGCCTACCGCATGACACCGGCACAGTCGATCGCACTGCTGCAGGACTGGCAGCGCTGGCTGGATGCGCTGGATCAGTCGACACGCGTCGAGTGGCAGCGCAAGCTGGACGCGGCGCGTGTCGAGCAGCTTGGGGAAGCGCGCTTCTTCGCGCGCCACGCCATGCTCGAGCCGGCACCCGTGCTGGCCCCGGTGACCGCGCACTACTCGTGGAGCAAGGGCATGAAGATGCTGGGCCTGGGCCGCGATCAGCTGCGCCTGTTGCCCACCCGGGGCATGCGCCTGGACATGCGTGCCTGCGCGCAGGAGCTGGCCGCGCTGGAACGCCGCGGCAGCAGCCCGCTACTTGCGGTGGCGGTGCTGGGCAGCACCGAGTTCGGCACGCTCGACCCGGTGCACGAGCTGCTGGCGCTGCGCGAGCAGGCGGCGGCGCGTGGCGCCGGCTTCGCCATCCACGTCGATGCCGCATGGGGCGGTTACCTGGCCACGCTGTTCCGCGATCCGACGGGTCGGCTGCGTACATTGGCGGAAGTCGCCGCTGAATTCGGCGGGTTTCCAAGCGCCGACAGCTATGCCGCATTTGCGGCGCTGGGCGAGGTCGATTCGGTCACCGTCGATCCGCACAAGCTGGGCTATCTTGCCTACGGCGTGGGCGCCTTCGTGTGCCGCGACCAGCGCAGCATGTCGTTGCTGGCCGAGTCCGCCGATTATGTGTTCAACGACAACTGCAATGACGATTACTTCGCGCGCTTCCGCCAGCTGGGCCGCTACATTCCCGAGGGCTCTAAGCCGGGCGCGGCGGCGGCGGCGGCCCACGTAACCCACCGCGTCATGCCGCTGGATCACGCGCACTTCGGCCGTCTGGTGCGGCAGACGATCTTGGCCAGCGAAGCCTTTGTCGACCGTGCGCGGCGCTTTGCCGTCGAGGTGGCCGATCTAGCCCATGTCTGCATTCCGTACCCGCCGGACAGCAACCTGGTGTGTCTGGCGCTGAACCCGGTCGGCAACCGCGACCTGGGACACGCCAACCGGTGGCTGCGCGCGCTGCTGACGCCTCTGCGCATGGGCCGCGACAGCACTGTGCAAGCGCACGCGTTCTTCACCTCCAGCACCACCTTGCGTGCCGACCTGCTTGGTCGCGACGAGCTGCTGCGCGTGCTGGCGACGCTGCATATCGATGCCGACAGCCTGCGGGCGGGCGACGCCGAATCCGACCGCCTGCTGATCCTGCGGCACACACTGATGAATCCGTTTCTGGTCGATGATGAGAACGGCATCCGCTACATCGACCGCTACTTCGAGTATCTCGGCGCGCAACTGCGCGCGCCCGGTACCGAAAGACCCGCAGCGGCGGCCTCGTGCAACTGAACCGATGCATGTGCGGGGCTCGCAATGACGGCGCGAACGCGCGAGGATGATGCTCCGCATCCGAGGACGGCGCACCATGTTCGCTTTTCTGCTGTGGCTGGTCCTGCTGGTACTGTGCTGGCCGTTGGCGCTACTGGCGCTGCTACTGTATCCGCTGGTGTGGATTCTGCTGCTGCCATTTCGCATCGTCGGCATCGCGGTGGGCGGCGTGCTGGCTTTCCTGGCCGCGTTGTTCATGCTGCCGGCGCGCGTATTGCGCGGGCCAGCACTGCGCTGAATGCGGCGGAACTTGACGTGGCGTGCCGGCTCCAAGCTGCGGTAGCCACCGGAGCGCATCATGAACGAAGGCAAAGGTTGGGTTTGGGGTGTCGGCATCGCGATCGCGGTGATCGCGATCGGCGGCTGGGTGTACTACGCACATCAGCGCGCGCAGCAATCGGCTGCCGCCGGCAACGCGGCAGCGCCAACGGCGGCCTCGGCACCGATCACGCCCACGCACTACCCGATCGCGCCGGCCGCCGCCGGCACCAGTACGAGCGCGGCAGCACCGTTGCCCGCCATCGGCGATGACGCCGCGATCATCGATGCCCTGGCCCGGTTGCCCGGTGGCGCCGGGTTGCGCACGCTGCTGCGCCCGCGGCTGGTGATCCAGCACATCGTGGCCACCATCAACGCGCTGCCGGACCGGTCGCTGGGCGACGGCATCATGCCGGTGCACCGGCCCAAGTCGGCGTTCGAGGTCAGCAGCGCGGACGGCGCCACCACCATCGCCTTTGCCAACGCCACGCGCTACGCGCCGTACATGCAGGTGATCGAGGCCGTCCCCACCCATGCACTGGTGGCCTGGTACGTGCGCTTTTATCCGTTGTTCCAGAAGGCTTATCGCGATCTGGGCTACCGCAATGGCTATTTCAATGACCGCCTGATCGTGGTCATCGACGATCTGCTGGCCACGCCCGACCGTGCCACACCGCCGAGCCTGGTGCCGGGGCCGCATGGCACCTGGAACTACGCCGAACCCAGCCTGCAGGAGCTGTCCATCGGACAGCGCATGCTGCTGCGCACCGGCGCCAGCGACGAAGCCGCGATCAAGGCCAAGTTGCGCGCCATCCGCGCCGCGCTGACGCAGCGCGGCACGCTGCATTGATCCCCGCTCAACCGCGCGGACCGGCGCCGAAGAACCAGTAGCACACCGCGATCGAGGCGACGATGCCGGCCAGATCCGCCAGCAGAGCACAGCCCACGGTATGGCGCACACGCCGGATCCCTACCGCGCCGTAGTACACCGCGACCACGTAGAACGTGGTCTCGGTGCTGCCCTGCATGGTCGCGGCGGTCAGCGCTGGAAAGCTGTCGACGCCGTAGTGGCGCATGGTCTCGATCAACATCGCGCGCGCCGCGCTGCCCGAGAAGGGCTTCACCAGTGCGGTCGGCAGGGCGGGCACGAAGGCGTCATCGAAGCCCAGTCCGTGCACCGCCCAGCGGATGCCGTCCAGCGCATAACCCAGCGCTCCCGAGGCGCGCAGCACGCCGACGGCGCACAGCATCGCCACCAGGTACGGCAACAGATCGCGCGCCACGCCGAAGCCGTCCCTGGCGCCGTCGATAAAAGCCTCGTACACCGGCACGCGCTTGATCGCGCCGGCGACGAGAAAAGCCACGATCACGCCGAACAGCACGAGATTGCCGACCAGCGACGACGCCGTCGCCAGCGCCGCTGCGGAAAGCGTGGCGAGAAATGCCAGCAGTCCGCCCAGCAGCAGCGCGCTGCCGCCGAGATACGCCAGCGCCACCGGGTCCCAGAGTTTCAGCCGCTGCATCCAGGCCACGCTGAGCAGGCCGGTCAGCGTCGACGCGCTGGTGGCGAGCAGGATCGGCAGGAATACCAGGGTCGGGTCGGGCGCGCCCTGCTGCGCGCGGTACATGAAGATGCTCACCGGCAGCAGGGTCAGCGAGGAGGCGTTGAGCACCAGGAATAGGATCTGCGCGTTGCTGGCGGTGTCGCCGCTGGGATTGAGCGTCTGCAGTTCGCGCATCGCGCGCAGGCCGATCGGCGTGGCGGCATTGTCGAGGCCGAGTACGTTGGCGGCGAAGTTCAGGGTAATCAGCCCGATCGCCGGATGGCCCTCCGGCACTTCCGGCATCAGCCGCTTGAATAGTGGTCCCAGGGCGCGCGCCAACAATTCGACCAGCCCGGCGCGTTCGGCGATGCGCAGCAGTCCCAGCCACAGGGTAAGGGTGCCGAACAGCAGCACCATCACCGCGACCGAAAGCTTGGCCATCGCGAACAGGCTGTCGACGATGGCGCCGAACACGGCCGCATCGCCTTCGAAACCCCAGCGCACCAGCGCCGCCAGCGCCGCGGTGACGAAAAATCCCAGCCAGAGTCGGTTGAGCATGCGCGGGCAGCCCAAAGCTCGCACGCCGGACGGCGCAGCGCGATGCTAACAGCGGCGGCGCGCGCTCAGCCGGCGCCGGCCGCGCGGCGCAGGCTCAGCAATGCCGCGGCAATCAGCGCGATGCCGGCCCATTCGAACGGCCCCGGCTGCTCGTGCAGGATCAGCCAGGCCAACAGCACTCCCATCAGCGGAATGGCCAGGCTGGTCAGACTGGCCACGTGTGTCGGCAACCGCTGCACCAGCAGCAGCCACATCGCCCAGCCCAGACCCGAGGCCAGCAGCACGTTGTAGGCCATGGCAGCGAGGAACGGCGGTGTCCACTGCACCGGCGGCTGCGGGATCACGATCGCCAGCAGCACCAGCAGCAGCGTGCCATACAGCATTTGCCAGGCGCTGACACGCAGCAGCCCGACATCGGCATGGCGCACGAACAGGCGCTTGGCCAGCACCGTGCCCGCAGCCCAACTGAGCCCGCCGGCCAGTGCCAGCAGCACGCTGGGCAACGATCCGAGGCCCTGCCAAGGCGCAATCACCAGCAGCAGGCCGGCGGCCGCCAGCGCGGTAGCCCGCCGCTGCCGTGCGTCGGGCCGTGTGCCCAGCAGCGGCCAGGCCAGCGCGATGGCCCAGAACGGCATGGTGTAGGCCAGCAGCGCGGTCTTGCCAGCGCCGCCGCTGACCAGTGCCCATTGCACCAATGCCTGAAAACCCGCGGTTTGGGTCAGGCCGATGCCCAGCGTGGGCCAGAATGGCGGTGGCTTGAGCGGTTCGCGGCGCGCCAACAGCAGCCCGAACAACACCGTCGTGCCGCCGACATAGCGCAACGCCGAAAACGTGAACGGCCCGGCATAGGCCAAGGCCTGTTTCATCACGATCCAGTTGTAGCTCCAGATCAGGCTGAGTGCAGCCAGCGCCAGCCAGGCGCCACGGCGCGCGCGCTCCTGATTCATCGGGTTCCGGTGTCCGGTCGCAGACTCGATTGTGCCGGATCGATGCGCGCTGTTGCCATCTACAAACCGAATGCGGCGAGATTGCGGTACAGCATGTAGATCGCGGTCAGCGCCACGATCACCGCGAAGATCCAGTTAAGCGCTTTCTTGCTGCGCCCGAGATGCGTTGCCAGGCGTGCGCCCAGCCAACCGCCGAGCACGCCCCCGGCGATGTACAACATGGCGATGCGCCAGTCCAGCAGGCCCGACCACGCATAGCTGAGCGCGGTGGTCATGCCGAAGCTGCCCACCGAAAACAACGAAGTACCGATGGCGGCCAGGATCGGCATGCCGGTAGCCAGCATCAGCCCCGGCACGATCAGGAAACCGCCGCCGATGCCGAAGAAGCCCGACAGCAACCCGGCGGCGGCGCCGACGCCGATCAACCACAGCGTTTCGGCACTCGCCCCGCGGTGCCGGGCGTCGCCGCTGCGTTCGGCGCGCGGCCGCGTCATCAGGTACGCCACCGCCAGCATCAGGATGGCAAACAGGAACAGCAGCTTGTGGCCATTGACTGCTTTGCCCAGCAAGGATCCCAGCAGCGCCGCGATGGCGCCGGCGATGGCAAAGATGATGCCAGGCCGCCAGCGCACGTTGCCGGCGCGCGCGTGCGGAATCAGGTTGAGGTAGGCGTTGACCGACACCGCCAGCGCGGTGGTGCCGATGACTACGTGCGGATCGGGGTAGCCGACCACGTACAGCAACAACGGCACCGCCAGGATCGAACCGCCGCCGCCGATCAAGCCCAGCGAAAAACCGACGGCAAGGCCGGACGCGACGGCCAGCACATCCTGCAGCGGGGTCAGATCCACCATTACGCACCTGCCTTGCATCGGCGCGGAGTTCCGCGCTTGAATATCAGCACAGACTAATGCGACAGCTGGCGCAGCCGACGAGTTCCGCGGGCCGACAGCGGAGCAGCCGCTGCCGCAGCTTACGCGACGCGTGTGAAGACCGCTTTCAGATAGCGCCCCTCCTGCGCATCGACGCGCCACGGATGGTCGGCGCCGGCGCCGCCTATGTGCAGCACCTGCAGCGCACGGCCAGCCAGCGCGGCGGCGCGGCGTAGCGCTTCCAGAAACGCCGGCTCATCGACCAGACCGGTGCACGAGCAACTCAGCAGCATGCCGCCTGGCGTCAGCACGCGCATGGCCAGTGCGTTCATGGCCACGTAGGTGCGCAGCGCCTGCTCAAGACGCGCCGGGTCGCGGGTCAGCTTGGCCGGGTCCAACACCACCGTGTCCCAGCGCCGGCCTTGCGCAAGGGCCTGTTCGAGAAACGGAAACAGGTCCGCAGCGACGAACTCGATGCCCAAACCATTGCCCTCGGCGTTGGCGCGCGCCAGCTTCAGCACGTCGGGGTCCAGATCCACGCCGGTGACCTCGGCGCATCCGGCGCGTGCCGCGTTCAGCGCGAAGCCGCCGCTGTTGCAACACAGATCAAGCACGCGCCCGCGCGCCCACGCGCCCAGCCGGGCCCGGTTGTCGCGCTGGTCGATGAAAAACCCGGTCTTGTGGCGGATGCCGGGCTGCACGCAATAGGTCAGCCCGTGCTCACGCACACAGCGCGGCGGCGGCGGCGCGGGCGCGCGGCAGTCGAAGCTTTCCTGCTTCTGCACGTGCGCCTCGGCGAAGTGGTACAGCGCGGCGCCTGGGTGGCTCGCTTGCAGCGCCTTCTCGATGGCGCCGCGCAGTTTCCACATGCCGGCGGCGAAATACTCGATCACCAGCAGGTCGACATAGCGGTCGACCACCAGGCCGGGCAGCGCATCGCCCTCAGCGTGCACCAGACGCACGGCACCATCGCGGACATCGAGCCCGAGCTGCTGGCGCAATGCGACGGCCGCGTCGATGCGCGCGGCGATCCAGGCCGCGTCGATGACCTCGCCGGCGTCGCGCGTCAGCACGCGCAAACCGATACGCGCGTGGCCGTTCCAGAAACCGCGTGCCAGGAACCGCCCCTGCGCGTCCACCACGTCGGCCACCGTACCCGGCGCCAATGGCGCATCGGCCTGCAGCGCGCGCCGGAAAACCGACGGATGCTGCGGCAGGCGCGGCGCCAGCAGGCGCACGTGCGGGTAGTCCGGCACACTCATCGTCGGCTGAGTTTCAGCAGCAGGAAAAAGATCAGCGCCAGAATGTCGATACCCACGAACCAATGCATGCCGCCGCCGAAATAAAGCTGCCAACCGATATCCGGCACGCGATAGCCGAAGCTCCAGTGTCCGCCACGACCAAAACCCAGCGCTGCCACCGCGCCGGCATGCCAGCCATAGCTCAGCCAGGGCGTACCCAGGATCGGCACCTGCGCCAGCTGCAACCACTGCGACCACGCGCTGCCGCGTGCATCGCCGCTGAGCAGCCACACGCCCGCGATCAGTATCAGCAGAAACATCAGCGCGCCGAGCAGCAATAATGCGAACCACAGCGGCTCGCGCACCGTGAACGCGCGTCCGGCCAGTTCGAACAAACCCCAGAAGCCCCCGGCCACCTGCACGATGCCGATCAGACGCTGGATCAATACGGACATTTTCTTCTCCTGTCAGCGGCGCGATGATAGCGGCAGCGCAGCGTGCACCCTATCGACGTGGGCGGCTGACTGCGCGTCATCGGTTTCAAGGAGTATCGGCATGCCTCGGTTGGACGCATTGCTGTTTCTGACCGGCGCCGCTGTACTGTCGGCACTACGCGGGCCGGACTG
This sequence comes from Pseudomonadota bacterium, assembly GCA_021794575.1. GTDB lineage: Bacteria > Pseudomonadota > Gammaproteobacteria > Xanthomonadales > Rhodanobacteraceae > Metallibacterium. The sequence goes on along the minus strand of JAJYQO010000015.1, from coordinate 30,403 downwards.
AATGGCGGTAGATCTGTTGTGCGCCGATTTCCATATGCGGCGGTACGGGAACGGCTACTACCGGATCACCGACCGTTGGGTGTTCGCCGGCATTCTCGCATTCACACGCGCGGCGCCGCTGTGGCTGATTGTCTACGCAGCGGTGATAGGCGTGGCGCCGCAGACCGCGGCCCTGAATTTCAGAGCCGCCATCACCACTGCCGCCGTCATGCTGCCGACCGGCTCATGCGTTCCCGGACGCATAGTCGGTACATGGCCGCGCGATGCGCTTGTCATGCTGGTTGCGCAAGGGCAGGGCCTGTTGCATCTGCTCACTGCCGCCGCGCGCCACGCTGAGATCGTGCGGTGAAGGCTGTGCACGCGACAGCAACGGTGATCCGCTGTTGGCTGGCGCCCTGGCCGGCGCGCGATGGCTGGGACTGGGTGCGCGCCACGCTGAGCGCGGCGCTGACGGTGGAACCTGCTGCGCTGCTGATAGCGCGTGACGCGCACGGCAAACCGCAATTGGGCGGCGCGCTGTGCGATTGGCACTTCAACCTCAGCCACAGCGGCGATCGGGCGCTTTTGGCGCTGGCGCAGGGCGTGGCTGTAGGCGTGGATTTGGAGCTGCCGCGCCCGCGGCAACGCTTCATGGCGCTGGCGCAGCGTTATTTCAGCGCCAGTGAAGTCGCAACGTTGTGCGAGTGCCCCGAGCCCGAACGCTTGCGCATGTTCTACGCGCTGTGGACTGCGAAGGAGGCCGTGCTCAAGGCGGCCGGCGTCGGCATCGCGCATGGTCTCGCGCGCGCAGTGATGCGGCTGGACAGTGGCCGCTGGCGGCCCACGCGTTTCGGCGGCGCGCTCGGGCCGGCACGCGCGTGGCATCTCGAGGCGCTGGCACTACCCGCGCCCCTGGTCGGTCATCTCGCCTGGTGTGGCCCAATGCGTCAATTGCATCTTGTTGATTTTACTGTGTAAATAGCCTCATGATCGCAGAGTGCCTCACGCCGGGAACTTTCCGGACGCTTTGCTACTCTCAGTGATCGCATCTCCTGCCGTGACTCCGCCGTTCGTGGTTCTGGTGTGACACGGATTCAAAGCGCGCCTCGGCGCGCTTTTTTTCTGTCGGCGCTGGTGCGGTATGGCCGCTCGCTGGCATCCTGCGGTCTGCGTTCAGCGAATCTCGCCATGACCCGGCTCAGCGTCAACGTCAACAAGATCGCGGTGCTGCGCAATTCGCGCGGCGGCACGGAGCCTTCGGTAACACGCGCCGCAATCACCTGCATTGCGGCTGGCGCGCACGGCATCACCGTGCATCCACGTCCCGATCTGCGCCACATTCACCCACACGATGTGTTCGATCTCGCCGCATTGTGTCGGGACCGCGTCGAATTCAACATCGAAGGCAACCCCTTCGCGCCGGCGCGCGGTGCCTATCCTGGGTTGCTCGAACTGGTACGCGCGGCGCGGCCGGATCAGGTCACGCTGGTGCCCGATGGCGATGGCCAGCTCACTTCCGATCACGGATTCAAGTTGCCCGAGGACATCGCGTCGCTGCAAAGCCTAGTGGCGGCGTTGCGCTTGCATTGCGGTCGTGTTTCGGTGTTCATCGATGCCGGCGCGGTCGCGCTGGCGCCGCTGGCCCGGATCGGTGTCGCGCGCGTGGAGATCTACACCGGTCCTTACGCCATCGCGCACGCGGCAGGCGCCGCTGATGCGGCGCTGAGTGCCTGCGCGCGCAGCGCCGCAGCGGCACGCGCGGCGGGCCTGGCGGTCAACGCCGGCCACGATCTCGACTTGGCCAACTTGCCGGCGCTGCGCGCGGCCATGCCCGATCTGGCCGAGGTTTCCATCGGTCACGCGCTGATCGCCGATGCGATTTACGCAGGCCTGGCGCCGACCGTGCGCGCTTACCTCGATGTGTTGCGCAGCGGATAGCCGGCGCTAAAACGCAGAGGGCGCCCTCGCGGCGCCCTCTGTAGAAAAGCCCAGCCGGACTGGTTCGCCAATCGCGTCAGTCGCCCTGGTCGGTGTTTTCAAAACCGATTTTTTCGAGCCCTGCACTCTTGGCGTCGGCCAGCACGGTGGCAACGTTCTGGTACTCGACGTTGGGCGATGCATTGATCTGCAGCTCGGGCTGCGGATTCTTGACCGCGGTGACCGCCAACTGCGCCTTCAATTCGGCCTCGGTGACCGGCAGGCTGTTCCAGCTGATACTGCCGTCGGCGCCGATATGCAACTTGATCGGCTCCGGCGGATTGAGCGGCGGCTGCACGTTGCGGTTGGGCTGCGGCAAGTCGATACGGATGCGATGGGTCAGCATCGGCGCGGTGATCATGAAAATGATCAGCAAAACCAGCATCACGTCGACGAGCGGCGTGACGTTGATTTCCGCCATCGGGCTGCTGCCGCTGCTGCCACTGTTGCTGCTGAAAGCCATTGCCTGTTACCTCGTCCCGGCGGGCGTGGTCACCCGCACGAAATCAGTTCTTGCCGGTGGTGATAAATCCGATTTTGATGATGCCCGATTGCTTGGCATCGCTCAGAATCCTCGAGATCTCCTTGAAACGGATCGAGCGATCCGCGCGCAGATGAATCTCGGGCTGCGGGTTCTTGGCCGCCTCGACCGCGAAACGGGCTTTCATTTCGTTTTCGGTGATTTTGGAGTCGTTCCAGTACAGGGATCCGTCGTTCTTGACGGCCAGATCGACCGAACCGGTCTTGTCCGCGGGCTGCACGCTCGGATTGGCCGTGGGCAGTTCGACCTTGATTTTGTGTGCGGCCAATGGCGCCGTGATCATGAAGATGATCAGCAGCACCAGCATCACGTCCACCAGCGGGGTGACGTTGATTTCGGACATCGGGGCGCCGCTGTTGGCGCCCGCTCCGCTGCTCATTGCCATGCTGCGTTCTCCGCGTACTGCGCTGCTTTACTTCTTGGCCGGTGCGGCCGGCATCACGCCCACGCGTGCGCCGGTGGCGAAGAAGTCGTGCAGATCGTGCGCGAACTCATCGAACTTGGCGTAGGTGACGCGGTTCATGCGCACGAAGAAGTTGTAGGCGAACACGGCGGGGATCGCGGTGCCCAGACCGATGGCGGTCATGATCAGCGCCTCACCTACCGGGCCAGCCACCGCGCCGATATCGGCCTGCCCGGATGCACCGATGCGAATCAGGGCGTGGTAGATGCCCCACACCGTTCCCAGCAGACCGACGAAGGGTGCGGCCGAGCCGACCGTGGCCAGCAGGGTCAGGCCGGTCTCCAGGCGCATGCTCTCGCGAGCCACCGCCTGGCGCAGAGCGCGGTCGACGAACTCGGAACGGCTGAGCGTCTGCGCGATCGCGCCGCCTTCGGCCTTCTGGTGATGCGCGGCAGCCTGGGCACAGTCCAGGGCGATCTTGGAGAACGGCTCCGCTGCCGGTTGTGCCTCCATGGCGCGGATCGCATCCTGCGGCGAAGGCGTATGCCAGAACGCCTCGATCACCTTGCTCATGCGCGCGCGCACCTGACTGTTACGGATCAGGTTGAAAATGATGTAGTACCAGGACAGTACCGACATCACGACCAGCACGATGAAAACCAGCCAGCCCAGCCAGTCGAAATTGTGGATGAGCTGATCGAACCCGGCCTGCTGAAGCGCATGCGCGTTGGCGTTGCCGCCAAGCGTCGGCAACGGCGCGCCGGAAGTGGGAACGGCTGCGCCCTGGGCGGCCGAGGAGGAGGAGGAGGCTTCTTGCAGCATGACACTACCCTTTGAGCAGACGTGGACGGGTTCGGTTAGAAACCGGAATCGCTTAGGTGGAACTGCATCGGAACTTTCACCCAGCCGCCGGAAGGCTTGCCATCCGTCAGACCGGGGTTGAACTTCCACTTGCGCACCGCCTCGAGGGCGGCGCGGTCGAGGTCACGGTAACCGCTGGACTGTTCGATCTTGACATCCTGCACCGAACCATCGGCACCCACCAGCACCAACAGGATAACGGTACCTTCCTGGTGCTGACGCGCGGCCGCTATCGGATAGCGTGGCGGCCGATTCTGGTTGTACGAGATGTCCTGGCTGGGCGCGATGTTCGCTGGCGGCGCCGGGGGCGCCGGCGGCGTCGGCGTCGCGGCCGTGGACATAGCCGACTGCTCGGCCACCGGCGGCGGCGGTGTCGGCGGCGGCGGGATCGGCGGCGGCGTGCGAATCTGCACGATCTTCGGCGGCGGCACCTTGGGGGGGACCGGCGGCGGCGGCGGCGGCGGCGGCGGCGGCGGCGGCGGCTTGATAAATTCCACCTGTACGATCTTTTCCTTGGGCTTTTCTTTTGCCTGCGGTGGCGCTGCCGGCGAAAGCATCATCAGGATCGCGGACACGTGGATCGCGATCGCACCGAACAGCGCCCAGGTGCGCTTCCAGTTAAAGCGGGTTGCCCCGGTTTGAAGGTTACTCGACGCCATCAGTCAACCAAGAATTCTGAGGATGCATCAATCGCCGGGCCCCGCGCAGCGTGACTACGCTGCGAGGGATCGAAAGCCCACCACGATACACGAGAATGCTTACCGTGTATAGCGCGCGTTCAGCCTTCTACAGGGTCCGGGGCCAGGTGAGCGGATTATTTTTTGCCGCCGCGCAGTTGCTTCAGCACTTTTTCCGCCTGCGCACGGGTTTCCGGATCCTGCGCGGCTTTCTCGAACGCAGCGATCGCGTCCTTGCGATCTTTGAGCGCGAGATCGGCGTTGCCGATCAGCGCCCACGCTGCGCCCACGCGCTTCACGCCGCGCTTGAGCGCGGCTCGCATCACCGTGCGGCCTTCGCTGTACTTCTGGTCCTGCATCAGCAGTTGCGCGCGCAGGAAATCCAGTTCGCCGTCCTTAGCGTAGGGCGAGCCTTTGGCCAGGGTGGCAATTGCCTTGTCCTCATCACCCGCCAGGTAATAGGCCTTGCCCAGTAGCTCGTAAGGCTCGTAGCCGGGCTGGATGATCTTCTTGCTGAGGCCGTCCTGCAGAACCTGCGCGGCCTGCAGCGCGTCCGGCTTGGGGTCGTTTTGATTTTGACCCACGTACAGATACATCTTGGCCAGATTGATGTAGTCGGCCTGGGTGGTGTACACCCCGCGCGCCTTGGCATCAGCCATTACTTTCAGGGCTTTGTCAGGCTCTTTCGCCTGGATATAGACGTTGACCAGGTTCTGGATCGCGCCTTTGTCGTCGGGATTCTTGGCAACCACGGCCTCTTCGATCTTGGCCGCGTTGGAAAAATCGTTCATGCCGGCGTAGCTGGCCATCAGCAACTGCTGCCAGGAGTCGGGCGCGGCGGGCTTGAGCGCGAATGCCTGCTTCATCGCAGCCACCGCCTGCGGAAACTGATTGAGGCGGTAATAGATGTTGCCCTCGAGCGCGTAGGCCTCGCCGGTCTGCTTGCCGCCCTCGGTCATCCACTTCTGCAAAGTAGCCAGCGCCGGCTGCCATTGCCCGTCCTGCGCCTGCAATTGGGCGATGGTCAGCATGGTGTCGAAGTAGTCGCCGTTGGGCAGCGAGTTCATGTCCAGCGCCTGCTGCAACAGGGGAATCGCGCCCTTGTCGTCACCGGCGCTGATCTTGACCTGAGCCAGTCCGCGCAGCGCCATGGCCTTGGCGTATTTGCTCTCGGAATCTTTGAGCACCTTGTTGAGGTCGTCCGTGGCTTTGGCGTCTTTGCCGCTGTTGAGGGCGTTGAAGCCGTCCTGCAGCAGGCGCTGATCGCGCTCGCTGCGCAGGTCGTTGCGCGGTGACTCGCGCTTGGCGTTGGGATATTCCGGCGCCTTCTTGTCGCCATCCTTCGCGTAGGCGAAGTTGACGGCCAACAACGCCGTCAGCAGCAACAGGAGAAACCTGGGCATGGAGCGTACTTTCATGCGGACCTCGCGGGGGAGAGGACGCCGCGTTTGGCGACGTTGGGGAGTCCAAGCCTAACGGCTGCCGCCGTGCGCGCCAAGCTGCGTCGCGACAGGCTGTCACTGCATATGATTGCGGGCGGCGCTCGCGCGTCAGATATCCAGGTTGGCGACTTTCAGCGCGTTGGACTCGATGAATTCGCGCCGCGGTTCGACCGCCTCGCCCATCAGCATCGCGAAAATCCGGTCGGCGCCGATGGCGTCCTCGATGCGCACCTGCAACAGGCGCCGCGTCTCCGGGTTGACCGTGGTTTCCCACAGCTGTTCCGGATTCATTTCGCCCAGGCCCTTGAAGCGCTGAATCAGGCGGCCCTTCTTGGCTTCTTCGAACAAAAACGCGCGCGCTTCGCCGAAGTTGCGCACCGGCCGGGCGCCACCGCCACCGCGACGGACGCTGGCACCGGTTTCGATCAGCCCATGAACGGCGCGGCTCAGTTCCAGCAGCGGACGGTACTCGACGCTGGCGAAGAATCCGCGCGTCAGGCTCCACGTGTGTTCGAGTCCATGCTGGCTGCGCTGCAGCCGCAGCATGGTGCCGTGCTCACCATCGGCAATCACCCGCGCGCCATAGCGTGCCCGCCCGAGGCCCTCGGCGTTCAGCGGCGCCAGCAGCCTCTCGGCCCAGACCGTCAATGCGGCAGGATCGTGCCAGACGTCATCTTCCAACGGCGCATGTTCGAACATGGCCGCGAGCACGGTGCTGTCGCAACGCGCGTTGAGACGCGGTAGTGCGTCTTCCGCCTGCTGCCACAGCCGCAGCAACCGCTCCAACGCCTCGGCTCGGATCGGCGGCGCGCTGGCGGCCGGCACCAGTTCGGCACCCTCGACCGCGTTGTTGAGCAGGTAGGCGTTGAGCGCACCGTCATCCTTCAGGTACAACTCCTGTTTGCCCTGCTTGAGCTTGTACAGCGGCGGCAGGCCTATATAGACGTAGCCGCGCTCGATCAACTCGGGCATCTGCCGGTAGAAAAAGGTCAGCAGCAGCGTGCGGATGTGGCTGCCGTCGACGTCAGCATCGGTCATGATGATGATGCGGTGGTAGCGCAATTTGTCGGGGTTGTATTCATCCTTGCCGATGCCGCAGCCCAAGGCCGTGATCAGCGTGCCGACCTCGGCGCTGGACAGCATGCGGTCGAAACGCGCTTTCTCGACATTGAGAATCTTGCCTTTCAGCGGCAGCACAGCCTGGTTTTTGCGGTTGCGGCCCTGTTTGGCGCTGCCGCCGGCGGAATCGCCCTCGACCAGGAACAACTCCGACAACGCCGGATCTTTCTCCTGACAATCTGCCAGTTTGCCGGGTAGGCCGGCGATGTCCAGCGCGCCTTTGCGCCGGGTCATCTCGCGCGCCTTGCGCGCCGCCTCCCTGGCGCGTGCGGCATCGACGACCTTGCCGGCGATGGCGCGCGCCTCACCGGGATGCTCCAACAAGAATTCGTCCAACGTCTGGCCGACGCCCTGTTCGACTACGGTTTTGACCTCACTGGAAACCAGCTTTTCCTTGGTCTGCGAGGAGAATTTGGGATCGGGCACCTTGACCGAGAGCACCGCGATCAGGCCTTCTCGCATATCATCGCCGCTGAGCTGCACCTTGGCATTCTTGGCCAGGTTTTCACGCTCGATGTACTGCGTCAGCGTGCGTGTCAGCGCGGCGCGGAACCCGGTGAGGTGGGTGCCGCCATCGCGCTGCGGGATATTGTTGGTGTAGCAATACACGCCTTCCTGATAGGCATCGGTCCACTGCAGCGCGACCTCGACTTCGATGCCGTCGGCTGCGTAGCGCAGGCTGATCACATTGGGGTGCAACGGGGTCTTCAGCTCGGCCAGATGTTGCACGAAAGCGCGGATGCCGCCCTCGTAGGCAAAGACTTCTTCATGTTCCTGTCCAGGCCGGCGGTCGACCAGCTCGATACGCACGCCGGAATTGAGAAACGCCAGTTCGCGCAAACGCTTGGCCAGAATCTCGTAATGGAACCCGGTAGTCGAGAAAACCGCCGTACTAGGCAGGAACCGCACGGTGGTGCCGCGCCGGCTGCTGACCTCCTCGCGGCGCAGCGCGAACAACGGCTCGCCCATGCGGTATTCCTGGCGATGCACGTGACCCTCGCGGTGGATTTCCAGCCAAAGGTGCTCGGACAGCGCATTGACCACCGAGACGCCGACGCCGTGCAGACCTCCAGATACCTTGTAGGCGTTGTCGTCGAACTTGCCGCCCGCGTGCAGGACGGTCATCACCACCTCGGCAGTGGAGCGGCCCTCCTCCGGATGAATGTCGACCGGAATGCCGCGGCCGTTATCCTCGATGCTGACCGAACCATCTTCCAGCAGATCGACGCGGATGTGGTCGCAATGGCCGGCCAGCGCCTCATCGATGGCGTTGTCGACCACCTCGAACACCATATGGTGCAATCCGGTGCCGTCATCGGTGTCGCCGATGTACATGCCGGGACGTTTGCGCACCGCCTCCAGCCCTTTGAGAACCTTGATGCTGCTGGCGTCGTAACTTTGCGGTGCGGGGTCGTTCATGCCGGTCGAGGGGGCGCCGCGCTGCGGCCAATCGCTCGATTCTAACAGCCCGCCTCTTGCGCCAGCACAGGGCCATCGGTGCAGCGGGCAGCGCCATGTTCCACGTGGAACACACGTCCCGTGAATTGCCTCCACCAGGGAAACGTCGTCCCGGAAATCCAGACCTGCGCACCGCAGCTGAGCACTTGATCCAGCACGCGTTCGCCGTGCGCGCGATCCAACTCCGACGCCAAGTCATCGAGCAGCAAAACCGGGACGTCGCCGCGCATGCTGCGATACACCTCGAATTGGGCCAGCATGCACGCCAGCGCGACCAGTTTGGTCTGGCCGCGCGAGAGCTGGTGCCGTTCGGGTGCGCGCGAGAAGGTTAATGCCCAGTCGGCGCGTTGTGGCCCCGCGCGGGTGAACCCCATAACGCGATCGCGATCGCGCGTGCTACGCAACGCTGTATCGAGTTCACTCGCAGCCGCCCAGCCGCGCTGGTACTGGTACTGCGGGGCGCCCAGTTCGGGCAGCCAGCGTGACAGATAGCGGGTGAGCGGCTCTCGCCAGCGCTCCAGGTACGCCCGCCGCAGCGCATCGAGTTCCTGCCCGGCCTGCGCCAAATGTTGCTCCCAGATCCGCATCTGCCGGTCATCGACCGCGGTGCGCAACAGCGCGTTGCGCTGTTGCAGGGCGCGGCGGTGTCGCTGCCAGACATCGACGAAACCAGGTTCCACGTGGAACACGCCCCAGTCCAGGAAGCGCCGGCGTAACTCGGCCGGGCCCGCAATCAGCGCCTGGCTGCCGGGTTCCACGCAAATCACCGGGCAAAGCCCAAGCAATGCGCTGAGACGAACCGCTGGCTGTCCATCGATGCGGGCGCGCCAAGTATGCGTCGTTCGCGTGAGGCCGACTCGGCGCTGCTGCGCCCCGCCCAACACGGCATGCACAGTGCATGCGGTCTGCCCGCGCCGTATCAGCGACGCCGCACCGCCGCCGGCGCGAAACGAACGACCGTGCGAAAGTACGTACAGTGCCTCGAGAATGCTGGTTTTACCGCTACCGTTGTCGCCCAGCAACACGTTGACGCTGCGGCTCGGCAGCAGCTTGAGTGTTTCGAAGCACCGTAGATCTGTCAGTACGAGTTGTTCGACGTGCATCCTCGCGCCGTCCGCCGCGGGTGCCACTTTTCACGCGCGGTCCGGGCACTCACAGGCGCAAGGGCATGATCACATGCCGCGCGTGCTCGTCGGGCACACCCTCGACCAAGCAGCTCGACTGCGCATCACGCAGGCGCAAGGTGACCCGTTCGCCGCGCAGCGAACCCAGTGCATCGAGCAGGTAGCCGACATTGAAGCCTACCGAGAGATCGTCGACCGCGGTTTCGACCTCGATTTCCTCCACGGCTTCTTCCTGCTCGGGATTGTGGGCAACGATGCGCATGCGCCCGCGCGCCAATTCCAGTTTGACCCCGCGGTACTTCTCGTTGGACAGGATCGCGGCACGTTGCAGGGTCTCGCGTAGCACGTTGCGATCGACAACGACATGGTGGTCCGCGCCGATCGGGATGACTGTTTCGTAGTCGGGGAACTTGCCGTCGATGAGCTTGCTGGTGAAGCGCACGCCCTCGCGGTGCACGCGTAGGTGATTGCGCGCGAACTCCAGTTCCACCTCGCCCTCGCCTGCTTCCAGCAGCCCAGCCAATTCCAGCACGCCCTTGCGCGGGACGATTAGCTGCCGGCGCGCCTGGTTGCCGTTTCCAGGCAGCGCGGTTTGCGCCATCGCCAAGCGGTGGCCATCTGTCGTCACGCAGCGCAGCACCTCACCATGCATATCGAACAGCATGCCGTTGAGGTAATAGCGCACGTCCTGGCTAGCCATGGCGAATTGCGTGCGCTCGATCAGCGCCTTCAGCGCCGCCTCGCCGATGCGCAGGCGGCCGATGACTTCGATATTGTCGAGGGTAGGAAAGTCGGCAGTGGGTAATGTCACCAGCGTGTAGCGGCTGCGTCCGGCGCGCAGCAGCGCGCGTTCACCCTCCAACTTCAAGTCGATGCGCACATCGGCGGGCAGTGCTCGCAGCAGGTCATACAGCTTGCGTGCGGGCAACGTGCAGGAGCCCGGGTCGCTGCTTTCCGCCGTCGTGCTGCCGATCATTTCGACTTCCATGTCGGTGCCGGTCAGTGTGATTCGGCCTTGGTTGTCGACTTCGACCAGCACGTGCGCGAGCACCGGCATGGTCTGGCGACGTTCCACAACACCGATGATGCGTTGCAGGGGAAGCAGCAATGTGTCCCGGGTCAGACTGGCGCGCATGGTGCGATCCGCTCCTGTTCTATAGAGATTGTACGGCGGTAGTAGTAGGGCCTGTGGATGCAGTGCAGAACCTTGAAAACTTTTTTATTTCAATTAGTTGCGTGCTTAACCCTGGCGTGAGAACAATGTACTCGGCGGGGAACGTCCTGTGGATAACCTTCGCACAAGCCATGCCCCTCGAGTTACCCACAGGAAATCATCCCGTGAGTATACGGATCAGCTTGTCCCAATCCTGGTGCATGCGCGCGTCCTTTTCGCACAGTGCTCTGATCGTGCGGCACGCATGCAAAACCGTGGTGTGGTCGCGCCCGCCGAAGGCTTCGCCGATTTCCGGCAAGCTGTGCTCGGTCAACTCCTTCGATAAAGCCATGGCCAGTTGTCGCGGCCGCGCCAGTGACCGCACCCGCCGCTTGGAGAGCAGATCCGACAGACGCACCTGAAAATAGTCGGCCACGGTTTTCTGGATGTTCGGCACGGTCACCGCCAACTGATGCACCGAGAGCAGATCGCGCAGCGTCTCCTCGGCGAAGGCCAGCGTGATCGGCTTGCCGAAGAAATTGGCGCGTGCGGCCAGCGTGTTGAGCGCGCCTTCGAGATCACGCACGTTGGAGCGGATCCGGCGCGCCAGCAGCAGCGCCACGTCTTCAGGCAGCGCCATGCCCTTGCGCTGCGCCTTTGCCAGCAGGATGGCGGCGCGCGTCTCGAAATCCGGCGGTTCGATGGCGACCGACAAGCCCCATCCCAACCGCGATTTCAATCGCGCTTCGAGGTTCTCGACTTCGCGCGGATAGCGGTCACAGGTGAGGATGATCTGCTGCTTGCCCTCGAACAGGGTGTTGAAGGTGTGGAAAAACTCTTCCTGGGTGGTGTTCTTACCGGCGAAAAATTGGATGTCGTCGATCAGCAGGGCATCGACCTCGCGGAAGCGCCGCTTGAACGCGTCCATGCTCTTGCTGCGCAACGCCTCGATCATGGCGCCGACGAACTGCTCTGAACGCAGGTACAGCACGCGCGCGCCGGGCCGTGTGGCCGCGATCAGATTACCCGCCGCATGCATCAGGTGGGTCTTGCCAAGGCCGGTACCGCCGTATAGCAGCAACGGGTTGTAGGCGGTGCCGGGCGCTTGGGCGACTTGCATTGCCGCGGCTTTGCCCAACTGGTTGGGCTTGCCCTCGACGAAGGTTTCGAAGGTGTAGGCGGGATCGAGATTGCTCTCGAACGGGTCATCCTCGGCAGTCGTCGGCATGCGCGCCGCGCCGTGCGCTGGCGGCGCGTCGAGGGCCGCAGTCGCGGCAACGGTCGCTTGCGCTGGCCGCGCGCTGCCGACTTCCAGCACCACTGCGACCGGCTTGCCGGCGAGATGCTCCAGTACGGTACGGATGTGCTCGAGGTATTGCTCGCGTACCGTGTCGACGGTGTAGGCATTGGGCGCAAACAGGCGCAGACCGGCGGTTTCCTCGCGCGCCTGCAGCGGCGACAGCCAGGTATGCATGTCGTTGCCCAGCTCGCCTTCGAGGCGCGCGAGGCAGCGTTGCCATAGATCGCTCATGGATGTTCCGGAAAGAAAACGGAGCCGCGCGGCGCGCGACACGCGGCGCAAAAGGCCGAACTGGCAGTGTAGCAACGCGTCCGCACGAGCAGTGCGCGATTGACAGTGCTGCGCGCGTCTCGCGATAATCGGCGGCCTTTTTTCATACATCCGCGAGCGCCGCCATGAAGCGCACATTCCAGCCCAGCAATCTCAAGCGCGCCCGCACGCACGGGTTCCGTGCCCGCATGGCGACCGCCGACGGCCGCAAGGTGCTTGCCGCGCGCCGCGCCAAGGGTCGCAAGCGGCTGATTCCCTGAGGCGCCGGTGACGGCGCCCGCGGGCTTGCCGCGCAGCGCGCGGCTCACCCGCGCGGCCGATTTCGCCGCGCTCGGGCGCGATGCCTCCGCCATGGGTGGCCGCTACTTCGTGGTGCGCTACAAAAACTCACCCAGCGGCGCCGCGCGCCTCGCGCAAGCCGTATCGCGCCGTGTGCACAAGCGCGCGGTGCAGCGCAACCGGATCAAGCGCCAGGTCCGCACCGCATTCCGCATCGCACGCGGCCATCTGCCGCCGCTGGATCTGCTGATCATCGCGCGCACCACCGCCGTCACGGCCGGCAGCGCGGAGCTGGCCGCCGACCTCGCCGCGTTGTTTCAACGCCTCGACGCATTGAAGCTGCCGTCGCCGCCCGGCACAATGCTTGGCTGATCCGCGCCCCGGCCGCGTGCGCGCACTCGCTATGGACACTCGTCGATGAATCAGACGCGCACGTTTCTGCTGCTCGGTATGCTACTGGTCGCTTATTTGTTGTGGACCGCGTGGCAAGAGCAGTTCCACCCTGCGTTGCCAGCGGCCCCGACGCAAGCCGGGCAGACGGCGGCTTCGAGCGTGGCCGCGCAGCCCACCGTGCCGTCCATGCCCGCTGCTGCGACCGAAGCCGGGCCTGCTCCAACGGCGGCTGCCGCTACCGCGCCGCTGCCGACCCTGAGCTCCGCCCGCGGCACGCGCATTCATGTGCGCACCGACTTGCTGGACGTGACCCTCGATAGCGCCGGCGGCGCGCTGTTGCGCGCGCAACTGCTCCATTACGCCGTGCAACCGCAGCAGCCGGCACGCGTCAGTCTGCTGGACGATCACGCCGGGCATTATCTGGTTGCGCAGAGCGGCCTGATCAGCGCGGCAGCGGCGCCGGCGGCCGATGCTCCCTTCAGCGCCGACAAAACCGACTACACGCTGGCGCCGGGCCAAAACCAAATGGCGGTGGATCTGACCTGGCGCGACGCCGCGCGCGGCATCAGCGTGATCAAGCGCTATGTTTTCACTCGCGGCAGCTATGTGATCCGGGTCCGGGAAATCGTGCACAACAGCGGCACGGCGCCGTGGACGGGCAACGCCTGGACGCAACTGCTGCGCACTGCGCCGCCGATACCGCAGTCGCATTTCGGCTTTCTGCACGATCCCTCCAGTTTCGTGTTCTCCGGCGCTGCCTGGTACAGCCCGCAGGATAAGTTCAACAAGTTGGCCCTCGACGCATTCGCCAAACATCCGCTGAGCCGTAGCGTGGCCGGCGGCTGGCTGGCGTTCGTGCAGCATTATTTTCTGGCGGCCTGGATACCGCCCACCCAAGTCCCATACCAGTTCAGCAGCGCCGAGTTTCAGCAGCAGGGCGTCCCGTACTACGTGTTGCGCGGCGTGGGCCCGACCTTCAGCGTCGCGCCGGGGGCCAGCGCCAGCCAAGAGCAGCGCCTGTATATCGGCCCCAAACGACCCAGCCTGCTGCAAGCCGCCGCGCCCGGACTGGATCTCAGCGTGGACTACGGCATCTTCACCGTCATCGCCCAGCCGCTGCACTGGATCCTGGTGCAGTTGCACCGCATCACCTTCAACTGGGGTCTGGCGATCATCCTGCTGGTCCTGCTGATCAAGGGGGCGTTCTTCTGGCTCAGCGACAAGCAGTACCGCTCAATGGCCAAGATGCGCAAGCTGGCGCCGCGCCTGAAAGCGCTGCAGGAACGCTACGCCGACGACAAGACCAAGATGCAGCAGGCGGTGATGGAGCTGTATCAAAAAGAGAAGGTCAACCCGCTGTCCGGCTGCTGGCCGATGCTGGTGCAGATTCCGGTGTTCTTCGCGCTGTACTGGGTGCTGATCGAGAGCGTGGAGCTGCGGCAGGCGCCGTTCGTGCTGTGGATCCACAATCTGTCTGCGCCCGACCCCTACTTCGTGCTGCCCGCGCTGAACGCGGGCGTGATGCTGCTGCAGCAGTTCCTCACCCCCGTCGCCGGCATGGACCCGACCCAGGCCAAGATCATGAAGTTCATGCCGCTGGTGATGGCGGTGTTCTTCGCGTTCTTTCCGGCTGGCCTGGTGCTGTATTACCTGGTCAACAGCCTCACCGGCGTGATGCAGCAGTGGTGGGTGTTGCGGCAGGTACAACGGGCCGACGCCGCCAAGACCTGAAGTCCCCATGCACGACGACGACACCATTGCCGCCGTGGCCACCGCGCCCGGAGCGGGCGGTATCGGGGTGGTGCGCGTCAGCGGGCCCGGCGCGGCGCCGATCGCGCACATGCTGCTGGGGCGGGCACCGCGCCCGCGCCACGCACATTACGCGCGCTTCACCGAGGCCGATGGCGCGCTGCTCGATCGCGGCCTGCTGCTGTGGTTTCCGGCACCGCGCTCCTACACCGGCGAAGACGTGCTGGAGCTGCATGCGCACGGCGGCCCGGTGTTGCTCGATCTGCTGCTGCGTCGCGTCTATGCCCTGGGCGCGCGGCCGGCGCGGCCCGGCGAGTTCACCCAGCGCGCGTTTCTCAACGGCAAGCTCGATCTGGCGCAGGCCGAGGCGGTGGCCGACGTCATCACCGCCGGCAGCGAGTCCGCCTTACGCGCGGCGCAGCGCGCGCTGTCCGGCGCATTCTCGGCGCGCGTCCGCGAGCTGCAAACGCTGCTGACCGGCGCGCGCGTGCAGATCGAAGCGGCGCTGGATTTTCCCGAGGAGGAACTGGAACTGCTGGCCGATCCCGCGTTGGCCGCGGCTCTGACTGGACTGGTCGCGGCCCTGGATGCGGTGCTGGCCGAAGCGCGGCGCGGCGTACGCCTGACGCGCGGGCTGGAGGTGGTGCTGGTAGGTGCGCCCAATGTCGGTAAGTCCAGCCTGCTCAACGCCTTGGCCGGGACCGAGCGCGCCATCGTCACCGCGGTGCCCGGTACCACGCGCGATGTGCTCTGCGTCGAACTGGCGCTGGACGGCGTGCGCCTGCAGGTGGCCGATACCGCGGGGCTGCGCGCCACGCACGATCCGGTCGAGCGCGAAGGCGTGCGGCGCGCCCTGGCTGAGCTGGCGCAGGCCGATCTGGCGCTGCTGGTCACCCGTGCGGACGATTGGCAGCGCGACCTCGCCCTGCTGCGCCAGCAGGCCGGCGCGAGCCCCGAGCTGCTGGTCGTGGTCAACAAGATCGATCTCGACCAGCTACCGGCCGCGCGCAGCGCGGAACCGGACATGCCGCCGCGCATCGCGCTCTCGGCGCAGACCGGTGCCGGGCTGGATCTGCTGCGCGCCGAATTGCGCGCACGGGCGGGCGGCGTCGGCGCGGACAGCGCGTTCAGCGCGCGCGAACGGCATCTCGACGCGCTGCAACGCGCCGCTGCCGAGATCGCCGCCGCGCGCGCGGAAGTGGCGCGCGCCGGTCACGGCGGCATGGTTGAACTGGCCGCCGAGGCGCTGCGCCGCGCACAGGGCGCGCTGGACGAACTCACCGGCCAGCACAGCAGCGACGATCTTCTGGGCGCGATCTTTTCGAGTTTCTGCATCGGCAAATAAGTCGCCCGCGGCAGGCTGCGCAACGCGCGGCGAGTCTTCCTGTTACCTGATCCTGATCCGCGTCGAAGTTCGGCAGCCCAAGGTCCCTCTCCCGCCGGACTTCAGCGCGAAGCAGGTCTCATCAATGCACCCAGCCCAGCGCCAGCGCGCCCAGCAGGGCGCCGCCGAGAGCCATGCGGTACCAGGCAAACAGCGTGTAGCGGTGGGTCTTGATATAGCCCAGCAGCCACTTCACCGCGATGAAGGCGGTCACCGTGGATACCGCGAACGCGACGCCCAGCGCAAGCCAATGTTCGTGCGCCGCACCGCCATGACGCAGCGTGCGCCAGAGCGCGTAACCGCTCGCCGCGTACATGGTGGGAATGCCGAGGATGAAGGAGAACTCGGTGGCCGCCGAGCGGTCGCGTGTGCCGGCCAGCATGGCCGCGAAGATGGTGCTGGCCGAGCGCGACAGACCCGGAAACAGGCCGGCCAGCACTTGCGCCACGCCGACCACCGCGGCCACCGTCCAACTCACCCGCGATGCCGGCCGCAGGCGCGCGGCGATGGCTTCCGCCAGCAGCATCCACACGCCGCCCAGCAGCAGCGCCCAAGCCACCGGCAGCACGCTGGTAGGCAGCTTGAAGCCAAGCGTCGCGGCGATGAAACCCAACACCGCGGTGAGCAGAAACGCCAGCAGCAGCTGACCCGCATAGCTGCGGTTGTCGCGCTGCTTCAGGCCGATCAGCAGCCGCCAGAGACGACGCCAGTACACCAGCGTCACCGCCAGAATGGCGCCGGACTGGATCGCCACGTTGAACAGGTCCGAGCGCGCGCCCAGCCACTGCTCGACGATCAGCAGATGTCCGGTCGAAGACACCGGAATAAATTCAGTGATGCCCTCGACAATTCCCAGCAGGATCGCATTCCACGGAATCAGCACGCCGCACCTCCCGACCAGCGCGCGAGCATACGCGAGCGCGCGCGACCGGTTGGCAACGAGGATGCAGCGGCAGGGGCACGACGTTCACCGCGCCTGCATCGCGGTTGCACTGCGCTGACAGGATTCCGCGCCGGCGCCCATGCAGCAGGTGGAACGCGGTCGCCATCCTTGCCTGTGACGTCACCGCAGGGCTGAGCAGACAGTAGCGCGCCGTACCGGACCAGCCGCGCGTGCAGGCGCGCCGTTTTGCACGCGGCTTGTTTCAGGCGCCGAGCAGCAGCAACGCCAGCGCGCCGAAACCGATGCAATACCAGGCGAACGGGCCGAGCGCGGCCTGTTCGTGGCGGCGAAAATAGCGCATCAGAAACCAGGTGCTCAGCCAGGCGGCAAGTCCGGCTACGCCTCCGGCCAGCACCATCGTGCCCAGCGGTGCGGCGTGCAGCGCGGCGTGCGCGTGCAGCAGCTTGGGAACCTCCAGCACCGCCGCGCCGGTGATCACCGGCGCGCCGAGCAGGAACGAGAAACGCGCCGCCTGCGCATGATTCAGTCGCTGCCGCAGTCCGCCCACCATGGTCGCGCCCGAGCGCGACAGGCCGGGAATGAAAGCCAGGCATTGCCAGATGCCGATGATCAGCGCATCACGCCAGGTCATCGCATCCAGGCGCTCATCCTGTGCGACGGTGGCGCGGCGGCGCAGACGCTCGCCCAGCAGCAGCATCACCCCGTTGCCGACCAGGAACAGCGCCGCCACCCAGGGCTCGCCGAACAGCGTACGCAGCGGTTTTTCCAGCACGAACCCGATCACCACCGCCGGCAGCGTGCCCAGCACCAGATGCCAGGCCAAACGCCGGTAATTCTCGGCGTCCGCCACGCGCGGGCCGCGCAACACGCCCCAGGCGATGCCCAGCCATACGCGCCAGAAATACAGCAGCAGCGCCAGCAGCGTGCCCACATGCAGCACCACCAGGAACGGCAGGAAATCGCGCGCGTGCTGGTCGATGCCGAGGTGCAGCAACGCCGGCAGCACCACGGCGTGCCCGAGGCTGCTGACCGGGAACAGCTCGGTCAAGCCTTGCACCAGGGCGATCAGCAGCAGGTTCCACAGGTTCATGGATGGCATCCGGACGGGTGGGAAGCCACGATGGTAGGGCGCTCGCGCACGCCACAGACTTACCGAGTCGTAAGCCAACACTTTGCACGCAGCAGCCAGGCCATGGCCGATAGCATCATAAAAAGGCAGACGCAAAAATTTTTGCACTATCGATGTGCAAAATGACCGGCGCCAGTGCGCTACGCCGCAGTGCCACGGACCGGAGCATTGGCATATTCTTTGCTGATACCGGGCACCCCCTTGTTACCTGGAGTTACGCCATGTCCGCCGATCACGTCCTGAAAATGATGGCCGAACACGAGATCGAGTTCGTCGACTTCCGCTTCGCCGACATGGCCGGACGCCAGCACCACGTCACCTTTCCCGCGCACGCCATCGAAGCCGAGACCTTCGAGGACGGCAAGATGTTCGACGGCTCGTCGATCTCCGGCTGGAAGGGCATCAACGAGTCGGACATGGTGCTGATGCCCGACCCCGCCACCGCCGTGCTCGACCCGTTCAGCGGCGCCAAGCAACTGATCCTCACCTGCGATGTGCTCGAGCCCAGCACCATGCAGGCTTACGGCCGCGATCCGCGCTCCATCGCCAAGCGCGCCGAGGCGTTCCTGAAATCCACCGGCATCGCCGACACCGCCTTTTTCGGTCCGGAGCCGGAGTTCTTCATCTTCGACTCGGTGCGCTACGCCAACGACATGGGCAAGGTGTTCTACGCGATCGAATCCGAGGAGGCCGCGTGGTCCTCGGGCCAGCGCACCGAGGGCGGCAACTCCGGGCACCGGCCGGGTGTGAAGGGCGGTTATTTCCCGGTCAGTCCGGTGGATTCGCTGGGTGACCTGCGCGCCGAGATGTGCAAAACGCTGGAGGCCATGGGCCTGAAGGTCGAGGTGCACCACCACGAAGTGGCCACCGCCGGCCAGTGCGAGATCGGCACGCGCTTCAACACCCTGGTGCGCAAGGCCGACGAGCTGATGACGCTGAAGTACGTCATCAAGAACGTGGCGCACCAGAACGGCAAGACCGCCACCTTCATGCCCAAGCCCATCGTCGGCGACAACGGCAGCGGCATGCACGTGCACCAGTCGCTGAGCAAGGACGGCAAGAACCTGTTCGCCGGCGAGCTGTACGGCGGGCTGAGCCAGATCGCGCTGTGGTACATCGGCGGCATCTTCAAGCACGCCAAGGCAATCAACGCCTTCGCCAATTCCACCACCAACAGCTACAAGCGCCTGGTGCCCGGTTTCGAGGCGCCGGTGATGCTGGCGTATTCGGCGCGCAACCGCTCGGCCAGTTGCCGCATCCCGTACGTGTCCAGCCCCAAGGGCCGCCGCATCGAGGTGCGCTTCCCCGATCCGGTCAACTCCGGCTACCTCACCTTCACCGCGCTGATGATGGCCGGGCTGGACGGCATCCTCAACAAGATCGATCCGGGCGCGCCCTCCGACAAGGATCTCTACGACCTGCCGCCCGAGGAGGAGAAGAACATCCCGCAGGTGTGCTCCAGCCTCGATCAGGCGCTGGAAGCCCTGGATGCGGACCGTGCCTTCCTCAAGGCCGGCGGAGTGCTCAGCGACGACTTCATCGACGGCTATATTGCGCTGAAGATGCAGGAAGTCACGCGCTTCCGCGCGGCGACGCATCCGCTCGAGTACCAGATGTACTACGCGATCTGAGCTCGCGAAACCCCATGCCCCGCGACGTTCCCTCCCCGGCGCAGGAGAGGGAACGGCGGTCGGGGTAGGCGCAGGCGCTCATCCCGAGCGTGCGTCGACGGCTCTGCACATCGAGCGCCGCGTGCTCGATCGCATCCGATTCGACATCCACCGCCTGCCCCGAGGTGGGCCTTGGATTCACGCGCAGAATGGAGTCACGCGCGCCGGCGGCGTCACGACGTTCGCGTCCCTGCGTCAGCGCGTAGACGTTTCAATCCGCGCCCGCTCCCGTAGGAGCGGGCGACGAGCTGCAGAAGCTGTGCAGGGACGTATTCGGCATGTTTCAATCCGCGCCCGCTCCCGTAGGAGCGGGCGACCAGCGATTCGGGACATTAGTGTTCACGGCCTTAATGTTTCAATCCGCGCCCGCTCCCGTAGGAGCGGGCGACTCTCGGCCGCCTGGCGCAAACGCCACGCCTGCAAGTTTCAATCCGCGCCCGCTCCCGTAGGAGCGGGCGACCCCCGGGACTCGGCTGCCCATACTGAGGCCACCATGTTTCAATCCGCGCCCGCTCCCGTAGGAGCGGGCGACCTGTCGCCCGGCAGCGACTGGATCTGGTCGCTGAAGTTTCAATCCGCGCCCGCTCCCGTAGGAGCGGGCGACACGTGGGCAAGTCAGGCATCCCAACGCTGCAGGTGTTTCAATCCGCGCCCGCTCCCGTAGGAGCGGGCGACATCAGCGGCGGTCTGAGAATCTGCTCAAATTTAAGTTTCAATCCGCGCCCGCTCCCGTAGGAGCGGGCGACCGCACATGAGCGACGCGGACGTGCAGCGCACACTTGTTTCAATCCGCGCCCGCTCCCGTAGGAGCGGGCGACCCCGACAACTTCGCCAACAAGCCGCGCGGCATGCCCGTTTCAATCCGCGCCCGCTCCCGTAGGAGCGGGCGACGGGCGCTGGGCGAGAGCGGCTGGAACCTGCAGATGGTTTCAATCCGCGCCCGCTCCCGTAGGAGCGGGCGACATGGACACTCCAAACCAATGAGAGGATGTGTCATGTTTCAATCCGCGCCCGCTCCCGTAGGAGCGGGCGACCCTCGACGACAAGCAAGTTGAGGTCGTCCTATCTGTGTTTCAATCCGCGCCCGCTCCCGTAGGAGCGGGCGACGCTGGCATGTCCATGATCGACCTCGCATCCATCAAGTTTCAATCCGCGCCCGCTCCCGTAGGAGCGGGCGACGCGCCTCCGAAGATTCCACGGCGGCCATTGAATAGTTTCAATCCGCGCCCGCTCCCGTAGGAGCGGGCGACCGTCATCACGATCAAGGCTGAGCTGTCGTTGCGTGTTTCAATCCGCGCCCGCTCCCGTAGGAGCGGGCGACACTTTGCTCGCCACATTGGAAGGGACGCTAGCAAGTTTCAATCCGCGCCCGCTCCCGTAGGAGCGGGCGACCCCATGTTGCTGGCGCGGCGAGACCCGACCACTGGTTTCAATCCGCGCCCGCTCCCGTAGGAGCGGGCGACTCCGTTCGCACAACCTACGGCATTCAAAGGACCAAACCCCGTGGCCGCGCGAACCGAGCTGTGCCACCCATTGTGCGACGGATGGATCTATGCCTGCCATCATGCTTCTCCACGGAATCAATGGAGTGGGCAGGCGCGAACCTCCCCGGTCCGCTGCGGCGATTGGGGTTCGCGCTTCACACCACCAGCGGCCCTTCGAAATCGGTCGAACGGAAATTGCCATACTGCTTGACCCTCAGATGCGTGGGCTCAGTGAGACGGTAGATGCGCAGGCTGTCCTCGGCCTCGTCGATCTCGGAAAGCAGGTCGCGTTCCAGCGCCTCCAGTCGCAACTCGTCGACCTGGCATTCGAACACCGACTTCTGCACGCGCTGCCCGACGCGTTCGCAAGCCTTGGCGATGCGCCGCAGGCGCCTGCGGCCGGCGCTGGTCTCGGTTGAGACGTCGTAGGTGACGATAACGAGCATGGCCGTCGCACTCAACGCGAAAGATAGGGCACGTAGCTTTCCATTTCGCCACGCACGCTGCGCGCGAGCAGCCGCGCCTGCACGAACGGCAGGATGCCAATGGGCACTTTCTGTTCGAGCAACGGATGGGTGACCTCCTCCTGCTTACGCTCCTGCCACGCGGCAACCACTTTGCGCCGTCCTTTGTCGGAAAGCAGCACGGCACCGCCTTCGCGCGGCTCGAAGTCGGTCTCGGTGAGTTGGCCGCGGTTGATCAGCGTCAGCGCCAGACGGTCGCAGAGCACGGCGCGGAATTCCTCCTGAAGGTCCAGTGCAAGCGCAGCGCGGCCTGGACGCAGGGCGTGCAGAAAACCGATCTGCGGATCGAGTCCGACCGACTCGAGGGCCGAGCGGCAGTCGTTCATGAGCATCGAGTAGAGAAAGGACAACAGCGCGTTGAAGCGGTCCAGCGGCGGACGGCGGGTCCGGCCATCCAGCCGGAACGATGCCCGCATGGGCAATTTGATGATGCGGTTGACCGCCTCGAAATAACCGCGCGCAGCCTCGCCCTCCACACCACGTAGGACATCGAGCGAAGTGGCGACCGCCGCTGCTCGTAGCGAGGCGGACAGATCATCGGAAGCCCGCTGCAGTACGGCCGCGTCATCGCCGTCACCGGCCTCCCGGGCGCCGCGCAGCACCAGCGTGCGGCTGTTGCGCAGCTTGCCCGCTATGCATGTACGCGCCAACTCCAGTGCCTGCACCGGATCCTGCGCGGCGCGATGCTGAGCGACGCGCAGCAGCACATTGCCGGAAACCGGGCCTTCCAGGCGCGCCTTGAAGCGGCCGTGCTCGTCCAGCAGCACCAGCGCTTTGCCCTCATCGGCCAGCCGGTGCATCAGCGCCGGCGAGACCAGTACGTTGCCGAAACACACCAGGCTGCCGACGTGATGCAGCGGTACCTGCAGTTTCTTTTCGCGCTCTACATCGACGCGCAGCGTTGCATTGTCCAGGTGGACATAAGCCTGCGGGGTCATCACGTACAGGACATTCTGCAAGGCGATCATGGTGCATCCACGTCGAACAGCTGTAGGCGCTGTGCGGACTGGCGGCCACGTGCGGTCAATGCCTCGGGTTGGCAAATCTCGCGCAGCGAGCACTCCCTGCAGCGCGCATCGAACACCGGCGCCGGCAGTACGCCACTGTCGAGCATGGTGCGGATGGCGACCGCGGTCTCGACTACCGTCGCGCGTAGCATCGGGGTAATGGGCACCTCGCGGCGGCGATGGCTGCTGGCGTGGAAAATCGCACCTTTGTGCACGGGGCGACCCAGCATGTCTTCCAGGCACATCGCCTGTGCGGCGAGCTGGAGGTCGTCGTTGAGCCATTTGCGTTTGGGGCCGTGTTTGTATTCGACAGGATAGATTGTGCCATCCGGCCAGAACTCGACCGCGTCGCACTTGCCGATCAGACCCAGCCGATCCGACCATACCGGCAGTGCATATTCGATGCGCGCACCACTTTTGGCCGTCTCGTAGGAAACCCTATCCACCCGCGCATGCTCGGCGTTGCCGCGTGCGGTGTGGATGTTGTTGGTGAACTGCCCGTCCAAGTGAATCAGTCCACAACGGTGCGGGCAGTAGGCCCAATGGTTGAGAGCGGAGAGCGGAACTGCCTCAAGCTCGTTCACAGCATCCCCCACTACTTGTTGAGATCAGATGATGAGGGCCTCGCCGAACTTCAAATCCCGGATTGCGAGTGCGCCGGCCATGTAGCCGATGAAGTCGTCGTAAGCCAGATTCCATGCGAACATGCCGGGATAAGCGTCGATGGAGGCAAGACCAAAATCGATTTTCTTGTTCGCCCAGATTTGCACGCAGTGGCGTTGCAGCGATTTCCAGTCCGGGCGCGCGCCGTTGCGGATGGCATCGAGGAAGGGCCCTGGTGTCAGCACGGTCACGGTGTCCGACGCGATGACTTTGAAATTCTCGGCGATGGACACAAACTGTTTCGCGCTTTCCATTTTGAAGAGATCATCGACCAGCTCCGGGTTACCTTTTTCGCGCACTTCGAGTTTCAACGCCTCGGTGCAGGCGTCCGGTGTGACGCGATTTTGCTTGAACAGCTTTTCCAGCACGGATACGGATGCCTGCATGGCGGGGTGCTGTCGGATATTTCCCCCCTGCCGCAACGTCACCGACCAGACATCTGCCTCGTCGTATTCGTTATGCCGGTTCACGCGCCCACCTAATTGGAGCAGGCTGGCGAGGCTAGCTGCTTCGCGCAGCCCGGAGCGGAACGAGAGATCGACACCCGCCTCGACCAGCGAGGTAGCGACAAGCGTCCAGTCTTGATCTTGTTCGTCGTCAGGGCATGGTTTAAGGCGCGCCTTGATGCGGGCGAGCGTTCTTTCGCGGTCGAATGGATTGAGCGCGGTCGAGAGGTGTTCGACTTTTCCCCGGCCTGATCTCTCCGCGAGCGCTCGTGCGACGACAGCGGCGGTCTGCACGGTGTTGAAAACAGCGATGCGCGGACTGGGCAGCGCGGCCAGAAAATCGAGCAGTGCGTCGAGGTCGAGCGCGCCAGCGCGCTGGCGGTAGCGGATGCGGCGGGTTTCGCTGGCGTCGAGCCGCGCCCGAAACGCCTTGTCGACCAGCGGCGTTGGCAGGCGTTTCTTGGGCGGGGGCGCGCCGTCGCACTTGAGATAGAAATCGTTCAGTGTCCAGAAGCGTGCGAGCGAGCCGGATGCGAGCGCGATGTGACAACCCCAGCGGTCGGCGAGCCGACGCAGCCATTGCCAGGCGAGCGGCCAGAGGTGCGTGGGCAGTGCGGCGTGCGCCTCGTCGATGAAGAGCGCGGAGCGCGCCACTTGATGCAGTTTGCGCAGGCTCGCGGGGTGGTTGCTCGCCAGCGTCTCGAAGAACTGTACAGCGGTGGTGACGACGACGGGCGCTTGCCAGCGAGTTGTCAGCGCGCGCGTCAGCGGATCGGCGAAGTCCGTTTTGTGGTGGTGTGCGGCGACGACCTGATCGGCGACTTCATCGGGCAGGACGAGCGCTTTGCGGTAGGTATCGACGGATTGATCGATGATGTTGGTGAAGGGCTGGACGATGAACACGCGGCGCAGATTTTTCTCCTGCGCGGCGCGCAACAGGTGCGCCATCACCGCCGTGGTTTTGCCGCTCCCGACCGGGCTGTCGCATTCGACGAGCGCGGGGGCAGTGTCGGCGGCGCGGCACGCGGCGTAGTGCGCGCGCCGGTTTTTGGCGCGTTCCGCTTCGCGTGTTGTGTCGCCTGATTTTAGGTCGGCGACGTAGGCATCGAGCGCTGCGAGTCGAGCCTCTGGATGCAGCGGTGGGGCGTCGATGAACGGCGCGCCATAGTGCTGGGCGGTGTCGCCGTGGTCGGCATCGACCAGGCAGCCAAGTGCGAGGCGCAGGTCGAGTGCAGCGGGTTTGAATGATATTGCACTTGGTATTGTCGGGGGACGGGCCAGCGCTTCGTGATGGCGATGCAGATAGTCGCCAAGGTGAGCGCTGGTTCGCGCAATGACATCCGTCGGGTCGAAACGACCGCCTTCCTCGTCGCCGCGCCAGGCTGTCGCGCCGCGCGCTTTCTGGTCGGGTACATCTGGAAGGCCGCGATGGTGCGCATAAGCTAGCATCCCAGCAAATCTGGATGTTTCCGTGCCCAGCCCGAACAGATGCTTCGTCCCGGCATCGACGTGTTCGCGCGGCAATGGTTTGCCAGTCGGTGACGCAAGCACCGTCTGGTTGTCGTCATCGAGTTTGCCCAGGTCGTGAAACTCGGTTCCCAGACCGACTGTTTCGACGAAAGGCTCCGATTGCAGTGAATCGTGACTGGCTTCAGCGGCGATGCGACGTGCCATCGAAACGGCGCAGGCGACATGATCGGCGTAGGTTTGCGCCGGATAGCCGTCTTTAGCGCTGTGCGCGAGCCAATCCATCACCGCGCTCAGAGCAGGTCGATCAGCGTCAGCGCCGGGTTGCCGTGCCGATCTTTCTTGTTGTTGGCCAGTTCCTCAGGCAATCCGTTGGGAACGCGGTAATCGGCGATGCTCTTCGACGGCGTATTCGCATCGCCCAACTTGGTCGGCGAGAGCGCGTCGAGGATGGCGAAGTCCGAGCACGAACCCAGCTTGTCGGCATGTTCCACGTACCAGGCTTTGACCAGATCGACCGCTGGGCGTGCGTGCGAGCGGGTGTGCGGATAGGCGTAGCGAATCAGTTCGAGCAGGAGCGTGATGTCTTCGCCGGTGCAGCCAGTGCGCGCGGCGGCGCTGGGGTTGACGAAGAAAGGCATGAGATAGAGGCCGTGCGGTACAAAGCGATAGCCCATCGGCGCCATGCCGCGATCCTTGTCATCCTGTACGCCGGCCTTGTTGGTGTTGGTGTGGCGCTCGATGTCGATGGGCGCGACCGAGAGGCCGAGGCCGAAATGGACGCAGCCGGTGCGGATGGCGTTGGCCTTGAACTCCTTGATTTCCTGTTCCTTGAAGCCGTGCTTCTTGGCTTCGTCGTCCTTCATGCTTTCGAGGAAGGTGTTGCCAAAAACGCGGCCATCCCAGTACGCATCCTTGAACGCCTGGCCGTCGCCGGTGAGTTGTTTGGCAATGGCCGCGCGATCCCTGCCGCGTGATTCGAGAATGCCGAAGCGCGTGGCGTCGAGACTCAAATTGCCCGAGAGCGCGTCCCAAACTTCGCCTTTCCATTCGACCAGATCGCGCAGCTTGCGCTTGTAGGAAACCGGCGAAATCTCCCCGCGACGGTCGGGCCGCTGGCGTGGGTCACTGTCGCGGTCGGGGTCGCCGTTGGGGTTGGAGTTGCGGACTTCGATCACGAGCAGGCCGGTGCCGCGTTTGAAATCGCCGATATCTTTGGTGTAGGTGAGCATGGGGTTCATGGGGACTCCTGTAGGTCGATAGATAAACGTCAGCTCTGGGGCTGCGATGAGGATTTGGCGAGATAGCCAAGGATGAGCTGGGCTTTGTCGGCGTCGCTGGCGCGCACGGGAATGTCGAGCAGGCTGATTTCAGAACTTGCCTCGCCAAGTTGGGCGAGAAAGTATTTGGCGAGCGTTTCCGGCCCTTTCTCGTTCGCTTTGCACGTGCGCGCCCAAGCCTGATAAGGCAGGATGCGCTGGGCGTATAGAGCGAGCGCGGACTGTGGTGTCTCCAGCGCGGTTGCCACCAATGAGTTACCGAGCAATTGCCCGGGCACTTGGCTGTTGCGCACGCCTTGGCAGTATTGGTAATGCAGGCTGTCAGCGAGGGCGAGCAGCCGGCCGACGAGAAAAGCGGGGGACGCCATGATGCGCTCCTGTGACAGGTCAGGTTCGAATTTAAAAAGCAGCAAGCTCAGAATCGCTGGCAGCACGACGAGCGCGGCAGCGCGTTTGTCGCCAGCCTTCGAGACGGTCGAAGCGTGTTCGCGCGCGCCAGCAGCAATCAGGAAGCCTGCCCAACTCGCGAGCGCGTGGCACAAGGCACGGCGCGCCATCTGGGTTTGCGTGCCGTCGGAAGCCAGCAGCAAGGTCAGCGCGTCTTCGGGGGAAAAGGTCTTGAACTTGCCCTGGTTCTCGTCGCCGCGCACCCAGAAGGTGTTGAGCCAATTCGCCACTTGATATGGGAAAGGCGGTTTGGGAACGATATTGCTCCGCTCGCCCTTCGCCTTGCCCCAGCGCGCGAAGACGACGGGCGGACACGCCTTGGCGCCCGCGACCCAGGCTTTTGCGGAATCGACGAAATGCCGCATGGTGAAGGTGTGATGCGCGACGAGCTTGGTTCGATGCCCGTCCGGCTTGCGCAGGACGATGAGGTGTACCGGGATTTCAGACTCGCGCGGTTTGCCTTCGAGCGCTGCCGCGATGCGTTCGGCGCGCGCTTCGAACGTTGTAGCCTTGTCCGCTTCGGCGACAAATTCGTCGTCTCCATCGTCCGGCAGACTGCAAATGTCTGCTACTGCCACATCCTCCAGCACACTTAACTGCTGCTCGGGGTAGAACAGAAACAGGCTGCTGCCCCGGTACTGCCAGGTTTTGCCTTTGCGCTCGGCGCGAGTCAGATATTCCAGCGCACTTTTGGCGCGCTCGCGTGAGTCTTTACCGACAAGGAAAGAGTCCGCGTCGGCCTTGCCGTAGCGATACTGGCAGGGCGCGTCCTTGGTCATCGCGCGCAGGATGACTTTGCCTAAGCCCGGTACGACCACGTCGTCGAATTTCTCATCGGCGTCGGTTGCGGTGCTGCCGTAGGCGTCAGGCGCGGCGGGTTCGGTATTGTTGGCCTCTTCGTCGCTCGCCTTGGAACGAGCGAGCAGCGCATTCAGTAATTCGGGCGTGCGCTCGTGGGTGACAGGGTACTCGCCGATCTCGTCCCAATCCGGCAGGTCGAGCAGCAGATTGCAAGGTTTCGCGGCTTCCGCGTCACTGGCCGCGCAATAGAGCTTGAACAGCGATTCATCGCAAGCGATTTCGAGTTGCGCTTCGAGTTGGCGCGCGAGGGCGGGGAAAAAGTGCTCAGGCGTCAGGCGTTGCAGACGTTCGAACAGGGTGCGAAGAACCGCATAGTCGGCATCATTTGCGGGCAGGAGCACCTGCAATTGCGTCGGTACGTCGGCGAGCGATTTGCGGCATTTTTCGTTCAGTCCACCGCGTTTGGGATCGATCCAGGAGCCGTCGAGGCTGGCGCAGCGCGCGCGAATCGCGCCGAACGCTTCGACCCAGCGCTTCGCGTCGGCGTCGCGCGCCGCGGCCGCCGTCGATCTGTCGAGATCGACGCGATGCAGGGGGAGGCTGTTGAAGATCGGCGTGCTGAAGCCGTTGCCTCCGGGTTGCCATTTCCGCAATCCGGAGACATCTTCTCGCCACGGCTGCACCTCGATGATTGCGCCGTCTATGTCGATCAGAACCTTGAAGCTCGGGTATTTCGGCAGAGCTTTAAGCGATTTGTGCAAGGTGCGCGGCAAACCCGAAATTGCGTTCGCCGCCTGCAAGAGTTCATTCAGCATGGCGCACCCCGTAGTGCAGTACGCCCGCTTTGACCACCAGCCCCTGCGCATACGCCAGCGCGTGTTTGCCATAGGCGGGCTTGCTGAACATTCGATCTGGCATCGACGACAGGCTGAGGTTGATGTCAGTCTGCGTTGGCGTGTTTTGCGGCTCGCCGACGTAGCTGGGAACGAATTCACGCCAGCCCAGGCTGGGAACGTAATAGCACTGACCACGCTTCAGGCGGCGCTCGAAAATGTCTCGGAACGCGTGGCAGGGTGAGCGCGTACGTTCCAGCCACTGCCTGATCTTCGGCGGGAAATCGCTGCGCGGCGCCGGGTTCAGGTCGGCATGGAGGCGATAGCGCACGTTGAGCAGTACCGTGGCGAAAAGCTGATAGTTGTTGCCGCCGCGTATTTGGTCGCTCTTGCGCAGCGGGCCGCCGTAGTTGGTTGCGTAGTGGTGGTAGACCAGCGGCGCGCAAATCTCGACCCTACTCGGCACGATCTCGACCGCCGGGTTCCAGAGGATCGCCTCGAAGATGCCTTTGGCGGCCGACCGTGTGGGAACAGGGTAAGTGCCGGGTGAATCGCCAGTATCGGGGCGTGTCCAGATCGCCGTAGGGCCGGCGATCTCAAGGCAGACTTCATAAACCTTTGACATGTTTCGGCTCCAAACGTGATCCATTCTGATCTGTCCCCGTCTCAAACCCCCAGCACGTTTACGTGCCCGGCCTTGCCGTAGTCGAGAATCTTGCGGTCGCGGGTGACCAGGGTGTAGCCGCCGATGCGCGCAGTGGCGACCAGCAGGCGATCCGCCGGGTCGGCGTGGAAGGTGCCTGGCAGCTCATTGCTTTCCACGGCGATGGCGGGGCGGTCGAGGGCGACGAGCCGCAGCGCCGGATGGCCCAGTGCCCGTTCGACCCAGGTTTTCGTCGGCATGGAAAGATGCAGCCTGGCCTTGGCGGCCAGTTGCGCAACCTCCCACACGGACAGGATCGAAACGTGAAGCGGGTGGTTGCGGTCCGCCGCGGCGAGGCGCTTCAGGGGGGCGGGCTTGATCACTCCCGGCGTGCCCAACGAGAGCCAGACCCAGACGTGGGTGTCAAGCAGCAGCCTGTCGGTGACGTTCATGTCCGTTTGCCTGGCGAGCCCGTCGCCCGATAGAGCGCATCTTCCGCGTCCGTCTCGGCGGCCCAGGGCTCCTGGGGCACCCGGACGATATCGCCGAGGATTTCACCAGTGCCTTTCATGTAGCCGAACAGGCTTTGCGCGGTGTCGTCCTCGATCGGCACGACGCGCGCCACCGGCCTGCCGCGCTTGGTGATCACCAACGGTTGGTGGGTGGCGGCAACTTCGTCGAGCAGCTTGAGACATTTGGCCTTGAACTCGGCGGCGTTGACGTTCATGGCGGACTCCAGTGACCAGTTAAAGTGGTCATATTAGGGCGGGCCTGGGGATGGTGCAATTTCCACACGACCCGTCTCCAAAACGACCCACGGTCAGCAGCGCCCCGTCGTGGAATGCGGTGCTTTTCCTTGATGTGCGCATCGGCCTCGAAACCGCTTGCCTGGCGGATGTAGCGCTGGAAGCGCGACCGGTATTTGCCGAGGTCGTGCCAGCGACCGGCCAGTTGCGCCCAGTCGGCGCCGTAATGGGCCGCGAACTCGGAGGCCAG
>JAJYQO010000066.1 GCA_021794575.1 Pseudomonadota bacterium | reverse complement strand
CGCGGCCTCCCGAAAGACCAGGTTCCTTGCCTCCAATATAGGTCTCGTCCACCTCGACCTTTCCGCAAAGACGCTCTCGATCGGGGCGAATCAACACGGACCGCAAACGATGCAGGATGGCCCATACCGTCTGATAAGAACCAATTTCCAAGGTTCGCTTCAGACTCAGCGCCGAGATACCATCTTTGCCAGTCGCAAAATACCAGCAGGCTGAAAACCAAACCGTGAGTGGGGTACGGGTCCGATCAAAGATAGTGCCCGCCGTCACGGACGTGCGACTACCACACTCCGTACACATGAACCTGCCATCCTCAAGCCGCCACCCACCTGGATGCCCGCACGCCGGGCAGATGAAGCCGGAAGGCCATCTCAACCATTCCAGGTAGTCAAGACAATCGGCATCCGTCAGGAACCAAGCCTGAAATTCCCCAAGAGACTTCGGGTAGTGAATGCTGGCGCGAGGACTTCCCATCCTCTCAGCTTACGCCCAACTCCGGTTAAATGGATACCCCGGACGCCGCTTTCAGCTTGGGCAGCTCGGCCAGCACCTGCTGCGAGTTGGTCGCGGGATCGACGCCGGTGTAGATCCAGGCGATGCGCCCGTCGGGCGCGATGATGAAAGTGGTGCGCGCGGCGTACTTCATGCCCATCATCGAGGTCAGCACGCCGTATTCCTTGGCCACGGCATGACTGTTGTCGGCCAGCATCGGAAACGGCGCGTGGTATTTCTTGGCGAAGGCGGCGTGCGACTTGACGTTGTCCAGGCTCACCGCCAGCACCTGCGCGCCTTCCTTGCGCAGGGCCAGATAGGCGTCGCGGTACTTGCACACCTCGGTGGTGCAGCCGGGAGTGAAATCCTTGGGATAGAAATACAGCACCAGCCACTGGCTGCGGTATTGATCCAGCGACTGCCACTTGCCGTGCTGGTCCTGCAGCTTGAAGGCCGGGGCCATCTGGCCCACCTGCGGCATGGACTGCGCCGCCCAGACCAGCGCGGGCAACAGACACAACGCGATAAGCATCACGTACAGACGACGTATGGCAGATTTCCGCATTCAAAAGGACTCTCATGCTAGCGCCGTGCTGTGTGCGGCACGTGAAACCGTGGCGATCGCACCACTATCAGCACACCGCACGCGCGACGGCCCACGCGCAGCGCAGCAGTCCGATGCCCCGGCCAACCGGCTGAATACGTGCGGCCTGCGCGCCGACGGGGCATCCACTGCCGTGGTGCGGCCGGACTTATCGGATGGCTTCATGGCCATGTACTCCACATCACCGCGAACCGGTCACGACGACGCGTCGCGCAATGCAGCCTGGATCGCGACGCGCGCCAGGTGCATCATGGATTTTTAATCCCGAGACGTGCGCGATGGCGCGGCAAATCCTGGTCGGTTATGACGGCTCTCCGGCGGCGCAGCGCGCGCTGGATTTCGCGCTGCAACTGGCGCGCGGCCTAGGCGCACGCGTGCGCGTGCTGTACGCGGTGCCGCTGCCGACCGGCAGTCCAGAGGCCGCCGCATCGCTGCTGGCCGATCCCGAGGCTCTGCATCCCGGCATGGCCGCGCAAATCACCGAACGCGCGGCACAGGCCGGCGTGCAGGCCGATTTCGGCGTGGTGCCCGGGTCGGCCGGCGACGTGTTGCTAGCCGAGATCAGACAGGGCGGCGTGGACCAGCTGGTGATCGGCAGCAGCGGCCGCGGCACCCTGGCGCGCTGGCTGCTGGGCTCGGTGATGGGACAACTGGTGGGCAACGGCCAGGTACCGGTGACGGTGGTGCCCTAGGCTGGAGCCGGCGGACTGCGTGGCTACACCCCGGCTCAGGGCCTGGCGAGCGGCGGAAAATCTTTCGGTATGAAGCCGGCCACCTCGTATTTCAGCGCGCGCGTTCCGCCCTGCTTGAGGTCGACGTCGACGACCAGCGTCTTCGCCTTCTCCAGCATCGCGATGAAGCGCACATCGTCCTTGATGAACAGCGCCGGTTCGCCGGTCGGCGGCAGGTAGGCCGACCAGGCGTGCGGCCTGCCGCCGTCCACGGCGATGGGTACGCGGCACACGCCCTTGCACACGAAGCCCGGCGCCTGCCCGTACAGGTACACGCTCTGCCCCCACTGGCTGTGCCGGCGCAGCACCAGCTGGATGTCGCCCTGGGTACCGTCACCGCGCGTGTCGTAGATCGTGGCGGTGTTCTGCGTGCCGCCCGCCATGGGCACGCCGGCCTGGTAATCCCACAGCGCGGCCAGACGCTGCCGTTCGGCCTGCTTCGCGGCTTGCGCGGCAACGCCGGGCAGGCTCTTGCCCACCTCCGCGGCGGCCGGCGTGCCGGGGTACATCTGCTCGATCTGCCGGCCCATGGATGCCGCCAACTGCAGGTCGTTGCGCGCCAGCATCTCGTGGTAGAGCTTCAGCTCCTGCCGCGACTGTGCCGCGCGCTGCGCCGCCGCCTGTTGCCGCGCGGCGGCCTCGCGCTGGGCAGCGGTTGGCCCTTGCTGGCAGGCGGCCAGCAGCAGCCCGGCGCACGCCGCCAGTCCCAATCCCAGTGCGCGCGCGCGCATCATGCGTGCAGCGGCAGCGGCTTGGCCGGATCGAGGCCGTACAGCTCGATCGCGCGCGCCACGTCCTTGGGCCGCACCGTGCCCTCGGCCGCCAGCGCGGCCAGCGCGGCGTGGGCGATCCAGCGCCGATCCACCTCGAAGTGATCGCGCAGGTGCGCGCGCGTGTCCGAACGGCCGAAGCCGTCGGTGCCCAGCGTCACGTAGCGACGGCCCGGCGGCAGGTAGGCGCGGATCTGTTCGGGGAAGGCACGCACGTAATCGGTGGCGGCGACCAGCGGGCCCTCGTGGCCTTCGAGCTGCTGCTCGACGAAGCTGGCGCGCGCGGGCGCCAACGGGTTGAGTCGGTTGTGGCGCTCGCAGTCCATGCCATCGCGCGCCAACTCGGTGAAGCTGGGACAGCTCCACAGATCGGTCTTGACGCCGAAGTCCTTTTCCAGCAAATCGGCAGCGGCGATGACCTCGCGGAAGATCGTGCCGGAACCCAGCAGCTGCACGCGCGGCGCATCGCCCTTGCCGCCCTTGCCCTTGGCCTTGCCGCCCTCGGCTGCACGGAACCGGTACATGCCCTTGACGATGTACCCGGCCACGCCCTCGGGCATGTCCGGATGGGCGTAGTTCTCGTTCATCACGGTGATGTACCAGTAGGCGTCCTCCTGTTCGTGCAGCATGCGGCGCACGCCATCCTGCAGGATCACCGCGACTTCGTAGCTGAAGGTCGGGTCGTAGGCGTGGCAGTTGGGGATGGCCGCCGCCAGCAGATGGCTGTGGCCGTCCTCGTGCTGCAGGCCTTCGCCGTTGAGCGTGGTGCGCCCGGCGGTGCCGCCGATCAGGAAGCCGCGGCAGCGCATGTCGCCGGCCGCCCAGGCCAGATCGCCGACGCGCTGGAAACCGAACATCGAGTAATAGATGAATACCGGCAGCATCGGCACGTTCTGGAACGAATAGCTCGACGCCGCCGCCATCCACGCGGCCATGCCGCCGGCCTCGCTGATGCCTTCCTGCAGCACCTGGCCGGACTGGTCCTCGCGGTAGTACATCAGTTGGTCGGCGTCCTGCGGACGGTACTTCTGCCCGAACGGCGCGTAGATTCCGATCTGCCGGAACATGCCCTCCATGCCGAATGTGCGCGCCTCGTCGGCCACGATCGGCACGATGCGCGGGCCGATGTCCTTGTCGCGCAGCAGCAGGTTGAGGCCGCGCACGAATGCCATCGTGGTGCTGATTTCGCGCTCGCCGGTGCCCTGCGTGATCTGCTTGAGCGCATCCAGCGCCGGCGCGGCCGGCGCGTGGTCGGCCTTGCGCCGGCGGCTGGGCAGCGGGCCGTTCAGCGCCTCGCGGCGCGCGCGCAGGTACTGCACTTCGGGCGAATCCTTGCCGGGGTGGTAGTACGGCACCTCGTCGACCTTGTCGTCGGCGATGGGTATGTTGAAGCGGTCGCGGAAGGCGCGCACCGCGGTGGTGTCCATCTTCTTCTGCTGGTGGGTGATGTTCTGGCTCTCGCCGGCATCGCCCATGCCGTAGCCCTTGACCGTCTTGGCCAGGATCACCGTCGGCATGCCTTCGCTATGCACGGCGGCATGGTAGGCGGCGTAGACCTTGTGCGGATCGTGGCCGCCGCGGTTGAGCCGCCAGATGTCCGCGTCGGACAGGCTGGCCACCATCGCCTTGGTTTCCGGGTATTTGCCGAAGAAATGCTCGCGCGTGTAGGCACCACCGAAGGCCTTGCAGGCCTGGTACTCGCCGTCCACGGTTTCCATCATCAGGCGCTTGAGCATGCCGTCCTTGTCGCGCGCCAGCAGCGGATCCCAGTAGCTGCCCCAGATCAGCTTGATGACGTTCCAGCCGGCGCCGCGGAACTGGCCTTCGAGTTCCTGGATGATCTTGCCGTTGCCGCGCACCGGGCCGTCCAGGCGCTGCAGGTTGCAGTTGATGACGAAGATCAGATTGTCGAGTTTCTCGCGACCGGCCAAACCGATGGCGCCCAGCGACTCGGGTTCGTCGGTCTCGCCGTCGCCGAGGAAGCACCAGATCTTGCGGTCGGTCCTGGGCGCGAGGCCGCGGTGCTCGAGGTACTTCTGGAACTGCGCCTGGTAGATGGCCTGGATCGGGCCCAGTCCCATCGACACCGTGGGCAACTGCCAGAAGTCCGGCATCAGCCAGGGATGCGGATAGGACGGCAGCCCGCCGCCGCCGACCTCGGTGCGGAAGCTGTCCATGCGCGCGGCGTCGATGCGTCCCTCCAGGAACGCCCGCGCGTACACGCCGGGACTGGAGTGGCCCTGGAAGCACACCAGATCGCCGGGATGGTCCTTGCTTTGCGCGCGCCAGAAGTGGTTGAAGCCGACGTCGTACAACGTGGCACTGGAGGCAAAGCTGGCGATGTGTCCGCCAAGTTCCCCGGGCTTGCGGTTGGCGCGCACCACCATGGCCATGGCGTTCCAGCGGATCAGCGAGCGGATGCGCCACTCCAGCGCGGCATCGCCGGGGCTCTTGGCTTCGCGCTCGGGCGGAATGGTGTTGATGTACTCGGTGGTGGGGTCGAACGGCAGCATGCCGCCGGCGCGGCGCGTCTGGTCGACCATGCGCTCCAGCAGGTAGTGCGCGCGCGGCGGACCGGCGCGTTCAAGGATGGCCTCGATCGATTCGACCCACTCGCGGGTCTCGGAAGGGTCGGGGTCCTGCTGCAAAAGGTCGTTGATCGGATCCATGGACTGTGCTCCGCGCCGCGTTACCGCGCCGCAACGGCCGCCGCGGCGGCCACGGCGCCAGTTCGGCGCCAACCGTATGAAGACTGCGCGCGCACGCCGTGCCAGCGGCCACGCAAGACCCTCATGTTAAGCCGGGACGCGCTCATGCGCCCGCGCCGGGTGCGCCGGCCGCGCGAATCTGCGCCTCGACGCAAGCGATGGCGGTCATGTTGACCACGCGGCGCACCGTGGCCGCGGGTGTCAGCACGTGCACCGGCCGCGCGAAGCCCATCAGGATCGGACCGATCACCACGCCGTCGGTCATGCTGCGCACTAGATTGAAGCTGATGTTGGCGCTTTCCAGATCCGGCAGCACGAACACATTGGCCGGACCCTTGAGATTGGAGTTGGGGAATAACCGCTCGCGCACTTCCGGGTACAGCGCGGTGTCGGCCTGCATCTCGCCTTCGACCTCGAGCTTGGGCATACGCGTGCGGATGATCTCCAGGGCGCGGCGCATCTTGACGGCGCCGGCGGTGTTGCGGCTGCCGAAGTTGGATACCGACAGCAGCGCGACGCGCGGACCAATGCCGAACAGTTTCAGGCGCAGGGCCGCCTGCAACGTGGCTTCGGCGATCTGCTCGGCGCTGGGGCACTCCTGCACGTGGGTGTCGAGGAAAAACGTGAGGCCCTTGTCGTTGGCCACCGCGCTCATCGCTGCCGGCGCGTTGATGCCTGGATCCAGCGGCAACACCTCCAGCAGATGCTCGAGTTTCTTCTGATAGCGCCCCACCAGGCCGCAGATCATCGCGTCGACCTCGCCACGCGCCAGCATCAGCGCGCCGATCAGCGTGCCGCGCGAGCGCACCAGCGACTTGGCCAGCGATGGCGTGACGCCGCGGCGCTCGGAAAGGCGGTGGTACTGCTGCCAGTACTCGGTGAAGCGCGGATCGGAGTGGATGTTGACCAGCTCGAAATCACGATCCGGAACCAGGCCCAGGCCGATGCGCTCGATGCGTTTGATGATGACATCCGGCCGACCCAGCAGCACCGGCTTGGCCAGACCTTCCTCCAGCACGGTCTGCACCGCGCGCAGGACGGTTTCCTCCTCGCCCTCGGTGTAGACCACGCGCTTGGGGTCGGCCTTGGCGCGCGCGAACACCGGCTTCATGGCCCAGCCGGTACGGAACACGAAGTTGTTCAGCCGCTCGCGGTACGCGGCCATGTCGGTGATCGGTCGCGTGGCCACGCCCGAATCCATGGCTGCCTGCGCGACCGCCGGCGCCAGATCCACCAGCAGGCGCGGGTCGAAGGGCTGCGGAATGATGTAGTCGGCGCCGAAATGCGGGGCCTTGCCGCCGTAGGCGCGCGCGGCGACGTCGCTGGCCTCGCGCCGCGCCAGCTTGGCGATGGCCTGCACGCAGGCGACTTTCATGTCCTCGTTGATGGTGCTGGCACCCACGTCCAACGCACCGCGGAAGATGTACGGAAAGCACAGCGCGTTGTTGACCTGGTTCGGGTAGTCCGAGCGGCCGGTGGCGATGATGCAGTCCGGACGCACCGCGCGCGCGGCGGCCGGATCGATCTCCGGCGTCGGATTGGCCAGTGCCAGGATCACCGGCCGCGCGGCCATGCGCCCCACCATCTCCGGCTTCAGCACGTTGCCGGCGGAGACGCCGAGAAAGACATCCGCGCCGGCGACGATCTCGGCCAGCGTGCGCGCATCGGTTTCACGCGCGTAGCGCTCGCCGTCCGGGTCCAGACCGGCGCGTCCGCGATAGAGCACGCCGTCCTTGTCCGCCACCAGGATGTGCCCGGGCCGCACGCCCAGCCGCACCAGCATGTCCAGGCAGGCGATGCCGGCGGCGCCGGCGCCGGAGGCCGCCACACGCACGTCCTCGATGCGCTTGCCGACCACCTTCAGGGCATTGAGCACGGCGGCGCCGACGATGATCGAGGTACCGTGCTGGTCGTCGTGGAACACCGGGATGCGCATGCGCTCGCGCAGCTTGCGCTCGACGATGAAGCACTCCGGCGCCTTGATGTCCTCCAGATTGATGCCGCCGAAGCTGGGCTCGAGGCTGGCGATGATCTCGACCAGCTTGTCCGGATCGCGCTCGTCGATCTCGATGTCGAACACGTCGATGCCGGCGAACTTCTGGAACAGCACGCCCTTGCCCTCCATCACCGGCTTGGCCGCCAACGGGCCGATCGCGCCCAGACCCAGCACCGCGGTGCCGTTGCTGATTACCGCCACCAGGTTGCCGCGCGCGGTCAACGTGGCGGCGCTGCCGGGATCCTCGACGATGGCCTCGCACACCGCCGCGACGCCCGGCGAATAGGCCAGCGCGAGGTCGCGCTGGGTGAGCAGCGACTTGGTGGCGGTGACCCTGATCTTGCCGGCGGGCGCCTGGCGGTGGTACTCCAGCGCGGCCTGCTTGAGTTCGTCGGATAGGCTCATTGAATGCGCGGCCGAAGATGCCACGACGCGGAAACGATCGCGCATTCTAACAAGCGCCGCGCGGGCGCCGAACCTTGCAGGACAGCACGATTCACCCTGCCGACGTGCTCCAGGTGGCCGTACTGACCTCGTCCATCGGGATGCGGTTGGCGAACAGCGAGAACGCCAGACTGCCGGCCAGGCCCTGCATGTTGGCCATCCACGGCGGCAGATGGCGCGGTTCGGCCAGCACGCCGGACGCGAACCACGGATCGAAGTCCAGCACGTCGCGCAGCGCCATCTTGCCGGCAAACAGCCGCCGCAGCAGGTCCAGGCGCCGCCCGCGCAGCGCCCAGCGGAAAAACGTGTGCACGCTGAGCAGCCCATGCAGGTACACGGTGTCCTTGGCGAAGGCGCTGCCACCGGTGAACGGCACGCCGCGGAAGATGCGCGCGGTCGAGCTGTAGCTGTCCTCGGCGTCCTGTCCCTGCGCCAGAAAGAAACGGAATACCTCGATGAAGTCGGCGCCGGCCAGCGCGCGCTCGATACCCAGGATGCGCAGGCTGATGCGCTTCAGCCGCGCCAGGTCCATGCCGCCGGAGATCAGTTCGGAGAACACCGCCAGACCCTCCTGCGTGGCGGTGGCGTGCGGGCTGGTGCGGGCCAGCGAGGCCAGCACCGGCTGCGCATGGCCGTTGCGTGCGCTCAGCGTGTGCACGAAGGCTTCGTGCATCAGCAGCTGGTGGCGGTCGTAGGCGCTGAAGCGCGAACCGCTGCGCAGGCGGATGCGGCTGGTGCCGGCGGCGGCCTTGGCGGCCAGTTCGGGATCCAGTTCCACCGACACCGCGCCGGCACCGAAGAACGCATCCAGCGCGACGCGCAGCTCGGCTTGCAGATGCGCGGCGTCGATGTCGTGCGCCTCGGCGGGGTCGTCCAGCGTGCTGCCCAATTCGCCGGCCACGGCCACGAACTCGCGCGCCGCCTGCACGCTGCTCAGCAAGGTGCCGGGGATCGCATCCTGCGGTCGACCGTACAGTTGCGCCGACAGCACTCCGGCGCGCGCCGTACCCACCGCCTCGAGCATGTGCGCGGCGGTATGCCAGGCATCGCTGGCGCGCAGCAGATAGGCGGCCAGCGGGTGCGCGCGCGGGATCGCGGCGTGGATGGTTTCCAGTTCGGCACGCGCCTCGCGCAGGTCGGGCACGTGGTAGGCCGACCGCGGCATGCGCGTGCGGCCGGCGGCATGCGCGGCCAGGAACGCCGGCGCCTCGGCAGGGGGCAGCGCCACCGTGCGCAGGATGCGCACGCCGCGCACGGCCGCCGTCAGGCGCTGGTCCAGCGCGGCGATGCGTTGCAGGTCGGCGGCATCCATGGCGCGATTGTAGGTGCGTGCGTGGCGGATGGCGCGGCGCAACACGCGAGCACGGCGCAGCCATCGCAACCAACCGTTACATCCCGTCACGCGACGCCGCGGGCACGCGGCGGGCGTACGCCTACGATGCCATCGCCGACGCACGCGCCGCGCCCATGCCGGCAGCGCCCGCCCGGCACCCGCCAACCCGGCGGCAACAGCGCCGCCCCTGGAGCACCCATGTCGCACAGTACGCGCGCAGAACCCAGCCCCGGTGACGGTGCGCCGATCGATCCGGGCACATTCGCACGCGGCCTCGGCATCAGCCTGCGCCACCTTGCCGAATACGCCAACGTCGCGCCGGAAACGCCGGTGCTGCGGCCCACCGATGCGCGCCTGCAGCGCTATCTGCGCGACGCGTGCAGCGTGCTCGAGCGAGCCGCGCGACTGGGCGGCGGACGCGTCGCCGCGCGCGACTGGTTCCGGCACATGCCGCTGTCCGCGTTCGCCCGCCGCACCGCCGAGGAGCTAATCGCAGAGGGGCGCCGCGAGGAACTGCTGCGTTATCTGGACGGTGTGGAGCGCTGGGACGCGGGCGCGGTCGAATCCGGACGCGCCGGCGCCGTGCTCAGTTCGGCGCCGCAAGCTTGCGATTAGCTTGCGGTCCGGCATGACTGATGACAGGGCCGTGGCAACATCGCGCGGCCTACACTTGCCCGCCCGGGAAGCGCCGGACGCGTCCGCAGCTTCCCGTGCCCGGTTTTTCCGCCCCGCCAAGGACGTTCCATGTCGCGCTGGAAACTCGTCGTCATCGTTGTCATCGTGCTGTTGGTGGGCGTGATCGGCTACCGCGTCGCGCACAAGTCCGTGGGCGACCGGCACGGCGCGGAACTGGATGCGCCGGTCCCAGTCACCGTGGTGCCGGCCACGCGCGAGAACGTGCCGGTGTATCTGACCGCGCTGGGTACCGTCAGCGCGCTGAACACGGTCACCGTGGTGCCGCAGGTCAGCGGGCAATTGGTTGCGGTCAACTTCAAGGAAGGCAAGGAGATCGGGAAAGGCGACGTGATCGCGCAAATCGATCCGCGCACGTTCCAGGCCGCGGTCGAGCAGGCGCAAGGCAAGCTGGCGCAGGACCAGGCGCTGCTGAGTGCCGCGCAGTATCTGGCATCCAGCTACGAGAACCTGGGCAAGAAGCAGTACGTCGCCGCGCAAACCCTGCAGGCGCAGGAGCAGACCGTGCGCCAGTACCGCGCCGCCGTGCTGGCCGACAAGGCCGCGCTGGAGAGCGCGCGGGTGCAACTGGGCTACACCACCATCCGCGCGCCGATCAAGGGCGTGGCCGGACTGCGTCTGGTGGATGTGGGCAACGTGGTCGGCCCCGGCACCAGCGGCGGCATCGTGGTACTCACGCAGATCCATCCGATCAGTGTGCTGTTCAACCTGCCGCAGCAGAACCTCGATGCCGTGCGCGCGAGCATGGCCAAGGGTCCGCTGCAGGTGGCCGCGCTGGATCGCGGCGACAACAAGGTGATCGCCAGCGGCGTCCTGCGCGTGGTCAGTAACCAGATCGACACCAGCACCTCCACGTTCCAGCTCAAGGCCGAGTTCGCCAACCCGAACGACACTCTGTGGCCCGGTCAGTTCGTCAACGTGCGCCTGCAACTGGGTACGCTGGACAACGCGCTGGTGGTACCGGTGCAGGCGGTGCAGCGCGGCCCGGACGGCGATTATGTATTCGTGGTGCAACCCGGCAACACGGTGAAGATGCAGCCGGTGACTACCGGTGGCGAAGCCGGTGCCAGCCGCACCGTGATTCGCAGCGGGCTGACGCCCGGCCAGCGCGTGGTCACTGCGGGGCAATTCCGGCTGAAGCAGAACAGCAAGGTGATCCCGCTGGCGCCCGGCGAGGTGCCGCCGCCGCCCAAGGTGCCGGCCCAGGCCGATCGCCAATCCGGCGGACGCGCCCACCGTGGCTGAAAATCCACATGCGTCAGGCGTCGGGCTGTCGACGCTGTTCATCCGCCGCCCGATCGCCACCTCACTGCTGATGGTGGCGCTGCTGCTGTTCGGCATTTTCGGCTACCGCACGCTACCGGTGGCGGCGCTGCCCAACGTCGAGGCGCCCAGCCTGCAGGTGACCACGCAGTATCCCGGCGCCAGTCCCTCGACCATGGCGCGGCTGGTGACCACGCCGCTGGAGCGGCAGTTCGGGCAGATCTCCGGCTTGACCATGATGAGCTCCAACAGCTCGCAGGGACTGTCGGTAATCAACCTGCAGTTCACCCAGAACCGCGACATCGCCAACGCCGAGCAGGACGTGCAGGCCGCGATCAACGCCGCGCGCGGCACGCTGCCGGCGACACTGCCCTACCCGCCGGTGTACAACGCGGTGAACCCGGCCGACGCGCCCATCCTCACCCTGGCGCTGACCTCCGACACCCTGCCGGTGCGCGAGGTCACCAACTACGCCGACAGCATCCTGGCGCAGAAGCTCTCGCAGATCTCAGGCGTGGGACTGGTCAGTGTCGAGGGCAACATCAAGCCGGCGGTGCGCATCCAGGTCAACCCGGCGGCGTTGGCCAACCTCGGCCTGACCCTGGAGGACGTGCGCAGCGCCATCACCCAGGCCAACGTCAACGCGCCCAAGGGCAGCCTCAACGGCAGCACGCAGAGCTTCACCATCGGCGCCAACGATCAATTGCCCGACGCCGCCGCCTACCGCGACCTGATCATCCGCTACGTCGCCGGCGCACCGGTGCGGCTGTCCGAGGTGGCCACGGTGATCAACGGCGTCGAGAACGACCAGGTTGCCGCCTGGGCCGACGGCAGGCCGGCGGTGCTGCTGGACATCCGCCGCCAGCCCAGCGCCAACATCGTGCAGACCGTGGCCGCCATCCGCGCCGAGCTGCCCGGCCTGCGCGCGGTGCTGCCGGCCGGGGTCGACCTGCGGGTGTTCGCCGATCGCACCGTGACCATCCGCGCCTCGGTGCGCGACGTCGAGTTCACCCTGCTGCTGGCCATCGTGCTGGTGGTGATGGTGATCTTCGTGTTCCTGCGCCGACTGTGGGCCACGGTGATCCCCTCGGTGGCGGTGCCGCTGTCGCTGGTGGGCACCTTCGGAGTGATGGCCTTCGCGGGTTTCTCGCTGGACAACCTCTCGCTGATGGCGCTGACCGTGGCCACCGGCTTCGTGGTCGACGATGCGATCGTGATGATCGAGAACATCGTGCGCTACATCGAAAAGGGCCGGCAGCCGCGCGAGGCCGCCGAGGTCGGCGCGCGCGAGATCGGCTTCACCATCGTCTCGCTGACGGTGTCGCTGATCGCGGTGTTTCTGCCGCTGCTGCTGATGCCGGGCGTCACCGGGCGTCTGTTCCACGAGTTCGCCTGGGTGCTGGCGATCGCGGTGGCGCTGTCGGCGCTGATCTCGCTGACGCTGACGCCGATGCTGTGCGCGTATCTGCTGAAGCCCGGCGCGCTGCCCGCCGAGGCGCACGGCGGCGACGCGCATGCCCGCGGCTTCTACGCGCACATGGTCGGTGCCTACCAGCGCAGCCTGGACTGGGTGTTCGCGCACCCGCGCAGCATCATGAGCCTGTTCGCGCTGAGCCTGGTGGTGACGGTGTTCCTGTACGTCGCCATCCCCAAGAGCCTGCTGCCCGAACAGGACACCGGCCTGGTCACCGGCGTGGTCGAGGCCGACCAGAGCATCGCGTTCCCGGCGATGGAACGGCGCATGCAGACGGTGATGGCCGCGCTGCGCCACGATCCGGACGTGGCCGGCGTGGCCGGCTTCGTCGGTATCGGCGACACCAATCCAACGCTCAACCAGGGCCAGGTCAGCATCGTGCTGACACCACGCGCGGAGCGCGGCAGTCTGGCCGGCATCGTCGCACGCCTGCAGCGCAGCGCCGCCGACGTGCCCGGCGTGAAGCTGTTCCTCAAGCCGGTGCAGGACGTGACCCTGGACACGCGCGTGGCCGCCACGCAGTACCAGTACGTGCTGCGCTCGCTGGATGCCGGCGCGCTCGATACTTATGCCGGACGCATGCTGGCCGCCTTCCAGAAGCTGCCCGAGCTCAGCGACGTGGACAGCAACCTCGCCGACCGCGGTCGCGAGCTGGACCTTGCGATCGACCGCGCCAACGCCAGCCGCCTGGGCGTGCCCATCCAGACCATCAACGACACGCTGTACGACGCCTTCGGCCAGCGCCAGATCAGCACCATCTTCACCGAGCTCAACCAGTACCGCGTGATCCTCGAGGTGGCGCCGCAGTTCCGCAACGTCACCGCGCTGCTGAACCAGCTGACGGTACGCAGCAACGGCAGCGGCGCGCTGACCGGCAGCACCGCCACCAGTTTCGGCCAGGTCGCATCCAGCAACACCTCTACCGCCACCGGCATCGGCCTCGGCAACACCGGCATCAGCGTCGGCGGCGGCAACACGGTGCCACTGTCGGTGCTGGTGCGCGCGCACGAAACCACCGCGCCGCTGGTGGTCAGCCACCTCGACCAGATGCCGGCGGTGGTGTTGTCGTTCAACCTGGCGCCGGGCTATTCGCTGTCGCAGGCGGTGGACGCCATCGACCACGTGCAGCGGCAGATGCGGCTGCCGGACACGGTGCGCGCCGGTTTCATCGGCTCGGCAGCGGAGTTCTCGGCTTCGCTCAGCCAGGAGGTGCTGCTGATCCTGGCTTCGATCCTGGTGATCTACATCGTGCTGGGCGTGCTGTACGAGAGCTACATCCACCCGCTGACCATCCTCTCCACACTGCCCTCGGCCGGCGTCGGCGCGCTGCTGTCGCTGATGCTGTTCGGGCTGCCGCTGTCGATCGACGGCATCATCGGCATCATCCTGCTGATCGGCA
The DNA here is from genome assembly GCA_021794575.1 of Pseudomonadota bacterium. GTDB lineage: Bacteria > Pseudomonadota > Gammaproteobacteria > Xanthomonadales > Rhodanobacteraceae > Metallibacterium. The sequence goes on along the minus strand of JAJYQO010000066.1, from coordinate 3,973 downwards.
TCGTCAAGAAGAACGCCATCATGATGGTGGACTTCGCCATCGCCGCGCAGCGCGAGGGCATGAACCCGCGGCACGCCATCCGCCACGCCGCGCTGCTGCGCTTCCGGCCGATCATGATGACCACCGCGGCGGCGCTGCTGGGCGCGCTGCCGCTGGCGCTGAGCACCGGCATCGGCGCCGAGATCCGCCAGCCGCTGGGCATCAGCATCGTCGGCGGCCTGCTGCTCTCGCAACTGGTGACGCTGTACACCACGCCGGTGATCTACCTGTACCTGGAGCGCCTCGCGGCCTGGCTGCGCGCGCACGGCGTGCGCCGCGTCAACGCCGACGGCAGCACGGCATGAACATCTCGGCGCCCTTCATCAAGCGTCCGGTCGGCACCTCGCTGCTGGCCGCGGGCGTGCTGGTGATCGGCATGATCTGCTATTTCCTGCTGGGTGTGGCGCCGCTGCCCAACCTCGAGTTCCCGGCCATCTTCGTGCAGGCCCATGTGCCCGGTGCCGACGCGCGCAACATGGCCAACACCGTGGCCGCGCCGCTGGAGCGCCACCTCGGCCAGATCAGCGGCATCGACTCGATGAACTCGTTCAGCTCGGAGGGCTCCAGCTTCGTCGTCATGCTGTTCAACGTCGGCACCAACGTCGACAACAAGGCGCGCGACGTGCAGGCGGCGATCAACGCCGCCGCGCCGGACCTGCCCAGCAGCCTGCGCGTGCCGCCGATCTACCGCAAGGCCAACCCCAACAACGCACCGGTGCTGATCCTGGCGCTCACCGGCAGCACGCAGCCGCTCTCGCGGCTGTACAACGACGCCGACACCCTGCTCTCGCCGCGCCTCTCGCAGATTCCGGGCGTGGCGCAGGTGGACATCGCCGGCGGCGCCACGCCCGCGGTGCGCGTGGATCTCAACCTGCGCGCCATGGCCGCCATGGGCCTCACCGGCGACGCAGTGCGCAACGCGCTGGTGGCGGCCAACGTCATCGAGCCGATGGGCTATCTGTCCGACGGCGACAGCCAGCTGGCCATCGAGGCCAATACCACGCTGCGCACGCCCGAACAGTTCGCCGATACCGTCATCGCGGTGAAGAACGGCGTGCCGATCCGCCTCAAGGACATCGCCCACGTCTACTCCGGCCAGCAGGACCAGTACCAGGCCGCCTGGTACAACGGCCAGCGCGCCATCCTGCTGCTGATCCGCAAGCAGGCCGACGCTAACGTCATCGCCATCGTCGACCAAGCCCGCGCGCTGCTGCCGCAACTGCGCGCCGATCTGCCCGCCGGCGTCAGGCTGACGCCGTTCTTCGATCGCACGCCCACCATCCGCGCCTCGGTGGACGAGGTGCAGATCACGCTGCTGATCAGCCTCGGCCTGGTGATCATGGTGATGCTGCTGTTCCTGCGCCGCTGGGCGCCGACGCTGATCGCCGCGCTGGCCGCGCCGCTGTCGGTGACCGGCGCGTTCGCCGTGATGTACCTGCTGGGCTACACGCTGGACAACTTCTCGCTGATGGCGCTGGTGATCGCCATCGGCTTCGTGGTGGACGACGCCATCGTGGTGATCGAGAACATCCACCGCCACCTGGAAAAGGGCCTGCGGCCGATGCAGGCCGCGCTGGCCGGCACGCGCGAGGTGGGTTTCACCGTGGTGTCCATCACCGTGTCGCTGGTGGCGGTATTCGCGCCGCTGCTGTTCATGACCGGCTTCTTCGGCATGCTGTTCCGCGAGTTCTCGGTGACGCTGGTCTCCGCGATCCTGGTCTCGGCGCTGGTCTCGCTGACGCTGACCCCATCGCTGTGCGGGCAGTTTCTACGCGCGCATCCGCCGCATGCCGACACCTCGCGCCTGGGGCGCAAGATTGAGGCCTTCCACACCGGCATGCGCGCGCTGTACGCGCGCGCGCTGGACTGGGCGCTGCGCCATCCGCGCCTGCTGGCGACGCAGGTTCCGGTCCTGCTGGCGCTGACCATCGCGCTGATGGTGGTGATCCCCAAGAGCTTCTTCCCGCAGCAGGACACCGGCGCCATCCAGGGCTTCACCCAGGCCGGCCCCGACATCTCGCCGCAGGTGATGATGCAGTTGCAGCAGCGCGTGGCGGGGATCGTGCAGGACAACCGCAACGTGGCCAGCGTCGGCTCGTGGCTGGGCAGCTGGCACGGCAGCGGCAACACCGGCAGCTTGCTGATCAACCTCAAACCGCTGGGCGAGGGCCGCAGCCTCAGCACCGAGCAGGTGATGGACCAGTTGCGCCTGACCACGGCGCGCCTGCCCGGCATCTCGGTGTTTCTGCGCCCGGTGCAGGACATCGGCGGCCCCGGCGGCGGCAATAGCAGGACGCTGTACAGCTATGACCTGCGCGGCGACAACTACGCCGAACTGGAGCAGTGGGCACCGAAGCTGGCCGCGACGATGCGCAAATCGAAGATCTTCACCGACGTCAGCACCAGCCTCGACGGCGCCGGCCTGAGCGAGACGCTGCAGATCAACCGCAACGCCGCCGCGCGCCTGGGCGTCGGCGTCGGCGCCATCGACGGCGCGCTGTACGACGCCTTCGGCCAGCGCCAGGTCAGCACCATCTACACCGGCATGAGCCAGTACCAGGTGGTGCTGAACGCCATGCCCAGCATGGCCGAGTCGCCGGCCTCGATCCGCGGGCTGTACGTGCAGGCCGCTTCCGGCGGCATGGTGCCGATCACCGCGGTGGCCACGCTGAAGCCCGGTCTGGCACCCACCGAGGTCAACCACCAGGGCCAGTTCCCGGTGGTCAGCGTCAGCTTCAATCTGGCACCGGGCGTGCCGATGAGCAGCGGCTACGCAACCATCAACCAGCTCATGAAAGACCTGCGCATGCCGGGCGACATCCACGGCGGTTTCGGCGGCGATTTCCGCCGCTTCACTGAACAGCAGAACTCGACCCCGCTGCTGCTGCTGGGCGCGCTGCTGGCGGTGTACATCGTGCTGGGCATGCTGTACGAGAACCTGATCCACCCGATCACGATTCTCTCCACCCTGCCCGCGGCCGGCTTCGGCGCCATGCTGGCGCTGCTGATCACCAACACCGATCTGTCGGTGGTCTCGACCATCGCCATCGTGCTGCTGATCGGCATCGTCAAGAAGAACGCCATCATGATGGTGGACTTCGCGCTGGCCGCCGAGCGCGAGCGCGGGCTGTCCTCGCTCGACGCCATCCGCGAGGCCTGCCTGGTGCGCTTCCGCCCGATCATGATGACCACCATGGTGGCCATGCTCTCGGCGCTGCCGCTGGCGATCGGCTTCGGCTCCGGCGCCGCGCTGCGCCGTCCGCTGGGTATCGCGCTGATCGGCGGCCTGCTGTTCTCGCAGGCGCTGACGCTGCTCAGCACACCGGCCATCTACCTGCTGTTCGACCGCGCCAGCCAGCGCCGCCGCGCGCGTCGCGCGGCGCAGCGTGCCGCGCGCGCAGCCCGGCAAGCGCTGGTGTCCTGACCGCGCCGAGAGGCGCGACGGGCTTACGCGGCTCGGCCGCAGGCGCCTGGGTGAAGGTCCGCGCCGCCGGTCACACGCTGTGCGCGCAGCGGTCGCCGGTGCCGCGCCCGCATGACCACCTGTTGCGCATGGCCGCCCGGTGCGCGCGTCCCTGTCCTGCGCGCCGGGGCGTGGGTGCGCGTCGATGCGCCGGCGAGCGGCGGGTGCTGACGGCGGTCGCGTGTTTGCCATAATCGCCGTGCATGAATCCGCAGCGCGCCTTCGTCGCTTTCGCCTTGCTGTTGGCAGCACCGGCGCTGGTCACGGCGCAGAACGCACCGCCTGGCAACGCCGTGCGCAAACAGCAGGAGGCCGCCGCCGATGCCAGGCTGGCGGTGGTCAGACAGCAGATCGCGGCACTGGCGCAATCACAGCAGCAGACCATCGCCCAGCGCGACGCGCTCGACGGCAGGATCGCGCAAGCCTCGCAAGCGCTGGCTGCCGCCGCAATGCGGCGCCAGCAGGCCAATG
>JAJYQO010000037.1 GCA_021794575.1 Pseudomonadota bacterium | reverse complement strand
ATCGCCGCCGCTGTTATTGATCCGCTGCATGCGCGCCGGCATCGCCATGCGCCCGAGCCAGCCCACCCGCCTCCACGCCGCGCAAACGCCCGCCGGTTTATAGTCCCGCACTTGCCTCCGGACTCCGCCATGGACTCGATCCGCATCCGCGGCGCGCGCACGCACAACCTGAAGAACGTCGACCTCACGCTGCCGCGCGACCGGCTGATCGTGATCACCGGCCTGTCCGGCTCGGGCAAGAGTTCGCTGGCCTTCGACACGCTCTACGCCGAGGGCCAGCGCCGTTACGTGGAGTCGCTGTCCTCGTACGCGCGGCAGTTCCTGTCGATGATGGAAAAGCCCGACGTGGACGCCATCGAGGGCCTGTCGCCGGCGATCTCGATCGAGCAGAAGTCCACCTCGCACAACCCGCGCTCGACGGTGGGCACCATCACCGAGGTGCACGACTACCTGCGTCTGCTGTACGCGCGCGCCGGCACGCCGCACTGCCCCGAGCACGGCATCCCGCTGGCGGCGCAGACGGTGAGCCAGATGGTGGACGCCGCGCTGGCGCTGGATGCGGACAGGCGCTGGATGCTGCTGGCGCCGGTGGTGCGCGAGCGCAAGGGCGAGCACGTGCAGGTGTTCGAAGCGTTGCGCGCGCAGGGCTTCGTGCGCGCGCGCGTGGACGGCACCGTGCACGACCTGGATGCCGTGCCATCGTTGGCGCTGCGCCAGAAGCACAGCATCGAGGCGGTGGTGGACCGCTTCCGCCCCAAGCCCGAGCTTAAGCAGCGCCTGGCCGAATCCTTCGAGACCGCACTGCGGCTGGGCGAAGGGCTGGCGCTGCTGGTGGATATGGACGACGCACAGGCCGCACCGCAAATCTTCTCGTCGCGTTATTCGTGCCCGGTGTGCGACTACTCGCTGCCGGAACTAGAGCCGCGCCTGTTCTCGTTCAATTCGCCGGTGGGCGCCTGCCCGCGCTGCGACGGCCTGGGCACCACCGAGTTCTTCGACCCGGCGCGCATCGTGCTGCACGGCGAGCTGTCGCTGGCCGGCGGCGCGGTGCGCGGCTGGGACCGCCGCAACCCGCACTACTTTCAGATGATCCAGTCGCTGGCGCGGCATTACGGCTTCGACGTGGAGACGCCGTGGCAGGACCTGCCGGCGGCGGTGCGCGAGGCCGTGCTGCAGGGCTCGGGCGAGGAGGAGATCGCCTTCCGCGACGAGGGCGCCGGCGGGCGCAGCGTGGTGCGGCGGCGGCGCTTCGAGGGCATCGTGCCCAACCTGGAGCGGCGCTACCGCGAGACCGACTCGATCGCCGTGCGCGAGGAACTGCGCAAGTACATCAGCGTGCGGCCCTGCCCGGAGTGCGGCGGCGCACGCCTGAACCGCTCGGCGCGCAGCGTGTTCGTCGGCGCACGCAGCCTGCCGCAGATCTCGGCGCTGGCGGTGCGCGAGGCGTTGCGCTTTGCCGAAACGCTCAGCCTGCCCGGCTGGCGCGGCGAGATCGCCGCACGCATCCTCAAGGAGATCCGCGAGCGCCTGCGTTTTCTGGTGGACGTGGGGCTGGACTACCTGACCCTCGAGCGCACCGCCGACACGCTGTCCGGCGGCGAGGCGCAGCGCATCCGCCTGGCCAGCCAGATCGGCGCCGGCCTGGTCGGCGTGATGTACGTGCTGGACGAGCCCTCGATCGGCCTGCACCAGCGCGACAACGCGCGCCTGCTGGCCACGCTGCAGCGCCTGCGCGACATGGGCAACACGGTGATCGTGGTCGAGCACGACGAGGACGCCATCCGTGCCGCCGATTTCATCGTCGACATGGGCCCCGGTGCGGGCGCCCACGGCGGCGAGGTGGTGGCCGTGGGCAGCCTGGACGACGTGCTGGCCGCGCCGCGCTCGCTGACCGGCCAGTACCTGTCGGGCGCGCGCCGCATCGAAGTGCCCGAACAGCGCCGCGCGCCGCAGCGCGGGCGCTGGCTGCGCCTGCTGGGCGCACGCGGCAACAACCTGCGCGAGGTGGATCTGCAGATTCCGATCGGCCTGTTCACCTGCGTCACCGGAGTGTCCGGCTCGGGCAAGTCCACGCTGATCAACGACACCCTGCAGGCGCACGCGGCGGCGGTGCTCAACGGCGCCGGCACGCAGGCGGCGCCGTTCGCGCGCATCGAGGGACTGGAGCACTTCGACAAGGCGGTGGACATCGACCAGTCGCCGATCGGCCGCACGCCGCGCAGCAATCCGGCCACCTACACCGGCCTGTTCACGCCGCTGCGCGAGCTGTTCGCGCAGGTGCCGGAGTCGCGCGCGCGCGGCTACGAGGCCGGGCGCTTCAGTTTCAACGTGCGCGGCGGGCGCTGCGAGGCCTGCGAGGGCGACGGCATGATCAAGGTGGAGATGCATTTCCTGCCGGACATGTACGTGCCCTGCGACGTGTGCCACGGCAAGCGCTACAACCGCGAGACGCTGGAGATCCACTACAAGGGGCACAGCATTAGCGACGTGCTGGAGATGACCGTCGAGGACGCGCTCGCCCTGTTCCAGCCGGTGCCGCAACTGGCGCGCAAGCTGGACACGCTGATCGCGGTGGGCCTGGGTTACCTCAAGCTGGGCCAGGCCGCCACCACGCTCTCCGGCGGCGAGGCGCAGCGCGTCAAGCTGGCCAAGGAACTCTCGCGCCGCGATACCGGCAACACGCTGTACATACTCGACGAGCCCACCACCGGGCTGCATTTCCACGACATCGAGCAGTTGCTGGACGTGCTGCACCAGCTGGTCGAGCACGGCAATACGGTGATCGTGATCGAGCACAACCTGGACGTGATCAAGACCGCCGACTGGATCGTGGACCTGGGCCCCGAAGGCGGCGCCGGCGGCGGCCGCATCATCGCCGGCGGTACACCCGAAGAAGTGGCCGCAACGCCGGGCTCGCACACCGGCGAGTATCTGGCGCGATTGCTGCCGAAGACTGCCGCAACCGCAACCGCCAACGCCACCGCCAGGAAACGCCGCGCATGAGCCGTGCAGAAAAACCCGCCAAGCCGCGCCGCCGCGAAACCGACGCCAGCGCGCACGCAGTCGCGGTCAGCCCTGTGGCGAACCCCGCTGCCACGACTCCGTTGTTGTTCAGCACCGCGCTCACGGTGCGCTGGCGCGACCTGGACGCGTTCAATCACGTCAACAACTCGGTGTTCCTCACCTACCTCGAGGAAGCGCGTCTGCAATGGCTGAAAGATGTGCCCGGACCGTGGTTCGACGCGCACGCCATGCCGGTGCTGGCCGCCAGCACGCTCAACTACCGGCGCCCGATCGAATGGCCGGCCAGCCTGCACGTCGAACTACGCTGCATACGCCTGGGCAGCAGCTCGCTGACGCTGGCGCACCGCATCCTCGATGCCGGCGACGCCGGCTGCCTGTACTGCGATGGCGAGGTGACACTGGTGTGGATGGACCCGTCGAACGGCCGCAGCGTGCCGTTGCCGCAGGCCATCCGCAGCGCCTGCGGCTGAGCCGCGCTGCTAGCATCGCCGCTGTCCGGGACTGCGGAGCACCGCGATGCGCACATCCGTCATGATGCTGTTGACCGCCACGCTCACGCTGCTGGCCGCATGGCCCATGACCGGCGCCGCGCAGACGCCGGTCATCGAGGGCACCCGGCTAACGCTCTACCCCGGTGACGGCGAAGGCGCGCCCGCGCTGGTGCAGCAGACGCGCCGCTTCGACCTGCATGAAGGCATGCAGACGCTGTGGCTCGACGGCTTGGCGCAGCGCCTCGATGCCGCCGCGCTGCTGCTACGCTTTCCCGCCGGCAGCGGCGTGCACCTCGCCGACATGGAGGTGCCGCCCGCTGCGGACGGCCTGCAGGCGCTGCTGACGCAGGCGCTGGGCAAACCGGTGCAGGTGCTGGGCGAACAGGGTCAGGTGGTGGCCAGCGGCACGCTGCGCGGCATCGAGAACGGACTCCTGCTGGTGCAACAGGACGATGGCACGCTGCGCCTGGCCGCCGGCACGATCGTGCTGCCCGCCGGAATGGCGTCACCCGAACCCGGCGCGCGCGTGCGGTTGCGGGTGGATGCGGCGCGTGC
>JAJYQO010000067.1 GCA_021794575.1 Pseudomonadota bacterium | reverse complement strand
AATCACGCTGGATGAACTGCTGGGCGCCGGAGATCACGCCCACATCGAGGCCGAACATCAGCCCGGCCAGCGCCGCCAGCAGGGCGACAAAGGCGGCATGGCGGCGCGCCTGCGCGCGGGATGAATCGATGGTTTGCATGGTGTGGTCCTCGCTGGTGGATGCATGGGCAGACGCGAATCCGTGACGATACGGCGTGGTTGATCGATGACGGCAGACTCAGCGTCCCGCTACGGCGATGGCGCCGGGCTCGATGCCCGACACGGTCGGCAGTGTGCGCAGATCGCCGTTGTCCGCGTCGTTCAATCCGTAGCCGTAGGAAAACAGAGCGTGCGGTCCGTCAAGGCCGGGCTGGTCCACGGCGTTGAGCGGCCAGGCCGCCGGCAGCTTGCCGCGGAAGTCGAAAGCGATGCCGCCATCCGGCTTGCGGAACAGCACGTCGGCCACGCCTTCGCCCTCGGAGCCGGGCAGCCAGGCCACGACGAAGGCGTTCGAGGCGTTGATTTCTCGGTTGACCCACAGCGGCCTGCCGGTCAGGAACACTGATACCACCGGAATCCTCTCGTGCCGGAGACGCCGCAGCAGCCGCAGCGTGGCGCCGTCGCGCGGCTCGAACTCGAGGTTGGGGCGATCGCCGAGATATTCGGCGTAGGGCTTCTCGCCGTAGACCACGATCGCCACGTCGGGCTTGCGCGTGTAGCGGCCATCGACGGACAGCTCGGCCGTACCGCCCGCGGCAGCGACCGCCTGCCGGATACCCGCCCAGATGCTGGTGGCGCCGGGGAAGTCGGCATTGCGGGTGCCATTGCCCTGCCAGGTCAGCGTCCAGCCGCCGTTTTGCAGCGGCAGGCTGTCGGCGCCGGGGCCGGCCACCAGCACGCGCTGGCCGGGCTTCAGCGGCAGCAGACGATGTTCGTTTTTCAGCAGCACCAGCGATTCGCGCACCGCCTGTCGGGCCAGCGCGCGGTGCGCGGCCGAGCCGATCAGATCGAACTTGCCGCCCAGCGGCTGTTGTGAGGGCAACCCTTGCGTAAACAGGCCCATGCGCAGCTTGACGGCGAGAATGCGGGCCACGGCGTGATCGAGGCGCTGCATCGGGATACTGCCTTTTTCGACCGCGCGCAGCGTGTTGGTATAGAAGGCGCGCCAGTTATTCGGCTCCATCGCCATGTCGATGCCGGCGTTGATGGCCTTGGGACACGCGGCGCCGACGCAGCCGGGCAGTTGGCGCACCGCGTCCCAGTCGCTGATCAGAAAGCCGCCGAAGCCCATGCGCCGCTTCAGCACGTCGGTCAGCAGCGCGCGGTTGGCGCTCATCTTGACGCCGTTCCAGCTCGAGTACGAGACCATGATGGTCTGCACGCCGGCCGCGATGGCGGGCGGATAGCCGGCATTGGCGACGCGGATCAGGTCGCGCTCGGACACTTCGGCGTCGCCCTCGTCGATGCCGTCGGTGGTCGAACCGTCGCCCAGGAAATGCTTGGCGGTGGCCGCGACATGCCGGGCATCGAGGAAATCCGGTGTGCCGGGCGTGCCTTGGAAGCCCAGCACCGCCGCGCGCGCCATGCGCGCGACCAGCGCCGGATCTTGCGAGAAGCCCTCGTAGACGCGTCCCCAGCGGTCGTTCTGCGGCACCATCACGCCCGGCGCGAAGGCCCAGTTGAAGCCGACCGTGCGCATTTCCTCGGCGGTCGCCGCCTCGATTTTCTCGACCAGCGCCGGATCGCGCGTGGCACCCAGCGCGATGCTCTGCGGATACAGCGTGGCGCCGACGATCTTCTGCGCGCCGTGCACGCAATCGGCGCCGAACAACAGCGGAATGCCGGAGCCCTGCAGCGCCGCCGCCTGATACCGGTCGGCCAGCCGCAACCATTGCTGTGCGGTGGCGATGGGGTTCTTGTCCGGACCCGAATTGGCGCCGGTAAGGATGGAGCCGAGGTGATACTTCGCGACCTGCTCTGGCGTGACGTAGTCGATGTCGGCCTGGATGATCTGGCCGACCTTCTCGGGCACCGTCATGCGGGCGATGATGGCCGCGATGCGCTGCTGCAGGCGCGGGCTCTCCGGCAGCGGCCACTGCACCCGCGGCCAGCGTGCCGGATGCACCGTGGTGGAGAGCGCGCCAGTGGCGGACCACGCTGGCGCACTCGCGGCGCAGGCCAGTGCGACTAGCACCGCGCAGGTCGGCAACCGCCGTGTCGGCGCGGGTGCATGGCGTTCGTTCGAGGACAAGATTTTTCTCCGGTGGGTGTTGCCGGGTTGCCGCTGCGCGAACCGGCGGGTTGCGCAGCTCAGCCGGGAGGCGAGAAATCGCCGGGCGGTGCCGTGGACCCGCGCGTGCACAGCTCGTAGGGAAGGACGACCATCTGGCCGCTGCCGGGCTTTTCGATGGCCTCGATCAGTTGTTGTGCGGCGATCTGGCCCATCAGGCGGCAGGGCTGCCGTACCGTCGTCAGCGGCGGCCAGACTTGCTGCGAGATGGGCATGTCATCGAAACCGCATATCGACAACCGCCCGGGAACCTCGATTCCCGACTGCGCCGCCGCCCACAGTACGCCGGCCGCCATGTCGTCGTTGGCCGCGAAAATCGCGGTGGGCGCGTGCGACAGCGACAGCAGCCGCTTGCCGGCGGCGACGCCGGACTCGAACGAGAACTCCCCGGCCGCGACCAGCTCCTCCACGTAGGGCAGCCCGGCGCCTTCCAGCGCCGCGCGGTAGCCGTCCAGTCGCCAGCGCGTCGCGCCATGCGCGGGATGGCCCAGGATGTGGCCGATGCGCCGGTGCCCCAGCCGCAGCAGGTTGTCGACGATGTCCTTCGCCGCGTTGCGTTCGTCCAGCCGCGCGCCCACCACGTCATGGTGGCTGCGCGGCGAGATGCACGCGAAGCGGACATGGCTGGCACGCAGCCAGGCGATGATCGCTGCGTCGTCGGTCACCGGCGGCGTCATCAGCAGGCCGTCGAGCCGGTGATGCGACACCAGTTCGATGATCTCGCGCAGGTGTCCGGATGCATCCGTGCGCAGCGGATGCACGATGGCGCCGTAGCGCCGCGCCTGGCAAGCCTCGAGAACGCCGGCCTGCACTTCCATCACGTAGCCCGGCGAGGGATTGTCGTAGAGCAGGCCGATCTGGAACGAGCGGTTGGCGGCCAGGCTGCGCGCCGAGGGATGCGGAACGTAGCTCAACGATTTCACCGCGGCCCAGACTTTTTCTCGGACTTCGGTGCGTACGCTGCGCTCGTTGTTGATCACGCGCGAGGCCGTCTTCGGCGAGACGCCTGCGACGCGCGCGACGTCTTCCAGTCGCGGCGCCTTGGGCGGCAGCCGCTGCTGCAGTTTGGAGCGCGTTTCCTGGTTGCCGGTGGACATCGTGCTCACGTATGTGTGTGGGGGGTGGTGTCGATTTCGACCGTGACCGCGCCGCCCGCCGGAATCTCGAAAGCGGCGCGACGCGCACCCGGGGCGGCCAGCACCCGGCGCGCATCCGCCCCATCGCCGTGCGCGATGCTCACCGCGCAGATGGACTGCGAGTTGCCGCCGAGGTGCGGTCCGTGCGCGCGATCCAGCGCCAACCTCGATAACGCGATGCCGGAAGTCCGGTCGCGCAGCGGACCGACGCCAACCCGATCCATGAATCCGGCGAAGCTTTTGCGGTGATCCGGCGCCCGTTCGCCATCCGAGCATTCGGTCAGCAGCGCCAGCTTGCCGGGGGAGCGGTTGTGCACGGCGGTCTGGAGCTGCATGGGGGCGAGTGCGGTGGTCGTATCGTTCGAGGCATCGATGCGGCGGCCTGGTCCAGGTCGACACGCCGATGGGGCGGTTGCCGCCGTCCTCCAGTCGATCTCGGGAGGTTCGGCAGATCGCGCTTCAGGCAACGCTGTTAATGGATGAACTACCGCGAAAACCGCAGATTACGCATGTTCCGAAAGCTGCTGCATAGCGCTCTGCGTCCGAAGAGCCCGCTGAACCGAGGCTGACTCTGTCACACGATGACAGCGCAGTCAGCTTGCGTTGCAACATGCACGGCGCAGCGTTCGGCGAACTCGCGCGCGCGGCCATGTGCGTGTACTTGGCAAGCATCGAGACTGGCCGAACTCCGGCCCGCTGCTGCAGGCAGGCTCGTAGCAACACCGCCGCATGCGGCATGCTTGTGCCATGGATACGCCCGCGACCGAATTGCTGCCCACCGTAGAAATCAGCACCGGCCCGGCGCCGCGCCACAGCGTCATCTGGCTGCATGGTCTGGGCGCCGATGGCAACGATTTCGCGCCGATCGTGCCCGAACTGGCGCGCGCTTTGCCGCCGCTGCGCTTCGTGTTTCCGCATGCGCCGCTGCGCGCGGTCACCCTCAACGGCGGCATGCGCATGCGCGCCTGGTACGACATCCGCAGTCTGGATCTGCGCGATCGCGTCGATGCCGAGGGACTGGCGCAATCGCAGGCGCAGGTGCGCGCACTGCTGGCGCGCGAGCAGACGGCGCAGGGCATCGCGCCGGAGCGTCTGTTTCTGGCCGGCTTCTCGCAAGGCGGTGCGGTGGCGCTGGCGCTGGCGGTGCAAGATGCGCGACCGCTGGCTGGCGTGATCGCCCTGTCCACCTATCTGCCGCCGATCGTGCAGCCTGCCTCAGGCGTACCGGCGCGGCGTGTGTTCATGGGCCACGGTGGCTTCGATCCGATCGTGCCGCAGGCGCTGGGTGAGGCCGCGCGCGAGCGCCTGCGCCAGTTGGGCCACAGCGTGGACTGGCACAGTTATCCGATGCCGCATGCCGTGCTGCCCCAGGAAATCGCCGACTTGCGCGCCTGGTTGGCGCAGCGACTGGTGCCGTGAGTCTGCGCGTACCGCGCCGTGCGTTGCCGCAGTTCTGCAGCAGCGCAGAGCTACTGGCGCTGCTGGTGGTGGCGCTGCTGGTGGCGGTGGTGATGCAGTTGGCGCCCGGCGCCGATGCACATCTGCGCGTGTGGTCGCTGGCGCTGCTGTTCGCTGCCTGGCTGGCGGCGCTGCTGGGCGTCGTGTTGTGCAAATCGCGGCGGCTGTTGCAGCTGCTGCCCGGCGCATGGCCCTGGGCTGGTGCCTGGCTGCTGGCGGTGCTGCTGGCGGTGCTTGCCGCCACTGTAGTGTGGTGGCTGGACCACGCGCTCGGCACGCGGCTGGCGGCGACGGATGGACCGCGCTTCGTATTCGGCAGCGGTACCGCCACCGCGCTGGTCGGCGCCGCGTTGCTGCGCTATCTATGGGTGCTGGGCGAATGGCGCGAGCGCCGCGACGCGCTGGCGCGCGCGCAGTTGGATGCACTGCAGGCGCGTATCCGTCCGCACTTCCTGTTCAACAGCCTGAACACCGCGCTGGCGCTGGTGCCCATCGATCCCGCCGCCGCGGCGCGCACGCTGGAGAACCTCTCCGACCTGTTTCGCGCCGCGTTGAACGACAGCGACGCCGGCACCCTGGGCGAGGAGCTGGACCTGGTCGACGGCTATCTCGCCATCGAGCAACTGCGCCTGGGCGAGCGCCTGTGCATCGCGCGCGACTGGGACGATCTGCCGCGCGATCTGCCGCTGCCGCGTCTGCTGCTGCAGCCACTGGTGGAGAACGCCATCGTGCACGGCATCGCCGCGCGCGCCGACGGCGGCACGCTGCAGTTGCGCGGCCGCCGCCACGACGGCGCGCTGGACATCGAGATCATCAACCCGCTGCCGGAGCGGCCGGCGCGCGCCGGTACCGGCCACGGTCTGGCCAATGTGCGCGCGCGCATCGGCTACCATTTCGGCGCGCGCGCGAGGCTCCAGGCCGGCGCTGTCGGCGCGCACTGGCATCTCACCCTGCGGCTGCCCGATGCGCATCCTGATCGCCGATGACGAAGCCCTGGCGCGCGCGCGCCTGGAGGCGCTGCTGCGCGAATGTCCCGGTGCCGAGGTAGTGGCCAGCGTGGCCAGCGCGCGTGCCATCCTCGAGGCACTGCCGCTGCACAAGCCGGCGGCGTTGCTGCTGGACATCGAAATGCCGGGCGTCGATGGCCTGGCCGTGGCCGAGCGCATCGCGCGCATGCAACCGACGCCACAGGTGATCTTCTGCACCGCCTATCCGCAGCATGCGCTGCGCGCCTACGAGCTGAAAGCCGCCGACTATCTGCTGAAGCCGGTGCGGCTGGAGCGCCTGCGCGAGGCGCTGGAACGCGCGCGCAAGCTGCACGCCGAAAGCGCGCTGCAGCGCATGCACCTCAGCGGCCTGGTGCGCGGCATGCGCCAGCGCGTGCCGCTGGATGAGGTGATCGCGCTGATCGCCGACGAAAAATACGTCACCGTGCACCACGCCGGCGGCGAGATGCTGATCGAGGATTCGCTGCGTGCGCTGGAGCAGGCGCATCCGCAGCGCTGGCTGCGCCTGCACCGCAACTGCCTGGTCCCGCGCGAACGCATGCTGGGCCTGACCGCGCTGGCCGATGGCCGTATGGTGGCGCAACTGGCCGGCAGCCCCCTGCAGCCGGAGGTCAGTCGCCGCAATCTGGCCGGTGTGCGCGAGTGGCTGCGCCAGTCGTGAGCAGCGCATGAGCGCGCTGCCGCTGCGTATCGCCACGCGCAAGAGCGCGCTCGCCCTCTGGCAGGCCGAGCACGTCGCCGCACGCCTGCGTCAGGCGCATCCCGGGCAGCCGGTCGAACTGCTGCCGATGAGTACCCGCGGTGATGACATCCAGGACCGTCCGCTGGCCGCGATCGGCGGCAAGGGGCTGTTCCTCAAGGAGCTGGAAATCGCCATGCTCGAGGACCGCGCCGACATCGCCGTGCATTCGCTGAAGGACGTGCCGGCCGATCTCGAACCCGGCTTCGCGCTGGTCGCGACGCTGGCGCGCGCCGATGCCGCCGATGCGTTCGTCAGCACGGCTTATCCGGACTTGGCTGCGCTGCCCGCCGGCGCGCGCGTGGGCACCTCCTCGCTGCGCCGCCAGGCACAACTGCGCGCGCTGCGGCCGGATCTGCGCCTGCTCGATCTGCGCGGCAACCTGGGCACGCGCCTGGCCAAGCTGGACGCCGGCCACTACGACGCCATCCTGCTGGCCGCCGCCGGGCTGGAGCGGCTGGGCATGGCGGCGCGCATCCGCAGTCTGCTGCCGGCGCCCGGCTGGCTGCCGGCGCCGGGCCAGGCCGCCATCACCGTGGAGGCGCGCGCCGGCGATGCGCGCATCGCCGCGCTGCTGGCGCCGCTGCACGATGCCGAAACCGCTCTCTGCGTCAGCGCCGAGCGCGCCTTCAACGCCGCGTTGGGCGGCAGTTGCACGTTGCCGGTGGCCGCCTATGCGTTGCTCGGCGAGCGTGAACTGCATCTGCACGGCCTGGTCGGCGATGCCGCCAGCGGGCGCCTGTTGCGCGCGGCGCAAAGCGGCACGACCGACGCGCCCGAAGCGCTGGGCGAAGCCCTGGCCACGCAACTGCTGCATGCGGGTGCCGGTGCGCTGCTGGCGCGTTGAGCGCGCGTCGCTGTGCAGATGTGTTTGTAACCGACCGGGCGGACGCGCCGCCGCGGCGCGAACCGATCAGAAGTTGTAGACCAGATTGGTGGTCAGCAGCGTGTCGGTCTTGGCGACACCGCCGTAAGGATTCAGCAACAGCACGTTGTTGAGCTTGGTGTTGTGGCGGATCTGGTAGCCCACTTTCAGCGCCAGACGCTTGTTCATCTGCACCACCAGACTGGTGGTGTTCTCGGTGAAGGTGTCGAAGCTGGCGGCCTCGATCAGCAGATGGTTCTCGATGCGCGTGTTGGCGGTCAGTTGCTGGCTGTAGTTGAGGGCGCCGCGGGCGATCGCGGCAGTGTGGTTGGCATTGGCGCCCTCGATACGGTAGCGCTTCAGACCCGGGCCCAGCTCGAAATCGAGATCGGTGCTGGCGTTTTTGATCAGCACGTGGCCCCAGCTCACCGCTATCGCGGCCTGGTAGCGGTAGGCCGAGAAGTTGTCGTGGTCGTAGCGCATGGTGCTGACCAGGCGGTTTTCCGGGTTCAGCACCAGCGCGGCGCTGCCGCCCAACGTGTAGCGGTTGGCGGTGACGCGGTACTGGTTGACGTTGACGGGCGTGCCGTTCGGTCCGGGCAGGCTGACGCTGACCACGCCGCGGCTGCGCAGGGCGCTGCCGTCGAAGTGATAGATCCAGTTGCCGCCGGTGAATTTCAAATCCAGCCCGGCGTTGAGGTTCTGCGAGCGCGTGTTGCCGGTGGTGGCGGCCAGGCCAAGCTGGCCGCTGCCGCTCCAACCCTGCTTGTCGGGAGTGGCGGCTGCCGCCGTCGGTGCGCCGCCATCGGCCCAGGCCGGCAGGCTCGGCGCCAGCAGCAGCGCGACGGAAAAGGCGGCAAGCGTGGATCGGTGCATCATCGTGGACTCGTCGTGGTCGGGTGAAGTCGAGGTGCGTGGCGCTGGACGCCTCCAATAGGCGACCGTGCGCGCGGCCGGAAAGTTCCGCCGCGGCTTGCCGCCGCCGCGCCGGCCTCGCATGCTAGCGGCATCGCCTCCGGAAACCCTGTATGGATCGCTACGAGCGCATCGTGCTGTTGCACCGGCTGCTGCGATCGGCGCGGCGGCCGCTGCCGTTGGCGCGGCTGATCGACGAACTGGGCTGTTCGCGCGCCACCGTGTACCGCGACATCGCCTACTTGCGCGATGCGTTGGGCGCACCCATCGAAAGCGGCGCGGGTGACGCCGCCAGTTTCCGTTACGCCGAGGGCGACGCCGCCGGCTTCGAGTTGCCCGGCTTCTGGCTCAACAGCGAGGAACTGGCCGCGCTGCTGGCGCTGCACGCGGTGGTGGCGCGCGCCGATCCGGGCGTGCTGTCCGGCGCGCTGGCGCCGTTCCGCGCGCGCATCGAGCGCCTGCTGGCCGAGCATGCCGCGGGCAAGGCGCCGCCGCTGGAGCGCATCCGCGTGCTGGCGCACGGCGTGCGCCGGCTCGACGAGCACGTGTTCCGCAGCGTGGCCGCCGCGTTGCTGGCACGCCAGCAGTTGCGCTTCGGCTACCGGGCGCGTTCCACCGGCAGCGAGACGCGGCGCGTGGCCTCGCCGCAGCGCCTGGTGCATTACCGCGACAACTGGTACCTCGACGCCTGGGACGAGGACAAGGACGCGCTGCGCAGCTTCGCAGTGGACCGCATGCGCCAGGTCGAAACACTGGGCGCGCGCGCGCGCGACGTGCCCGACGCCGATCTGGACGCGGTGCTGGCCGCCGGCTATGGCATCTTCTCGGGGCCACCGCGCGCGGTGGCGGTGATCCGCTTCAGCGCGCACGCCGCGCGCTGGGTGGCCGACACGCACTGGCATTCGCAGCAGGAAGGCCGCTTCCTGCCCGATGGCCGCTACCAGCTGAAGCTGCCCTACGCCAGTTCGCGCGAGTTGCTGATGGATGTTCTCAAGTACGGCCCCGACGCGGAAATCCTGGCGCCGCTGCCGCTGCGCGAGGAGATGAAGGCACTGCTGGCGCTGGCGCAGCGCGTGTACGAACAGGCGCCGCGCGCATGATCGGCGACGCGCCCGGCGCCAAGCCGCGCGTAGCGCTGGCGCTGGGCGCGGGCGGCGCCAAGGGCCTTGCCCACATCGGCGTCATCGAGGCGCTGCACGAGGCCGGTTACGAGATCGCCGCCATCGCCGGCAGTTCGATGGGCGCGCTGGTCGGCGGCATTCACGCGCTGGGCAAGCTGGATGTGTACAGCGACTGGGTGCGCTCGCTGGACAAACTCGACGTGCTGCGCTTGGTGGACTGGACATTGCGCGGTCCGGGGCTGATCAAGGGCGAACGCATCATCAGCACCGTGCGCGATCTGGTCGGCGACGCCGATATCGAAACGCTGCCCATCGCCTACACCGCCGTCGCCACCGACCTGGAGCGTCAGCGCGAGGTGTGGCTTTCGCGCGGACCGTTGTTCGACGCCATCCGCGCATCCATCGCCATTCCGACGGTATTCCATCCGCATGCCATCGACAGCCACCTGCTGGTCGACGGCGGCTTGCTCAATCCGGTGCCGGTGACGCCGCTGCTGCGCGAGCGCTACGACGTGCTGATCGCGGTCAGCCTGGATGGCCCCCGACGCGGCCCCGACACCCCGCCGCCGCCGCTGCCCGGGCCGTACCGCCAGCGTTTCGCCAGCTTCGTGCAGCACCTGATCGGCCATGACGGCGATGCCGGGCCGGTGCCCGAGCCGCGCGCGCAGACGCCGGGCCTGCTGGAATTGCTGGGCCAGGCGATGGAACTGATGCAGGGCAACCTGGCGCGGCTGCGCCTGGCCGCTTACCGTCCCGATCTGCTGATCGAACTGCCGTGCGACTGCTGCGCGGTGTACGAGTTCTACCGCGCCGAGGAGCTGATCGCGCTGGGCCACGCCGCGGCCACGCGCGCGCTTGCGGACTGGCGCAGTGCGCGCGCTGCGGCCGCGCCGCCCGCGGCCGACCACGGCGACGCCGCCGAACACCGCCGCAACTGACCGGAGACAGCGATGCGCTATGCCAACCGCAGCACCGTCCTCGCGCTGGGTCTGACCATGGCCGGACCCGCCGTCGCCGCCGCGCCCGCCGTGTCGCCGCCCGCCGACTTCCATCCCGGCCTGCGCGCGATCGCGCAGGCGGTCAGCCCGGCCGAACTGAAAGACACGCTGACTACCCTGGTCGGCTTCGGCACCCGCCACACGCTCAGCGAGACCGCCTCGAACACCCGCGGCATCGGCGCGGCGCGGCGCTGGGTCGAGGCGCGCTTCGAGGCGATCTCGAAGGACTGCGGCGGCTGCCTGGAAATCGTCACCCCGGCGCAGGTCGTCACCGGCCCGCGCATCCCCAGGCCCACCCGGGTCGAGGACGTGGTCGCCATCCTGCGCGGCACCACCGATCCGCAACGCGTGATCGTGATCACCGGTCATCTGGACTCGCGCGTCACCGACATCATGAACGCCACCAGCGATGCGCCCGGCGCCGACGACGATGGCTCCGGTACCGCCGCGGTGATCGAGGCCGCGCGCGTGCTCAGCAAGTACCGCTTTCCGGCCACGCTGGCGTTCGGCGTGGATTCCGGCGAAGAGCAGGGCCTGTACGGCGGCAAGGTGCTGGCCGACTACGCGGTGGCGCACGGTTGGCGCGTCGAGGCCGACCTCAACAACGACATCGTCGGCGGCATCGCCGGCGAGGACGGCGTGATCGACAACACCACCATCCGCCTGTTCTCGCAGGGGCTGAAGAGCACGCTGACGCCGCGGCAACTGCGCGCGCTCAACTACACCGGCGGCGAGATCGACTCGGCCTCGCGCAACCTGGCGCGCTTCATCAGTACGCTGGCGCCGCGCTACGTGAGCCAGCTGCACGTGCGCTTGATCTACCGCACCGACCGCTACGAGCGCGGCGGCGACCAGGTCGAGTTCCTCGACGCCGGCTACCCCGCGGTGCGCTTCACCGAGCGCAGCGAAAACTACGCCCACGAGCACCAGGACGTGCGCAGGGTCGACGGCGTGCAGTACGGCGACGTGCTCGCCGGCGTGGACTTCCCGTACCTGGCCAAGGTCACCGCGCTCAACGCCGTGGCGATGGCCGCGCTGGCGCGTGCTCCGGCGCCCCCCTTGGGCGTGGCCATCGGCGGCGCGGTCACCGTCAACACCACCGTGCACTGGCAGCCGGTGCCCGGCGCCGTCGGCTATCGCGTGTGGTGGCGCGACACCACGGCACCCGAGTGGCAGCACAGCCGCTGGGTGGCCGCCGATGCCGCCGCGCGCGACAAGGACGGCGGGCTGTCCTTCACGCTGGACAAGGTCAACATCGACGACTGGTTCTTCGGTGTCAGCAGCGTCTCCGCCGACGGCTATGCCAGTCCGGTGGTGTTTCCCGGGCCCAATGGCGACTTCGCGCGCCAGGTGCCGGCAGCGGCGCGCTGAGCGCCCCCCGGCCCGCAGAGCGTTCCCATGATGTCCATCCGCATGGCGACCGTAGAGGATGCCGCCGCCATCGCCGCGATCTACAACCCCTATGTCGCGGACTCCTGCGTCACCTTCGAAACCGAGCCGGTGCAGGCGGCCGGGATGGCTGCGCGCATCACCGAGGTGCTGGATGCCGGTCTGCCCTGGCTGCTGGCCGAGGACGCCGCGGGTGCGGCCGGCTTCGCCTACGCTTCGAAATGGAAAGGTCGCTGCGCCTACCGGTTTTCCGTCGAGTCCACGGTGTATCTGCACTGGGACCATACCGGACGCGGCATCGGTCGGGCGTTGTACGGCCGGCTGCTGGAGGAGATCCGCGCGCGGCGGATGCACGCGGTGATCGGCGGCATCGCCCTGCCCAATGCCGCCAGCGTCGCTCTGCACGAGCGGCTGGGATTCCGCAAGGTGGCGCACTTCGAGCAGGTTGGCTACAAGCAGGACCGCTGGGTCGACGTGGGGTACTGGCAATTGCTGATATAAAGCCCGCCGCGCGGGCCGGCGTCGAGCCCCGCGCGACATGGACGACCGTGCGGGCACGCGGCTTCAGCGATCCACCATCGCCATCTGCTTTTCGCTGTAGCGCGGTCCGGCGACTTTTTCCGGCGGCAGCGCGGCATCCAGCGCAGCCATCGCGCCGGCGTCGAGGGATATTGCCGCGGCGCCGAGATTCTCCTCGAGGTAGCGGCGCCGCTTGGTGCCGGGAATGGGCGCGATGTCGGCGCCCTTGTGCAGTAGCCAGGCCAGCGCGACCTGTCCCGATGTCGCGCCCAGGCGCGCGGCCAGTTGGTGCACGGCCGCCGCGGCGCGCATGTTGGCGTCGAAATGCGTACCCTGGTAACGCGGATCTTGGCGGCGGAAGTCGCCCTCGGGGTAATCCTCGGCGCGCCGGGCGGTTCCAGTGAGAAAACCGCGCCCCAGCGGCGAGAACGGGACCAGGCCGATGCCCAGCTCGCGCAGCAGCGGCAGGATGCGCGGCTCGAGATTGCGCTCCCACAGCGAGTACTCGCTCTGCAGCGCGCTGATGGGATGCACGGCGTGCGCGCGCCGGATGGTCTGCTCGCCCGCCTCGGAAAGCCCTAGGAAGCGCACTTTGCCGGCGCGCACCAGGTCGGCCATCGCGCCGACCACCTCCTCGATGGGCACGGCGGGATCCACGCGGTGCTGGTAGAGCAGATCGATGTGGTCGGTGGCGAGGCGGCGCAACGAGCCCTCGACGGCTTCGCGGATGTGCTGCGGGCGGCTGTTCAGTCCGGTGCTGGCACCGTTCTCGATCCTGAAGCCGAACTTGGTCGCGATCACGACATGCTCGCGGCGGCCTTGCAGGGCACGCGCCAGCAGTTCCTCGTTGCGGTAGGGGCCATACACCTCGGCGGTGTCGAAGAAAGTGACGCCCAGTTCGATCGCGCGGTGCACGGTGGCGATCGACTCGCGCTCGTCGCGCTCTTCCGGGGCGCCGTAGGACTGGCTCATGCCCATGCAGCCGAGGCCGAGCGAAGAGACGATGAGGCCTTGGGTGCCGAGGGTGCGCGCGGTCAGCATGGGCGTTCTCCTGGTGGATGATGGAAGGGATCACATGACCTTAGCGCCATCTCGCGGCTGTGATTAGATGGCGCAATCAGCATGGGCCTGTGAGCCGGATTCATGAAAGCGGCGCGTGCACCTCGACGATCTTCTGGCGTTCCCGGCCGTCGCCGGCGCGCGCCGCCGCATCCTGCGCCTCGCGGGGCCTCCGGCTGCCGGGATGCGGGTCCGCAGACGGCCGTTACACTGGGGCGCGTTGCGCCTGCCGATGCCTACGGAGCGTTGCCGAGATGAACCACCCCGCGCCCCGCCCCAGCGGCTACAAAAACCTCTTCCTGCGCCGGCTGAAGACACTGGGCGTGCTGGTCGGTGCGCTGCTGCTGGTCGCCGCCGGCCTGTACCAGTTCTGGCCGCAGGTTCTGCTGCGCATGGGCTACACGCTACAGGCTTGGGACGCCAATCTGAGCGGCCACAGCGTCGAGGTGGACGGCGTGCGCTGGGTGTACTACGAAGGCGGCCGCGGACCGACGCTGCTGCTGCTGCACGGCTTCGGCGGCACGCGCCAGAATTGGGTGCCCACCGCCAAGTACCTGACGCGCAACTTTCACGTCGTCATTCCCGACCTGCCCGGCTACGGCCGCTCGTCGCCAGTGCCGGTCAGTGCCGGCGGCATCCATGGCGAGGCGAGATTGCTGGCCGGTTTCGTCGATGCGCTGGGGCTGAAGCACTTCGGCCTGGTCGGGCATTCCATGGGCGGCGCCATCGCCGGCGTGTACGCGGCCGAGCATCCGCAGCAGGTGTTCGGCCTGGGGCTGGTGGACTCGGCCGGCTTGCCGTTTCCGCCCAACGCCTTCGCCCGTTCCGTGATGGCTGGGCACGACCCGTTCGTGTTCGACAACCGCGCCGGGTTCGACGCGGTGCTGCGGCTGGTGTTTCTGCATCCGCCGCGGCTGTGGCCGCGCATCGCCGATGTCCTGGTGGATGAAAACAAGGCGCGGCGCGCATTTCTCGAGGGCGTGTTCACGCGTCTGCGCACGCCGGCCGATGCCGGCGCGCTGCTGCCCGTGCTGCCGCGGCTGACCATGCCGGTGCTGGGCCTGTGGTGTACGCACGATCCGGTGATTCCGCCCAGCGCCATGGACGCGTTGCGCAAGGGCCTGTCGGCGACGCCGCAGATCGCCATGACGGAACTCTCCGGCTGCCGGCACATGCCCAATGTCGAGCAGCCGCGCGAAACCGCGCAGGTGTTGACCCGGTTCTATCTGCTGCCGGCGACCGGCGGCTGAAGCCGCCACCTGGCGCTGGCGATCAGGCCGCAACCGGTGCGCCGATCAGGCGCAGCAATTCCAGCTTGAGTTGTGCGCCGTGCACGCGTAGCCAGGCGCGCTGGTCCTCGCTGTCCGCATCCAACAGACGTACCTGCGCCCAGAAGCGCGTGCTGTGATTGCGCACGCGCAGGTGCGCCAGTTCGTGGGCCAGCACGTAATGCGCCACCGCGGGCGGCGCCAGCGCCAGCGCCAGATCCAGGGTGATGCAGTCGCGCGTGTCCAGGCTGCCCCACAGGCTTTTCAGCGGACGCACCTTCAGCGCGGTCGGCGCCAGCCCCAGACGCGGTACCAGCCGGTTCAGCGCGCGCGCGGCATCGCGGCGCAGCTCGGCTTCCAGAAAGCCGCGCAGCAGGCGCTGCGCCAGCAGCAGCGGTCGTGCGCTGTGCGCCGGCAGTTGCAGTTGCACGCCGTCGCTGCCCTGCAGCAGCGCGGGAAAGCGGCCCTCGCGCCAGCGCAGGTGCAGGCTCTGGCCGCGCAGCGGCAGGTGATCGGGCTGGCCCACGCGCAGCGTGCGCGGCACCTGCGGCAGTTGCAGTTCATCCAGCTTCCGGCGCAACCATGCGGCATGCTGGCGCACGAAGCGCTGCGCCTGCACCGGCTGCGTGCCGGGCGGCCAGGTCAGACGCGCGCCGGCGGCATCCACGCTCAAGCGCAGCCGCCGCGCGCGCGGGTGCACGGTGCGGCGCAGGCGCAATACGCCGGCGTCGGTTTCCACCTCGAACCAGTCCCGCAACACTGCCGGCATCGCGCTCTCCGCGCTCCGGCGCAGGCTCAGGCGTCCTGCGGCCGGGGCAAGCCGAACCACACGTGCAGTTTCGCGAACAGCCGGCGAAGTTCAAGTGCCATCAGCGCAAATCGCGCGTCCAGCTCGGCCTCGGCGGAGTCCGGCGCCTGACTGTCCAGTTCCTCCTGCACCACGTCGAGGAACTTCAGCTTGCGCAGCACCAGATCCTCGCCCAGCACGAAGCCGATGCGGCTGTCGAACACCAGCCCCAACTGCGCCACCTGCTTGCCGGCGCGCAAGTGCTCCCGCACCTCCTCGGCGTCCAGTGCCTGACGCCGGCAGCGCGCGATGGCCCCGGCGTTGCCGCTGGCCTCGCGCAGCTCGCACTCATCGCCCAGCTCGAGGCCCTCGGGCAGTTCTTTGCCGGTGAGCCACTCGGTCATCACCAGGCGCGGCGCGCGTTCCGGCGCTAGCGGCAGCGCCGGGAAGCTGCCCAGCGCCTCGCGCAGTCCGCTGAGGGCGGTCTCGGCGGCCTTGCGGCTGCCGGTGTCCAGCACCGCCCAGCCCTGCGCCGGATCCAGGTAGCCCGGCAGGCGCGAGGGCCGCGCGAAGGCGCGCGGCAGCAGTTCGTCGAACAGCGCCTGCTTCATGCGCCTGCGCTCGCGGCCGCCTACCGGATGGCCCAGTTCCTCAGCGCGCGCCTGGAGGCGCCGTCCCAGTTCGGCGTTGACCACCGCCGCCGGCAGCAGCTTGTCCTCGGTGCCGGCGCTGAACAGCACGCAGCCCTGCACGGTGTGGGTCAGCGCACCTTGCGTTCGGCCCAGCGGCGACACGAAGCCGCGCGTGGCCAGCTCCAGCGGACCGCAGGGGCGCAGGCGATGGCTGTCCAGTGCGGTTTCCAGGTCGACCAGCGCGGCGGCCACGGCCGGCGAAAAACGGAACAGCGTGAGGTTGCGGAAGAACATGCGGCATCCATGAATTGGAGCGGGCAGCGTGGCTGCGGAGGGTGAGGGAGGCGCTCAGGCGGCGCTGTCGGCCGGCTGCGGCGTGCCGGCCAGCCAGACGTGCGCGTCCAGCGCGGCACCACGCGCGCCCAGCCCGGCGAAATCGAACAGCGCGCGGTCGGCCAACTGCGAGGGCGCAACCGTGCCCAGCGCGCGGAAAATGGTTTCCAGCCGGCCCGGATGCGCGCACTCCCAAGCATCCATCATCTGCCGCACCTGTTTGCGCTGCAGGTTCTCCTGCGCGCCGCACAGCGTGCACGGGATGATGGGAAACGCGCGCGCCTTGGCATAGGCGGCGATCTCGGCCTCGGCCACGTAGGCCAGCGGGCGGATCACGATGTGGCGGCCGTCGTCCGAGCGCAGTTTGGGCGGCATGGCCTTGAGACTGGCGTGAAAGAACAGGTTGAGGAAAAACGTGGCGATGATGTCGTCGCGGTGGTGGCCCAGCGCGATCTTGGTGAAGCCGGCCTCGGCCGCGTAGCGGTACAGCGCGCCACGGCGCAGGCGCGAGCACAGCCCGCACTGCGTCTTGCCTTCCGGCACCACGCGCTTGACCACGCTGTAGGTGTCCTGCTCGAGGATGCGGTAGGGCACGCCGCGTGCGGCCAGGTACTCGGGCAGCACGTGCGTGGGGAAGCCCGGTTGTTTCTGGTCGAGGTTGACGGCCTCGATCTCGAAGCGCACCGGCGCCGCGCGCTGCAGCGACAGCAGCACGTCGAGCAGCGTGTGCGAGTCCTTGCCGCCGGAGAGGCACACCATCACCCGGTCGCCGTCTTCGATCATGTTGAAATCGGCGATGGCCTGACCGACCTGGTGGCGCATCCGCTTGGCCAGGCGCTGGGTTTCGTGCTCGCGTTTGCGGGGGTCGGGCATGGCGGACTGGCGGCACGGCACCGTGCATGATGACCGCACATTCTAGCGCCGCGTCACGCCGCTTCGAGGCCGGCACGGGACGCTACACTGGCCGCACCGGACATGACCAATTATGCCGATCCCTCGAGCATTGCCCGCGAGCTGGCGGCGCTGCGCGCCGAGCACCGCGACCTCGACCTGCTGATCGCGCGCCTGCAGCACGATCCGCAGGCCGACCAGTTCGCGCTGGCGCGCATGAAAAAGCGCAAGCTGCGGCTGAAAGACATGATCGGTTATCTGGAGAACAAGCTGATCCCGGATCTGGACGCCTGAAGCCGGGATCGCCGGGCCGCCCGCGGTGCCCGTGCCGCGCGCCTCAGCCGCCGCCGGGCGGCGGCACGCTGCCGCTGCCGGCAGGCCAGGGCGCAGTGGCCGCCGGCGCGGGATTGGGCGATACCGGCTGTACCTGCAGCGGCTCGGTGCGCAGCGGCGCGGTCTGCGCGGGTTCGACCGGCTGTAGCTGCGGCGCTGCGGATGCTGCGCTGGCCGGCGTGGCGGCAGCGGCGGTGCCGACCGCGCGCGGCAGCGGACCGGGTGGGCAGCGGTAGGCGCCCCATGGCTGCTGCCCGTCGACCGGTGGGCCCAGCGGCTTGACCGTGTTGGCGCCCAGCCCGGCTCCGGCATTGCGCGCCAGCACCTCGAGATTGTCGCGCACGCTGAGGTTGCCGCGCGCGAACGGCCCGACGTGGTCGGTAACCGAGACCGTGACGGTGCCCACCTGCTGGCAGCTTGCGACGCTATCGACGTAGGCGGCACGCACCTGGCGGCCGCTCGGGCTAAGGTGCACTTCCATGCTCGAGCAACCGGCCAGCAGCAGGACGGCGATCACGGGAACAACGAGGCGAGGCGGGTGCTGGATGCGCATGGTCGGTTCCGGTCGGGGCTGTGGGGCCGTGTCGCAGGGCATCGCGCCGCCGCGGGAAAGCGGGCAGAGCGATCCGCCCGGCAAGCATACCCACTGCGCCGGCGCCGCGGCAGCCGCGGCGCGCGCGCGTTCATGCGCCGCTGCGGCTCAGCGCAACATGTTGCCGTCACTGTCGATCACCTGCACCGTTCCCAGGTCGAGCGCGCGGATCGGTTGCTCGATCCTGTCGAGATCGCCCACCACCACCCAGGTGTAGCGGCCGGGGCGCAACACCGTGCGCGCCGCTGCCCGCACCTGCGCGTCGGTGAGCGTGTCCATACGCGCCCGCAGTCGCTGCACATAGTCATCCGGGCGCCGGTACTGCACGATGTCCGACATCGCCGCCAGCACGGCGCGCGCGCTTTCGTAGGTGCCGGGCAGCTTGCGCACCTCGCTCTGCTTGACCTTGGCGATTTCCTCGCGACTGGGCGGCTGGGCGCCGATCAGCGCCTGCGACTCGCGCAGGATCTCCGCCAGCGATTCGGCGGTCTTGTCGGTCTGCACCGGTGCATAGGCCAGGAACGGGCGCTGGCCGCGAGCGTCGCGCAGCAGAGTGCGCGCGCCGTAGCTCCAGTGCTTGTCCTCGCGCAGGTTCATGTTCAGGCGCGAAGTGAAGCCGCCGCCGAAGACCTCGTTCATGACGTCGATGGCCAGTTCGTCCGGGCCGCCGGTGGGCGGCGCCAGCAGGCCGGCCAGGATCAGCGACTGCGGCGCGCCCGCGCGGTCCATCAGCAGCACGCGCGCGGTCTCGGGTGCGGGAACCTCGGGCACGGTTAACGTCGGGAGCGGCGTGGCCGGCGCCTTCCAGGCGCCGAAGGCGGCCTCGAGCCGCGGCAGGATCTCGGTCAGCGTGGTGTCGCCGGCAACCAGGATCCGCATGTTGTCGGGGCGCACCACCGCCGTGTGGTAGGCGCGCAGATCGGCGGCGGTCAAGGCCTTGATCGTGGCTGCATCGCCGTTGCCGCTGAACGGGATGGCGTAGGGATGGCCTTTGCCGTACAGCAGCGGGGGCAGGATGCGCAGCGCCAGGCCCGCCGGCTGCGCTTTTTCCTGCGCGATGCCGGCCAGCCACTGCTGGCGCAGGCGTTCGATGTCGGCGGTGCGGAATGCCGGCTGCCGCACCACGTCGGCCAGCAGTGCCAGCGACGGCGCGAGCCGGTCCTTGAGCGCCGACAGGTACGCCGTGGAAATATCCAGCGATGCCGACGCGGACAGTTGCGCGCCCAGTTGCTCGAGGCGTTTGGCGAGGGCCACTGAATCGAGCGTGGTGGTGCCCTCGTCGAGCATGCCCATGGTGAACGCCGCACGGCCGGGCTGGCCGGCCGCCGGATCGCTGGCGTAACCGCCGTCAAACATCAACTCGATGTTGACCACCGGCACGGCGCCGCGCCGAGCCAGCAGCACCGGGATGCCGTTGCGCAGCCGCGCGTGTTCCAGCGCGGGAAAGCGCAGATCGGGAAACCGCCCGACCGCGGGCACGCCGTGGCTGCGATCGACGCCGCTGGCCACACTGCGCCACTGCACCGGTGCGTCGGGTTTGAGCGCCGGCGCAGCGGCGTGTGCGGGCAGGCCCTTCTGCAGCGCGGCGTAGGCGGCGTCGCTGGCGGTGACGTCGTCATCCGGTTGCACCCGCAGCGTGAAATCACCGCGCGCCAGCCAGCGCCGCGCGGCGGCGCGCACGCTTTGCGGGGTGGCCGCCTGCATCACGCGGAAATCATCCAGGTAGGCCAGCGGATTGCCGCGATAGACCTGGCCTTCGGCCAGCACGGTGGCCTGACCGCCGAAGCCGCCCACCTTCTCGATGCCGCGGATGAAGTCGGCGCGCGCACCGGTGCGCGCGCGGTCGAGTTCGTCGCGGCTCGGGCCGTCGGCCAGGAACGCGCGCAGCTCATCGTCGATGGCCGCTTCGACCCTGGCCGGATCGGCGCCCTGGCGCACGCTGACCTGCAGCAGCACCATCGAGGCCAGCTCGAAGGGCATCACTCCCATGCTGACGCTGTCGGCCAACTGGTCCCGGTACACCAGGCGCTGGTACAGGCGCGAGGTCTTGCCGCCGCCCAGTCCGGTGCTGGCCAGATCCAGCAGCGTGGCGTCGGCATCCGCGAGGCCGGGCGCGTTCCACTCGCGGTAGATGCGCACCTGCGGCACCTTGTCGGGGAATACGGCGCGCGTGGATATCGTGCGTGCCGCCGTCCATGGCCGCGGACGACTGAGGCGCGGACCGGGGCCGATGTCACCGAAGTAGCGCAGCACCTTCTCGCGCGCCTGCGCCGGGGTGATGTCGCCGGCCAGCACCACGGTGGCGTTGGCGGCCCCGTAGTACTCGCGGAACCAGTTCTTCACGTCGTCCAGCGCGGCGGCGTTGAGATCGGTCATCGAGCCGATGGTGGTGTGGTGGTAAGGGTGGTTGGCCGGGAAGGCGTGGGCCTGCAGCAGGGTGAACACGCGGCCGTAGGGCTGGTTCTCGCCCTGGCGTTTCTCGTTCTGCACCACGCCGCGCTGCTCGTCGAGCTGCGCCTGTTCGATCGCGCCGAGCAGATGCCCCATGCGATCGGATTCCATCCACAGCGCCATGTCCAGCGCAGTGCTGGGCACGGTCTGGAAGTAGTTGGTGCGGTCCAGCCAGGTGGTGCCGTTCTGGTCGGTGGCGCCGGCCAGTTCGAAGGGTCGGAAGTATTCGTCGCGGTGATGCTCGGAGCCTTGGAACATCAGATGCTCGAACAGATGCGCGAAACCGCTACGCGCGGCCGGCTCGTTCTTCGAGCCGACGTGGTACCAGACGCTGACCGCCACCACCGGCGCCTTGTGATCCTCATGCACGATCAGCGTCAATCCGTTGGGCAGCAGCATGCGCGTGTAGTGCAGGCGCGGCACGCCGGTCGGCGGCGTGGTGTCGCCACGCGCGGAGGTCGCACCGGCCAGCAGCAGAGCGGCCAGCAGCATCGGAAACAGGGCTTTCATGGAGATCTCCAGGCTGCGGGCGCCGCGCGTGCGCAAACCATGCCCGGCGGCTCGCGCCGACGGCATGTGCCAGTGGATGGGTGCCGGAAGTCAGGCGACGCGATGAGACAGCGCTGCCGCCACGCCGTGCTTCGGCACTGTGCGCGGCGGGTAGCATGTGATCGATTCCACCTTGGAGCCGACCATGCGCAACGCCCTCGTCACCGGCGCCAATCGCGGCCTCGGCCTGGAGTTCTGCCGCCAGTTGCTGGCGGCCGGCTGGCGGGTCAGCGCCTGTTGCCGCGAGCCGCGGCGGGCCGATGCGCTGGTCGCGCTGCACGAGGGCGCGGCGGGCCGACTGCAGATCGAGGCGCTGGATGTCGCCGTCGCGGCGCAGATCGCAGCGCTGGCGGAGCGCTTGGCGTCGCGCGGACATCTGGATCTGCTGATCAACAACGCCGGTGTGCTGGTTTCCGGCGAGCGCTTCGGCACGCTGCGCGCCGAGGATCTGGCGCGCAGTTTCGCCATCAACGCCAGCGCACCGCTGCTGCTGACCCAGGCCCTGGCGCCGCTGCTGGCGCGTGGGCACGCCGCGAAGGTGCTGTGCGTGAGCTCGCAACTGGGTTCGATTGCGCAGGCGCGCGAGTTCCGCACGGTCAGCTACGCGGTCAGCAAGGCCGCGCTGAACATGGGCGTACGCCGACTGGCCGCCGAACTGGGCGCGCGCGGCATCACCGTGGTGGCCATGCATCCGGGCTGGGTGCGCACCGACATGGGCGGCGCCGCCGCGCCGTTGCAACCACCGGATGCGGTGCGCGGCATGCTGGCCGTGCTGGAGCGCCTCACGCCCGCGCAGGGTGGGCGCTTTTACGCCCATGACGGCAGCGAGCTGCCCTGGTGAGCCGCGGGTGTGGCGCGCTCACGCGCGATTGACGCGCGACCGGCCAGTTTGCGGGCATGCGTATCCGCCTGCTCGCCTTGGCCTTGTTTGTACTGTCCTGCACTGTCGCGCAGGCCCAGCAGTCGGTACATGATCTGCACGGCTACACCGGCAATGCCTACGACCGCGCCGGCAAGCTGCTGTATCGCGAGCAGCATCTGATCTGGACCCGCGATGGCCAAGCGCGGCGTCTGGTTGTGTACCGCTGCCCCGACGGCAGCGCGTTCGCGCGCAAGCACCTGCGCGTCGTCGATGATCCGGCCACGCCCGACTTCCGCCTGCGCGATGGCGCCAAAGGCCAGCAGGTGCAGGTGCGGCGCAGTGCCGGAGGCATCGCGCTCAGCTTCCGTGCCGGCAGTGACGCGACCGTGCACGAAGAGCAGTTGCCGTTGCCCGCGCAGGCGATCATTGATGCCGGCTTCAACGCCTATGTGCAGCAGCACTGGGATGCGCTGCTGACCGGCAAGACGCGAAGAGTGCGGTTTCTGGTGCCCAGCCGGCGCGAGTGGATGGGTTTCACCGTGCAGCGCATCGACAACGCCAAAGCCGCGCCTGCCGGCAGCGTCACCTTCCGACTGAAGCCGGAGGATTGGTTCGCCTTCCTGTTGCCGCACGTGGACGTGCGCTACCGTCTGGCCGACCATCGCCTACTCGACTACCGGGGTCCCAGCAATCTCAGCGACGCGCGCGGCGACAATCCCTGGGTCGACATCGTGTTCCCTGCCGACCAGGTGCATAAGGCACTCTCCGCGCAGACGCTGGTCCGAGCCGAAACCGCGCCGCTGGATGGCCACTGCGCGCTGTGAGCCGCGCAGCGGGCTTGCGGGCGATCGACGTTTGCATGTATGCGGGCGCGCTGCGGCATGGCTGCTAGCATCGCGGCTTCACAGTGGAACCCGCACTCGCCATGGTCCGAACGCCAAAACCCGTCCTGTTGCTGATCCTCGATGGCTGGGGCGAACGCGCCGAACGCGCCGACAACGCCATCGCCCAGGCGCACATGCCCAACTGGAATCGACTGCTGGCCGAACACCCGCACACGCGCATCGACACGCATGGTCTGGCCGTCGGCCTGCCCGACGGGCAGATGGGCAACTCCGAGGTCGGACACATGAACATCGGCGCCGGCCGCGTGGTCTACCAGGAGCTGACCCGCATCGACTGCGAGATCGAATCCGGCGCCTTCGGCCGCAACGCTGCTCTGCTGCAAGCCTGCGCGGCGGCCAAGGGCGGCAGCGGCACGCTGCACGTGCTGGGCCTGCTCAGCCCGGGCGGCGTGCACAGTCACGAGGCACACATCTTCGCGATGATCCGGCTGGCCGCCGCGCAGGGCGTGCCGCGCATCGCGGTGCATGCCTTTCTGGATGGTCGCGACACGCCGCCGCGCAGCGCGCGCGCTTCGCTCGAGCAGCTGATCGCGCTGTGCAATCGCACGGCAGGTGCCGGCATCGCCAGCATCGGCGGGCGCTATTGGGCCATGGACCGCGACCAGCGCTGGGAGCGCGTGCAGCGCGCCTGGCAGACCCTGGTCGTCGCCGAAGGCGTGCATGCCGACGACGCGCTGGCCGCGTTGGACGCCGCCTACGCGCGCGGCGAGGACGATGAGTTCGTGGCGCCCACGGTGATCGGCACGGCGACTGGCGTGCGCGATGGCGATGCGGTGATATTCATGAACTTCCGTGCCGACCGCGCGCGTCAGCTCAGTCGCGCCTTCATCGATCCGGCTTTCAAGGGATTCGCGATCGCACACCGGCCCAAGCTGTCCGCGTTCGTCACGCTGACGCCGTACGCCGACGACCTGCCGGCCACGGCGGTGGCCTACCTGCCCGAGGATCTGCGCGACACGCTGGGCGAGGTGATCGCGCAGCATGGCCGCAGGCAGTTGCGCATCGCCGAGACCGAAAAATACGCCCACGTCACCTTCTTTTTTTCCGGCGGCCGCGAGGAACCGCTGGCCGGCGAACAGCGCATCCTGGTGCCCAGTCCCAAGGTGGCCACCTATGACCTCAAGCCGGAGATGAGCCTGCCGGAATTGACCGACAAGCTGGTCGACGCCATCGCGCGCGGCGGTTTCGACTTCATCGTCTGCAACATCGCCAACGGTGACATGGTCGGGCACAGCGGCAAGCTGGAGGCGGCGATCAAGGCCGCCGAAGCGGTCGATGCCGCGCTCGGCCGCATCGTGGCGGCGATCCAGGCTTCCGGCGGCGCGCTGCTGATTACCGCCGACCACGGCAACCTCGAGCAGATGCGCGATGCCGATGGCCGGCCGCACACCCAGCACACCGTCGGCCCGGTGCCGCTGCTGTACGTGGGCGCCGCCGCCCATGGTCTGCGCGCGGGCGGCGCGCTGCGTGACTTGGCGCCCACCGTGCTCGAGCTGATGCGTTTGCCGCTGCCCGTCGCCATGACCGGCCACAGCTTGCTGACTGCGCCCGGCTGAGCGACCGGCGCGGGCGGCGCGTCGCAGCATGCGCGGGCGTACGGTTTGCAGTACCGTGACGGCCCGGCGCGCCACGCCGCGCGCCCATGACAATCACCGCTCGTTCAAGGAGAGCCTCGCATGCCCCGCACACGCACTCTGGCCGCTGCCCTCGGCCTGGCCCTGACGTTTGGCGCCGGTGCCGCCCACGCCGGCCCCTTCAGCAACATTTTCGTTTTCGGCGACAGCCTCAGCGATGCCGGCAACCTGTCGCTGGCACTCACCGGCGGCGCCGTGCAAAACAGCTTCACCACCAATCCGGGCAAAGTGGGCCTGGTGGACCTGGCGCAGTACTACGGACTGAGCCTGACGCCTTCGCTACTCGGCGGCGGCGACTTCGCCTGGGGCGGCGCCGGCCTGGTCAACAATTCGCCCGGTACGCCCAGCACGGTACCGCTGCTGCCGCAGCAGTTGCAGCAGTACCTCACCGCCACCGGCGGCAAGGCCAGCCCCACCGCCCTGTACTCGCTGTGGGGCGGCGCCAACGACATCTTCTATAGCGCCGCAGCCGCCGGCGCGGGCGCCATCAGTCCGCAACAGGCGCAGCTCAACATCATTACCGCGGCGCAGACCGAAGGCGGCATGATGGCCACGCTCAAGCAGGCCGGCGCACAGTACCTGCTGGTGTTCAACCTGCCCAACATCGGCGCCACGCCCGCCGCCGCCGCGCAGGGCGCGGCCGCGCAGCAGGCGCTCACCGGTCTCAGCCTGACCTTCAACAACACGCTCGACCTGGCCATCCAGCAGGTCAATCCGGGCATCAACATCATCCCGGTCAACGTCTACGGCATCTTCAACGAACTGCTGGCCAACCCGGCACTGTACGGCTTCACCAACATCACCACGCCGGCTTGCGGAACGGCACCCAATGTCACCTCCGTGCAGTGCGGACCGCAGGGCTCCGGCGCGCCGTTCACTTATGCGCCGGGTACGCAGAACACCTATCTGTTCGCCGACGGCGTGCATCCCACCAGCGGTGCGCACGCGATTCTGGCGCAGTACATCGAGTCGATCATCGCCGCGCCCGGACAGATGTCGCTGCTGCCGCGCGCGGCCACGGCGGCCTACGCTGCGCACCAGCGCGCGTTGCGCGACCAGATGCTGTCCGACAGCCTGGGTATGGCCCAACCCGGCGTCAGTTTGTTCGCCGATTACGACTACGGTCACCAGACCTTCGACGCCACCGCCAACACGCCGCGCGCCACCGGCAACAACAACGTGCTGACCGTGGGCGCCAACGCGGCGGCCAGCAGGGATCTGTCGGTGGGCTTCGCCGCCGGTCTGGCGCAACTGAACACCGGCGGCACCGGCTCGGTGAGCTTCCAGACCCAGGACATCATGTTCAGCGCCTTCGCCAACGCGCGCATCGGCAAGGCCTATGTGAGCGGCAGCGCCACCGCCGGCCAGATCCGCTACACCAACGTCACCCGTTTCATCCCGCTGGGTCCGGCGCTGCGCGTCGAAAAGGGCAGCAGCGGCGGTTCCAACCTTGGCGCGACATTGGAGGCCGGCTACTGGTTCGATTGGAACAATCTGCGCACCGGCCCGTTCGGGCGCCTGGGCTACCAGCGCGTCACCGCGGACCGCTTCAACGAGAGCAGCGGCGACGCCAGCGCGATGTGGTTCGGCAAGCAGACGCTGAAGTCCGCCACCGCCGAGCTGGGTTGGCAGCTCACCGGCAACATGGATTTCGGCGGCGTGCCGCTGCAGCCGTTCGCGCGCGTGTCCTACGAGCATGATGCCGACGCCAGTACGCAGCTGGTCACCGCCGGACTGACCAGCATGCCCGGCACCTTCGCGCTGCCCGGGTTCGTGCCCGGCAAGAACTGGTTCAACGCCAGCCTGGGGCTGAGCGCGCACTTCACGCCCAGCCTCACCGGCTATGCCAGCTACACCGGCATGTTCAACAACAGCAGTCAGAAGCTCAACAGCCTGAACCTGGGCCTCAGCATGGCGTTCTGAGCCGCCATACGCCATCCGCGCGCGCCGCAGATGGTCGGTCCGGACACGAAAAAGCCGCCCTTTCGGGCGGCTTTTTCGCGGTGATGGACGGCCGTGTGCGTGGCCGGTCCGCGCGTTATTTCTTGCCGCCGACCTTGACCAGCATCGCCTCGGCGGTCGCGTACAGCGTCTTGGCATCGACGGCGGACAAGCGGCTCTTGCTACCGCCGGCCACGCGCTCGCGCAACACCAGTGCGCCGGCGGCATCCCAGCCGGCACGCTCGATCAAGCTGGGTGTCTGGCCGCGCGCGGCGCTGTGCGCCTGCACCACCACCCAGGGCTTGTCGTCGCGGTAGGCGAACTCGGTGGTGGTGAAGCCCTTGTTGCTGGCGTCTTCCAGTTCGCGCACGAACACCACCTTGCCGGCCTGGTCGCGGAACGTCTGCCAGCCGCGCGACATGCCCACTTCGCTCTGATCGCCGTTGCTGTACTTGAGGGCGCCCAGCCGCGCCTTGAGGGCATCGAACCCGGCCATGGCCTGTTCTGCCGGTGTCGGCAGCGGCTTCAGTTGCACGCTGACCTGTGCCGCGTTGCCGTGCGTCAACACCGGGTACTGGATCGGCATGATGAACTTGCGCTGCGCGTCCTGCAGGCTGGCGTTGAGCACATAGAGGTCGTTGGCGTCTATGTCGCTGGCGGTGAACGGCAGGCTGAACTGCGCGGGCAGGCTGGTGACGGTTTCGGTTTTGCTGGTCACCACCGCATTGGGCTGCCTGCTGACGTCGACCAGTTCCAGCGTGAGCTGGCCCTGTCCGTCCAGCGATGCGGTGCCGATCAGACTGATGGTGCCACTGACGGCGGTGGGCTCGGGCGTGGCTTTGGGCGCGGAGGACGAGCCGCTGCAACCAGCGGCAAGCAGGGTGGCCGCGACCAGCAGCGGCAGGGCGTAACGACGCATGGACGACCTCGGTTTGGCAGACGGAACGGGCGCATCCGGTTCTTGCCGCGCCCGCGAATCGCCGACTATAGACCCTGACAATCCTGCTTGAAAAGCAACGGAAATTTGACGAACACCCGGCAACAGCCGGATTTCAGACATGGTTCTTGGCGCCATCGATGTCCACGAACCGCAAGAACTCGGCGCGCGTGCGCGCATCCTCGCGCAGCGCCCCGCGCATGGCGCTGGTGACCATCGATACGCCGCGCTTGTGCACGCCGCGCGTGGTCATGCACTGGTGCTGCGCGTCGACCACCACCGCCACGCCGCGCGGCTCGAGCACGCGCTCGATGCAGTCGGCGATCTGCGCGGTGAGCTTTTCCTGCACCTGGAAGCGTCGTGCGTAGGCATCCACCACGCGTGCCAGCTTGGAAACGCCGACCACGCGCCCGCTGGGCAGGTAGCCGACGTGGGCACGTCCGATGATCGGCGCCATGTGGTGCTCGCAATGGCTCTCGAAGGCGATGTCGCGCAGCACGATCAGTTCATCGTAGCCGGCGACCTCCTCGAAAGTGCGCGCCAGGTAGGCTTCCGGATCGTCCTTGTAGCCGGAGAACCAGTCGCCATAGGCCTTGACGACGCGCCGCGGCGTGTCGATCAGACCTTCGCGCGCGGGATCCTCGCCGGCCCAGCGCAGCAGGGTGCGCACGGCGTCCTCGGCGTGGGCGCGACTGACGCCGTTGTGTTCGTCTTTGCCGTGCATCGGGCGTTCTCCGTTCATGGTGTGTGCGGGAATCCTGTCAACACTCGCCGCGCCCGCGATCCGGCACGCCGGGCCCGGCGTCGATCGAATCCGCTGCAGCGCGCCGCATGCGGACGGGCACGACATGCATCCAGCCGGCAGCCGGCAGCCGTGGCCGTCACCAGTTTACGCAGCGATTGTGCGCGCGCGGTGGATGCCGCGCCGCGCGGCCTGCACGCGGCGTTCACGCAGGCGGCGAATTGCCCTCGTCCGTGGCGCCGTTCGCGGCGTCATCGGTGCCGTCCGCAGCCGCCTGCAGCTGCAGCAGCGCGTGGCTGGCGCCGGGCTCCAGCGCCTCGACTTCGCGCAGCTTGCGTGCGATGGCGCGGCTGCGCACGCCGGTCTTCTCGATCTCCGTGCTGGCCTGGTCGAGTTTTTTCTTGACGCTGTCCAACACCGCGCCGAACTTGGCGAATTCAGTCTTCACCGCACCCAGCAGCTGCCACACCTCGCTGGAACGCTGTTGAATGGCAAGGGTGCGGAAACCCATCTGCAGGCTGTTGAGCAGCGCGGCCAGCGTGGTCGGGCCGGCCACGGTGATGTGCTGCTCGCGCTGCAGTTTGTCGAACAGCCCGGGCCGGCGCAGCACCTCGGCGTACAGGCCTTCGGTGGGCAGGAACAGGATGGCGAAATCGGTGGTGTGCGGCGGCGACACGTACTTGTCGCGGATCGTCTCGGCCTGCTGGCGGATGCGCCGCTCCAGCGCGGCGCCGGCCTGCGCGGCGGCATCGCCATCGGCGCGCTCCTGCGCGTCCAGCAGGCGCTCGTAGTCCTCGCGCGCGAACTTGGCGTCGATGGGCAGCCACACAGGCGCATCGCCGGTGGGGCCGGGCAGGCGGATGGCAAACTCCACGCGCTCGCTGCTGCCGGGCACGGTCACCACGTTGCTGGCGTACTGTTCGGGCACCAACATCTGCTCGAGCAGGGCGCCCAACTGCACTTCGCCGAACGTGCCACGGGTCTTGACGTTGCCCAGCACGCGCTTGAGGTCGCCCACACCGGCAGCCAGTGCCTGCATCTCGCCGAGGCCGCGTTGCACCGCCTCCAGACGTTCGGAAACCAGCGCGAAGGACTGTCCGAGGCGCATTTCCAGCGTGGACTGCAATTTCTCGTCGACGGTGGCGCGCATCTGCTCGAGCTTGGCGGCGTTGTCGGCCTGCAGCGCTTGCAGGCGCGCGTCCAGCGTGGTGCGCACCTCGGCCAGGCGCTGTTCGCTGGCGGCTTGCAGCGCCTGCAGCGCCTCGGCCAGACGTGCCGCGAGCTGACGCTGCGCCTCGGCCTGCTCGCCGCGCGCCTTGCGCGCCTCTTCGGCCAGGCCTTCGCGCAGTGCCAACTGGCCGCGCTGCAACCCTTCGTCCAGCTGCTGCAGGCGGGTCGCGAAAGCCTCCAGGCGGCGGTGCTGTTCGCCGGCCAGCGCCGCACCGGCCTCGCTCAACTGCGCGTGCGCACGCGATTGCGTCTCCGCCTGCTCGCGCCGCGCGTTGCGCAGTTCGTCGCGCAGCGCGGTTTCCAGGCGTTCCTGCGCGGCGCGCTGCTCGGCCCAGCGGGCCTCGGCCAGCAGGTCGCGACGCCCGCGCAGCGCCCACAGTAGGGCCACCGCCAGGATCACGCACAGCGACAGCAACAGCGCGAACAGCGATGGGGCGGCATCCATGGGCTTCGATCTCGTCTCGGTGGTCAGGTGCGGTACGCAGTGTAGGCCGCGCGTCACGGCTAGCGCGACGCTGGGGTGCGAACTCGCTGCTAGGCTTGATGTCATCCAGATTCGGGGAATCCGACGATGCGCATGTCCTGTCTGATCGTGCTGCTTGTCATGCTGGCCGCGACGCCGGTCTGGGCGCGCCCGTCCGGCGCCGCGCCGGATACCGCCGCGCGGCGCCAGGCGGCCTGGCACCAGCACGAGGCGATGGCGCAGGACTCGCCGTTCCGCGCCATGCACTGGAACAGCATCGGGCCGACCGCGCAGGGCGGGCGCGTGGTGGCACTGGCCGGAGTGCCGGGCCAGCCCTATACCTTCTACGTGGCCTATGCCACCGGCGGCGTCTGGAAGACCACCGACAACGGCCAGCACTTCACGCCCATCGGCGCCGACCTGCCCACCGAAACCATCGGCGCCATCGCCGTGGATCCCCAGCACCCACAGACGCTGTGGGTGGGCACCGGTGAGGCCAACTCTTCGCGCTCCTCATTCGGCGGCATGGGCGTGTTCCGTTCCGATGACGGCGGCAAGACCTTCCGTGCCGTGGGCCTGGCCAGCTCGGACCGCATCGCACGCATCGTCATCGATCCGCAAGATTCGGACACCGTGTACGTGGCCGCACTGGGCAAACTGTATTCGGAAGGCGGCCAGCGCGGCGTGTACCGCACGCGCGACGGCGGCAAGACCTGGCAGCGGGTGCTGGCCGGCGGCACGCCGTGGACCGGCGCCATCGATCTCGCCATGGACCCGCGCGATCCTCAGGTGCTGTATGCCGCGCTGTGGGATCGGCAGCGCACGGCCTGGAACTTCCGCGGCAACGGCCCCGGCTCGGGCTTGTGGAAAAGCACCGACGGTGGCGATCACTGGACGCGCCTGACCGCCGGCTTTCCCACCGGCAACGATGTCGGCCGCATCGGCATCGCCATCGCGCCCAGCGATCCCGACATCGTCTACGCCAGCGTCGATGACTGGGGCCTCCTGCCGCCGGCTGAGCGCGCGCTGGGCGACAACCCGCTCTCGCCGGCGCGACTGGCCACCATGAGCAAGGCCGAATTCCTGCGCCAGTCGCCGCAGGCCATCGAGGCATTCATCCGCAGCAACGATCTGCCCAACGACCTGACAGCGGAAAAACTCACCCGGATGATCCGCGACGGGCAGTTGACCATGGACCAGTTGCGCGCACGCCTGAAGGAGGCCGAGGCCGATCTGTTCGACACCGACCGCCGCGGCCTCGAGGTGTATCGCTCCGACGACGCCGGCGCGCAGTGGGTGCGCGCCAACGCCAAGCCGCTGCGTCAGGTGTACTTCACCTACGGCTACTACTTCGGGCAGATCCGGGTCGCACCCGACGACGCGCAGCGCGTGTACGTGCAGGGCATGCCGATGATCGTCTCGCAGGACGGCGGCAGAACCTGGGCTGGGCTCAACGCGCCGAACATGCACGTCGACTACCACGATCTGCTGATCGATCCGGCGTTTCCCAAACGCATGCTGGCGGCCACCGACGGCGGACCCTACATCACCTACGACGGCGGCAGGCATTGGCAGGCGCTGAACGCGCAGGCGGTGGGGCAGTTTTATTCGGTCAGCTACGATTTCGCCAAGCCGTTCAATGTGTACGGCGGCTTGCAGGACAACGGCGTGATGATGGGCCCGTCCACCGCCGATCCGGACAACCCCGAGGGCGACGGTTGGAAGGCCATCAACGGCGGCGACGGCATGTATGTGCAGGCCGATCCGCGCGACAACGGCGTGGTGTATTCCGGCTACCAGTTCGGCTGGTACCAGCGCAGTGGGCCGCACGGCGTGCACGAGGTGCGCCCGCGCGCGCCGCTCACCGCGCCGCCGCTGCGCTTCAACTGGACCACGCCCATCGAGCTGTCGCCGCAGCAACCGGACGTGCTCTATTTCGGTGCCGATTACCTGTACCGCTCGCTGGATCGCGGCACGCACTGGCAGGCGATCAGCCCGGACCTGGCGCCCACCGACAAGCACGGCAATGTGCCCTACGGCACGATCACCACGCTGGCCGAGTCGCCGCTGCGCTTCGGCGTGCTGTGGGTGGGCACCGATACCGGCCGCGTATGGATGAGTGATGACGGCGGCACACGCTGGCGCGAGGTGGACGCCAGCCTGCCCAAGCGCTGGGTCAGCCGCGTCGAGCCCTCGCATTTCGACGCGCGGCGCGCCTACGTGGCGATGAACGGCTACCGCGAGGATGACAATCGCGCCTATCTCTATCGCACCGACGACGACGGCGCGCACTGGACCGATATCGCGCATGGCCTGCCGGCCGAGAGCATCCACGTGGTGCGCGAGGACCCGCACAATCCCGACGTGCTGTACGTGGGCACCGATCGCGGCGTGTACGTGTCGCTGGACCGCGGCGCACACTGGCAATCGCTGCAGGCCAACTTGCCCACCGTGCCGGTGCACGACCTGGCCATCCAGCCACGCGACCGCGTGCTGATCGCCGGCACTCACGGCCGCAGCGTGTGGACACTGGACGTGCTGCCCATCGAGGATCTCACCGCCGCCCTGCGCGCGCAGCCGCTGCACCTGTTCCCGGTGGCCGACCTCACCGCCCGCCGCGACTGGTGGCGGACAACTTCGCCCTGGTTCGATGACGCGCGCGAGCAGCCGCGCTTGAGCGGCACGCTGTGGTCACGTACTGCCGGCGCGGCGCGCTTCACCGTCCTCGACGCCGCCGGCTTGCCCGTGCAGCACTGGACGCAGGCATTGCAGCCCGGCATGAACTTGTGGCAGTGGAATCTGCTGATGGATGCCAAGCTGGCGCTGGCCGCGGAAAACGCGCGCCTGCAGCGCGACAAGCTCGATCCGGCCACGGCCAACTGGTCGGCGATGCCGGTGCGCCAGGCCATCGATCTTGGCCAGCCGCTGCACCTGGTGCCCGGCCACTACACGCTGCGCGTGCAGGTGGGCGCGGCGCACAGCCAGAGCGCGTTCGAGATCAAGCCGCCGGCGCCCTTCAAGCCGCGCGTCGTGGCGCCGTGGACACCGCGTGCGCGCGATTTCTGGACGCGGCGCACGCCCGGCACCGGCGACGATGGCGCTGCGGCGGCCGCGGCAGCGGAGCGGCAGCGCGAGGCCGCTGGGGCCGGCATCTGAGATGGACCCATGCTGATCCGCATAGAGTCGCGGCGTGCGCTGGGTCCGCGCTGGGTCACACCGCTGCTGGTGCTGGCCTGCGTGCTGGTCTACCTGGCGCTGGCCTGGGTCGCGCCGGCGCACCGGCTGGCGCTGCTGCTGGACTGGGGCAGCGTCCCGCATACGCTGTTGCATCCGCCGGCCGGGCCCTGGTGGTGGGTACGTGGTAATGCCCTGTTGCATCTGCTGACCGCGCTGTTCATCCACGCCGATCTGCCGCATCTGATCGGCAATATGGCGTTCCTGCTGATTTTCGGCCTGCCGGTGGAGCGTGCGCTCGGCGCGGTCTGGCTGCTGCTGCTGTTCGTGCTGGGCGGCATGCTGGCCAACATCGCCGCTGCGCTCAGCTTGCCGCATGCGGTGATGCCGGTGATCGGCGCCAGCGGCGCGGTGTCGGCCATCGTCGGCGCATATCTCGCGCTGTTTCCGCGCGCGCATCTGGGCGTGGTGCTGCCGCTGGGCGCCTACCTGGAGTTCCTGCGCGTACCGGCCGCGCTGTTGATCGCCGCGTGGATCATGCTGCAGGTGGCTTTCAGCCTGTACGGGCCGGGCTTCGGCGCCATCGCGTGGTGGGCGCACCTGGCCGGCTTCGGCCTCGGGCTGGTTTGTGGGCTGCCGCTGCGCGCCCACGCGCGCCAACGCCTGCGCCGCGCGCAGTAGCCACGGACATCTACATCTCGGCGTGCACTTCGCCCGGCGTGCTGCCGACCGCGGCGGGCTCATCGCCGAACACGTCGCACCAGGCCACATACATCAGCACGGCGGAGTAGCTGTACATCAGCGCCAGCATCACCAGCAGTGCCAGCAGACGCCACCAGCCACCCAGGCCGCCGCCGAGAAAAACGATCTGCAACGCCAGGCTGGCCACGACGCCAAGCCCGATCAAGCCCAGCAGCATCAGCAGCAGGGCGGCCCAGTTGCGGCCGACAGCGCGCAGACTCTGGCGCATGGCGGCGAATCCGCCCTGCTGGCGCAGCATCACTTGCGGCACGGCGAAAAAGGTCAGCGCGAAATTGAGCAAAGCGCCCAGCAGCAGGATGGTCAGCAGCGGCAGCAGATGTCCGCGCAGTGCCGCCAGCAGCAGGGTCGGGTTGTTCTGCATCATTTCGAGCTTGGCCGGATCGCCGCCCACGCTGCCGGCAAGGATGCCGCTGGCAGCGATGATCAGCAGCAGGAACAAGCCGATCGCCGGCAGACACAGCGCGATCAAGCTGGGCAGCCGTTGCGAGCCGTCGAAGGCCTTGAACAGCGCACCGATGCCGATGTTCCGGCCACCCGTCATCTGCCGCTGCTGGGTCGCCCATACGATGCCGCCCAGCAGGGCTGGGCCCAGGAACAGGCCGATGAAACTCCCCAAGAAGGGAATCTGCGTCAGCAGCACCAGCAGCAGCCCCAGCGTGAACAACAGGGCGAAATGCCGGCCGAGCAGCCGCAGCGCGGTGACGACCCAGTGGATGCCTTGCGCTGCGGGAACCTTGTGCATGAGCTGATCGCGGATGTGCCGGTGCGGATGCCGGCAGCGATGCTAACACCGGCCCGTGGCCGGTCCGCCCTGCGGTGTCGTCTT
This sequence comes from Pseudomonadota bacterium, assembly GCA_021794575.1. Lineage (GTDB taxonomy): Bacteria > Pseudomonadota > Gammaproteobacteria > Xanthomonadales > Rhodanobacteraceae > Metallibacterium. The sequence goes on along the minus strand of JAJYQO010000067.1, from coordinate 25,585 downwards.
CACGCTGCCGCTCGCAACGTGTCTTCCCGGCCCATAGCGCAGTGCCGCGCGAAGCCGCGCAGCAGTCGCCGCGCCCACGGCGTGGGCCGAACCGCGGCCAGCAGCGCGCGCATGTCCAGGCCTTCCTCGCGCAGTTTGGCGGCGCGGATGCGCAGATGCGCGCGCATGTTGTCGCTGCTGAACTCGGGGTGGAACTGGGTGGTGACGGCGCAATCGCCGTACATCAGGATCTGATGCGGATCATGTGCCGAGCGCGCCAGCACGCGAGCGCCGGCGGGCGCCTCCAGCACGCTCTGCAGGTGCGTGGTATGCGCGGCGAAGCGCTGCGGCAGCGGCGCCAGCGCGTCCAGCGCGCCGTCCGCGCCCAGCCGTTCGATGTCCTGCGTACCGATCTCGCGGCCCTGCGGGTGGTAGTCCACGCGACCGCCCAGCGCATGCGCCAGCAACTGGTGGCCGTAACACACCCCGAACAGGGGCAGCCGCGCATCCATCGCGGCGCGCAGCCAGCCGGCCGTGCGTTCGCTCCAGTCCAGGCGTTCGCTGACCATCGCCGCCGAGCCGGTGATCAGCGCACCGCATACGGCTCCGGGCGCGGGCAGCGCCTGGTCCCGATCGACCTGCACGGTCAGCGCCTGCACGCGCGGCCAGCGCATGGCGTGCAGGAACCATCCGGTGTAGCCGCCGAAGCGCGCGCGGATGGCAGGCGGCGGCGCGCCGGTGGCGATGATCAGCAATGGGCGCGGCGACATGCGGTAACTCGGTCATGCGGACAATGGCGCGCATTGTAGCCAGTGCTCCGGCACAATCCGTGCTCCTGCCGGAACGCACCGATCATGCACAACCAGCGCTTGTGGCAACGCGCCCAGCAGCACGTGGCCGAAGGCCGCCTCGACGCCGCCGAAGCCAGCTTGCGCGCATTGCTGGAGCGTGAGCCGCGCAACGTGCCGGCACGCATGCTGCTGTCCAGCGTCTGCCTGGGCCGCGGCCGCCTGCGCGACGGTTGCGCCGAGGCCGTCGCCGCGGCGCAGGCGCTGCCCGACGATGCCGAGCTGATCGCCACGACCGCCATGTGCCTGTTCCGCGTCGGCGAAACCGTAGCCACGCGCCAGTGCATGCAGCATCCCGAAATCGCGCGCGCCCGCGACGCGCCGGCGCTGGCGCGGCTGGCGCACGTCTGGCAGATGCTGGGCGAGCACGGGCAAGCCTTGCTGTTGATGGATCGCGCGCTGGCCTTGGGCTTCGACAACCCTGAATTCCGCTACTTCCGCGCCCTGCAGCTGCAGTTCAACGGGCAGTTACAGGATGCCGAGCGGGAGATCGAGGCCTGCCTGCGTCAAGGGCGCAACCACGGCCGGGCCTGGCTGACGCTGGCACGATTGCGCCGGCAGACACCAGCGGGCAATCATCTCGACGAGCTTGTCGGCCAGCTCAGGCACGTCGAGCTTGGCAGCGAAGATCATGCCGCGCTCGAGTTCGCGCTGTACAAGACGCTCGAGGATCTCGGTCGCCACGACGAGGCTTGGCAGGCCTTAACGCGTGGCAATGCCGTCATGGCCGCGCGCAATCCGCACGACCGCACGCTGGAGGAACGACAGTTCCGGGCGCTGGCGCAGTACGCCGCGCCAACATTTCTGTCCGGGGTCGCGGAGGTTGCCGGCGATGGGCCGCAACCGATCTTCATTCTCGGCCTGCCGCGTTCCGGCACCACGCTGCTGGAGCGCCTGCTGGGCCAGCATACACAGGTGGCCACGCCGGGCGAGCTGCCGGATTTCCCGCGCCAGTTGCGCTGGTGTGCCGACGCCCACGGCGCGGCGCTGCTGGATGAGCGCATGCTGCAACGGCTGGACGGGATCGATTATGCGCAGTTGGGCCGGCGTTATCTCGAACAGACCCAATGGCACGCGCGCGGCACGCCGCGCTATGTCGACAAGTTGCCGTCCAATTTCATGCTGGCCGGACTGATCCACAAGGCGCTGCCGCGCGCGCCGATCTTGCATCTCTCGCGCGCCGGGATGGACGTGTGTTTTTCCAACTACCGCGCGCTGTTCGGCGATGCGCACCAGTACAGCTACGCGCTGGACACCATGGCGTTGCATTACCGGCGCTATCGCGCGCTGATGGCGCACTGGCATGCGGCGATGCCGGGCGTGATCCTCGATGTGGACTACGCCGATCTGGTCAGCGACACGGAAGCCGTGATGCGCCGCGTACTGCTGCACTGCGGCCTGCCCTTCGATGCGGCGTGCCTGGACACTGCCGGTAACGCCGCGCCGGTATCCACTCTGTCCAGCGCGCAGGTGCGCGAACCCGTCCACCGGCGCGGCCTCGACGCGTGGCGCCGCTATGAGACGCAGCTGGCCCCACTGCGCGCGGCCCTGGCTGATCTGCTGTGACCGCGCAATAAGCGCGGTTCCTCGCGGCTGGGACGGCCGGCGCCGCCCCGGAAAAGCCGGCCCTCGCGGACCGGCTCGACACGAACAAGCCGGTCGGATCGGCGCGCTATTTCTTGTCGCCGCCGAAGCGCACCGTGATCTCGGCCCAATACGAGCGGCCGAATGCGTTGTAGTTGAAGACGTTGTAGTACGGCCAGCCCACCCAGGTGCTGTCGCGCGGCGGCATCGAGTTGCGGATGTTGTTGACGATGAATTGCACTTTGGCATCGTCGCTGATGCGGTACTCGACGCTGCCGTTGTAGCGAATCCACGGTGCCACGGTGCCGGCGCCCTTCGCGGCGTATCCCGTGGTGTTGATCTGTGCGGTGTAGTTGGGCGTCGCACCGTAGCGGATGCCGTACAGCGTGGCGGTCCAGTTGCCGATGGCCCAGGTCAGGTCGCCGCTGAAGATCGACTTGTACTCGCTGGAGTAGTACGGATTGCGCAGCAGATTGATGTCCGGGTCACCCGGATACTGCTGGTACGTGTGTCTGAGCGTCACGTTGTACTGCGCCCCCAGGCCCAGCTCGCCCCAGCGGCCAAGGTCGATACGGTAGTTGCCCGAGGCCAGGATGCCCGAAACCGCTTCCTTGGACACGTTGATCGGCTTGACCGTGATGCCCAGCAGGTTATACGGCAGCGGACCGGTCGCCGGCGCACGCTGCACCTGCGCGAGCGCGGCGATGCAGGTGGGCGAAGTGGCCGGCAGCTGGCCCAGCAGGCACGCCGCGTCATCCTTCATCAACTGGTCCACGCTCTGGTAGCTGACCTCGTTGTCGATCTTGATGTTGTAGTAGTCGGCCTTGAGGCTCATGTGCTCAAGCGGCGACCACACCACGCCAAAGCCCCAGGATTTGGCGGTGATCGACTTCAGGTTGGCATTGCCGGTCTGTGTGCCCTTGTACTGCTCGTTGCTATAAGTGCACTGATCGATCGGCGTGTTGGGTTGGAACACGGCGCAGCGGTAGTAATCGGTGGCGGTGCTGTAGAAACCGCTGGGGCCGATGAATACGTAGCCCAGGTCGGGGGCGCGGAACGCGGTGGCGTAGTTGGCGCGGAACAGCAGCGTATCGAGCGGCCGGAATTCCAAGCCGACCTTGTAGGTGCTCTTTTGATCCGAGCCGCCATTGACGTTCTTGTAGTGGTCGTAGCGCGCCGCCAGATCGGCGGTCAACATGCTGACGATGGGTACCTTGACCTCGGTGGCAACGGCGTAGGTATCGCGCTTGCCGCCACCGGAGGAGCCGGTGATGCCCCAGAAATCACCCGCGACCAGCGCCGGATCGGCGGGCAGATTCCAGGACTGGTTGCCCGCTTGCAGCAGGCCGGCGAACCCGACCGGTCCGGCCGGCAGATCGAACAGACTGTCGTTGGTCAGCAGCAGGTTTGCGTTCTGCGTGTAGGTCTCGGACTTGGTACTGATGACGCCGGTGATGCTCTGGTATTGCGCCGGGGTCAGGCCCTGGAAGAACTTGCTGTAATCCGGTGCGTAGATCGGATAGCCGTAGTAGGTGCCCAGCTTGGGTCCCAGGAACTGGTTCTCGAAGAAGGCGTCGACCTTGGCGCCCAGCGTGCGCCGCTGCTGGCTGGAGAGGTTGTATTGCGAACGCGCGTAGTAGGCGTCATAGGACCAGTTCGACTGGCCCAGATTGCCGCGCACACCGCCGGTGAACGAATAGGCGCGCGACCACAGCCGCTCGGCGCTGACGTCGAGCCCGCCCTGCTCTTCGGGCGCGAAGGTCTGCTGCACCAGGTCGAAGGTGCCGGTGTTGGCGTTGACGAAGTAATTGCCGGTGTTGGCGCCCCACCACGTGTACAACGGACCCGGGTAGCTCTTGTTCTTGGCGAAGGTGTACAGCAATGAGGCATAGGCCTGCGCGTTGTCGCTGATGCGGTAATCGCTGCTGAGATAACCGCTGTAGGTGGTGTGGGGATTCTGCAGCGTCGCATAGCCCACGCTCTGCTTGCTGCCGCAGTAGTAGCCCTGCGGCTTGCGATACTGGTAGCTCATGGTGCCGCCGAACTGGTTGGCGATTGCCGCGCAGGGATTGGGTCCGGCGACCGAGGTGGGGTTCACGTAGCCCGCGCCGTAGCGCAGGATCAGGTAATTGCGCGGCGCATAGCGGGCGTTGGGGTTGGGGTTGCTGTCGGTGCTGCTGGAGATCGGGCGCTGGAAGCCCCAGATCGCCTGGGTGTCGCTGTACTGGAATCCGTACACCAGGTTGAACTTGTCGGTGTTGTAGCCGCCGGAGATCTGCAGCCGCTGGTTGGCGCCGCCGCCGTCGGATGTGCCGCCGGCACGGTAATCCAGCGTGACGCCGGACATCCGCTTCTTGAGCACGACGTTGATCACGCCGGCGATGGCCGAGGAGCCGTAAATGGCGGACTGATTGCCCGGCAGGATGTCGATGTGGTCCACCATCGCCATCGGCACGGTGGAAAGATCAACGAAGTTGGACTGGCCGTTGTACAGCAGCGGGTAATCGGCCATCGGTTTGCCGTCGATCAGGATCAGCGTGAAGCCGGGCGGCAGGCCCAGCAGGCTCACCGTTTGCGCGCCCGGCGTGAAACCGGCCGAAAACTGGCTGTCCTGCACTGCGCCGGTCGCCAGCGGCTGCGCGCGCAACGCGTCGTAGATGTTGCTGAAGCCCTCACGCTGGATGTCCTGCGCGGTGATGGTGATCACCGGCGAGGCGGTTTCGATCTGCGACTGCGGAATCAGCGAGCCGGTGACGACGACTTTCTCAAGTTCTTTGGCTTCCTTGTTGGAACCGGTTTGGGTGCCTTGCGGCGGTTCGGCCTGTTGCGCAAAGGCGGGGGCGACGGCAAAGGGCATGGCAAAGGCCGATGCGATCGCAGCGGCAAGGAGCTTGTGCTTCATCGATTAGATCCCCTGAAGTTCGACGATGCGGCAGTGGTGATCCACCACCTCCGGCGTCCAGCCGCGCATCGGCGGGGCGCAAGTTCGATGACACGAACATTACGGGACCGTAAATCTATTGATAGATAATCGTCATGAGCCGAAAGTCACAGGGCAGCACCATGGATGCTGATCTGCGCAGGCACAGCGCTGGCTAGATATGCGTGCCGCGTCCGCCGTCGACCGCCAACACGGTGCCGGTGACGTAGTGCGCGTCAGCCAGATAGCGCACGGCTTGCGCGACATCCGCGGGACTGCCGATGCGGCCCAGCGCGGTGCCGCTCGTCAGCGCGACTGCGGTTTCGGCGCGCTCGGGCGTCTCCGCCCACAACACGGTGCCGGGCGCCACGCCGTTGACGCGGATGCCGGCCGGACCCAGTGCGCGCGCCAGTGCCTGCACCAGCATCGCGCCCGCCGCGCGGCTGATGCTGTAGGCCTCGTAGCCGGGCAGCGGGCGCTGCGCGTAGACATCGAGGATCAGCACGATGGCAGCATCCCCGCTCGCCCGTGCCGCCGCGGCCAGCAGCGGGCGCAGGCGCAGGGCCAGATCCCAGCTGGCCACTACGTTCACCTCGAGAAAAGCGCGCAGATCGGCATTGCGCGCCACGGGCGTGGTGTCGAGGTCGCTGCGGCCGTAGCGCGAGGCGTTGAGCACCAGCAGGTCCAGCGGCGCGGTACCGACCGCAGCGCACAGTGTTGCACGCGAGGGCTCGTCGGCCAGTTCACCAGTGATCACGCGCGCGCTGCCGGCGCGCCGCGCGTTGAAACGCGCGGCGGCGGCTTCGGCCTCGTCGCGCGAGGCGCGAGCGTGCAGCAGCAGATCGTAATCGGCGTGCAGCCGGCGCGCGATCTCGGCGCCGACGCGGCGCGCAGCGCCGGTGATCAGGGCTCGCGGCGGAGCATCCATGGAACATCCCTGCGTTGGACCATGCGCCGAGTATGGCGCGACAGCAGCCGGCGTGTGCTACAGCCGCGAAAGGTCGGCAACGGTAGCGAAGACACGCTGGAACTCGGCAAGAATTGCCAAACGGTTCCTGCGGATCGCGGGATCTTCGACGGCTATCATCACCTGCTCGAAATAGTCGTTGATGGCCGCGAGCAGGCTCGGCGCATCGCATGGCGCGAAGAATCCCGGAGCCGACTGGAACAGATCCACACGGGACGGAATCGCAAGAGCTTCACCATAATCGTGTCTGCGGACGGCTTGGTTGATTCTGTCGCGAGCGATTTGCAGTGCAAGCACCATGGTTCGCTCGGAAGGCGCCTGAATAAGTAATTCGTCGATGCTTGTGGCCGGGGACTCGCCGAGTTCGGCCTGTTTGCGCAAAATGTTGGCCACGCGCTTATTGGCCGCGACCAGCGCGGCGCATTCCGGGAGCTGCGAGAACTCGGCCAGCGCTCTCAGTCGGCGGTCGAAGTCCACCAGACTGGATGGCGTCACCGCCAGCACCGCCTCGAACACGCCGGCGGCGATGCTCTGCTCGGCATAGTAGCCGCGCAGGCGCTCGACGATGAAGCGCTCGATTTCCTCGGCCAGCGCCGCGCGACGTGCGCCGGCATCCAGCGCCGGTGCGATCTTGGCCGCCTTCAGACCCGCGGCCAGCGCCGCCTCGGGGATGGCGTCCAGTGCCTCCAGCAGCAGGCCGCGCGTATCCAGTTGCAGGCCGCCTTCGATCAGCGTGCGCGCCAGGCCCAGCGCGGCGCGGCGCAGCGCGTACGGATCCTTGGCACCACTGGGCTTACCGCCGACGGCGAACAACCCGGCCAGGGTGTCGGCGCGCTCGGCCACGGCCAGCACGCGACCGAGGGTGCTGGCGGCGATGGCATCGCCGGCGCCGCGCGGCTGGTACACCTCGTCCAGCGCGTACGCGACCTCGGGCGACGCGCCCTGCGCCAGCGCGTAGGTGCGGCCCATGATGCCTTGCAGTTCCGGGAATTCGCCGACCATGCGCGTGAGCAGGTCGCATTTGGCCAGGCTGGCGGCGTGCGCGGCCTGCGCCGCGTCCGCGCCGACACGGCCGGCGATCACGCGCGCCAGTTCGGCCACGCGCAGACTCTTGTCCCACAGACTGCCCAGCGCGGGCTGGTCCACGACTGCGGCCAGCGCCTGCTGATGCTGCGCCAGCGGGGTTTTCAAATCTTCGTCGTAAAAGAACTTGGCATCGGCGAAGCGCGGGCGGATCACGCGCTCGTAGCCGTGGCGGATCTGCGTCTCGTCCCGGCTTTCGATATTGGCCGTGCCGATGAAGCGCGGCAGCATGTGGCCGTGACCATCGAGCAACGGCACGAATTTCTGGTTGGCGACCATGGTGCTGATCAGCGCTTCCTGCGGCACCGCCAGGAAGGCCGAGTCGAAACTGCAGCCGATGGCCACCGGCCACTCGGTGAGATTGGCGATCTGATCGAGTAGCGCGTCATCGAGCCGCGCCGCGCCGCCTAGCTGCGCCGCCACGCGCGCCACCTCGCCGCGGATGCGTGCACGGCGCTCGCCGGGATCGGCGATCACCTTGGCGCCGCGCAGCGCCTCGACCCAGGCATCGGCATCGGTGATCCACACCGGCTTGTCGGCCATGAAGCGATGCCCGCGCGAGTGCCGCGTGGCGCGCACGCCGAACAACTCGGCGTCGATCACCTGATCGCCGTGCAGGATCACCAGCCAGTGCAGCGGCCGCACGAAGCTCCACGCGTGATCGCCCCAGCGCATCGGTTTGGCGATGGGCAAGGCCTTGATGGCTTCGGCGAGGATTTCCGGCAGCAACACCGCCAGCGGCTGGCCGACGCGCTTGCTTACGTGCACGAAGCGTTCGCCCTTGTCGGTGGCCTCGCGCGTCAGCGCCGCGACATCCACGCCTTGCTTGGCGGCGAAGCCGCGCAGCGCCGGTGTGGGATTGCCCTCGGCATCCAGCGCCACGGCCACGGTCGGACCCAGTACGCGCGATTCGCCATCGGCCTGCTGCATGGCCACCGCCGGCAGATACACCGCCAGTCGCCGCGGGGTGCAGTAGTGCCGCGCGTCGCCCAGCGCGAAGCCACGTGCCGACAACCCGGCGTGCACGGCCGCTGCCAGCGCGCGCGCCAGCGTATCCACTGCGCCGATCGGCAGTTCTTCGGTGCCCAACTCGATCAGCAAGGGCTTGGCGCTGATTTCAGCCATGCACTGCCTCCGTGCGCTTCAGCCCCGGAAAACCCAGCTTCTCGCGCTGCGCCACGTAGGCTTCGGCCACGCCGCGCGCCAGCGCGCGCACGCGCAGGATGGTGCGCTGGCGTTCGCTGACACTGATCGCGCGGCGCGCATCCAGCAGATTGAAGCTGTGGCTGGCTTTGCACACCTGCTCGTAGGCCGGTAGCGGCAACCCCAGCGCGATGAGGTTTTTTGCCTCGGCCTCGCAGGCATCGAAGCGGTGGCGCAGCTCTTCCACGTCGGCATGCTCGAAGTTGTAGGTGCTCTGCTCGACTTCGTTCTGGTGGAACACGTCGCCGTAGGTCACGGTGCCGTGCGGCGCCACCGTCCACACCAGGTCGTAGACGTTGTCGACGTTCTGCAGGTACATCGCCAGGCGCTCCAGCCCGTAGGTGATCTCGCCGGTCACCGGCCGGCATTCGAGGCCGCCGGCCTGCTGGAAGTAGGTGAACTGGGTTACTTCCATGCCATTGAGCCAGACCTCCCAGCCCAGGCCCCAGGCGCCCAGCGTCGGCGATTCCCAATTGTCCTCGACGAAACGCAGGTCGTGCACCAGCGGATCGATGCCCAGCGCCCTGAGCGAGCCGAGGTAGCGCTCGAGGATGTCGTCGGGGTTGGGCTTGATCACCACCTGGTACTGGTAATAGTGCTGCAGGCGGTTGGGGTTCTCGCCGTAGCGCCCATCGGTGGGCCGGCGCGAAGGCTGCACATAGGCCGCGGCCCACGGCTCGGGGCCGAGCGCACGCAGAAACGTGGCCGGATGAAACGTGCCGGCGCCGACCTCGGTATCGAATGGCTGGATCAGCACGCAGCCCTGCTCCGCCCAGTAGCGGTTGAGGGTCTGGATCACGTCCTGGAAGCTGGGGCCCGGCATGAGCGTTCCGGCGGCTGGCGCAAAGCGGGCTAGTATACGAAGCCACTCCGCGAGGTGTTGATGGCCACGCAACCGAACGCTGCGGTGTTGCTGGGACGACGCGGCCGCCTGGAGCTGGACGAGGTGCTGGCGGCGCTGATCGTGGACGGCCGCCTGGCCGCCGAGGACGCCAAGCTGCTGCGCGTGAAGGCGCGCCCGCAGCGCGCGGTGCGCAGCGTGGTCGAGGTGCACCCGCTGGTGCTGATCGCCAATGCCGAGGTCGAGGACCGCGCCCAACCCGGCCGCCCGCTCGGCCTGGAGCGCCTCACCGAATGGCTGGCCGGCAAGGCCGGGTTGCCGTACCTGAAGATCGACCCGACCAAGATCGAGGTGGCGCAGGTCACGCAGATCGTCAGCCAGGCCTATGCGCAGCGCCACCGCATCCTGCCGGTGAAGGTCACACCCGAAGCGGTCACCTTCGCCAGCGCCGAGCCGTTCGAGGCGGCCTGGGCCAAGGACCTGGCGCCGATGCTGCGCCGGGACATCCAGCGCGTGGTGGCCAACCCGATCGAGATCAACCGCTATCTGGCGCAGTTCTACGGCGTGCAGCGCTCGGTGCAATTGGCGCGCGATGCCGGCGCCGAGAACGCGCCCAGCGCCATCCTCAACTTCGAGCAGTTGGTCGAACTGGGCAAGGGCGGCGAACTGGGCGCCGACGACCGGCATGTGGTCAACATCGTCGACTGGCTGCTGCAGTACGCCTTCGAGCAGCGCGCCTCGGACATCCACCTCGAGCCGCGCCGCGAGATGGGCCGCATCCGCTTCCGCATCGACGGCGTGCTGCACAGCGTGTTCGAGTTGCCGCCGGCGGTGCAGAACGCGGTGACCGCGCGCATCAAGATCCTGGCGCGCATGGACGTGGCCGAGCGGCGGCGCCCGCAAGATGGCCGCATCAAGACGCGTTCGGCCGGCGGTCGCGAGGTGGAGCTGCGCATCTCGGCCATGCCCACCGCCTTCGGAGAGAAGATCGTGATGCGCATCTTCGATCCCGACATCGTGGTGCGCAGCTATGCGGAGCTGGGCTTCGACCCGCGCGAGGAGAATCTGTGGCGCGCGCTGGTCGAGCGTCCGCACGGCATCGTGCTGGTTACCGGCCCCACCGGCTCGGGCAAGACCACCACGCTGTACTCCACGCTCAAGCATCTGGCGCGGCCCGAGCTCAACGTGTGTACGGTCGAAGACCCGATCGAGATGGTCAGCCCCGAATTCAACCAGATGCAGGTGCAGCCGGCGATCGATCTCGACTTCGCCGCCGGCGTGCGCACGCTGCTGCGCCAGGATCCGGACATCATCATGGTCGGCGAGATCCGCGATCTGGAAACCGCGCAGATGGCGGTGCAAGCGGCGCTGACCGGGCACCTGGTGCTGTCGACCCTGCACACCAACGACGCGCCCAGCGCCATCACCCGCCTGCTCGATCTGGGCGTGCCGCATTACCTTATTCAGTCCACGCTGGCCGGCGTGGTGGCGCAGCGTCTGCTGCGCACGCTGTGCCCGCACTGCAAGCGCGAGGCCGCGCCGGATGCCGCGCTGTGGGCCGCACTCACGCAGGGCCACGAACTGCCGCTGCCGGCCCGTGTGTTCGAACCGGTGGGCTGCATCGAATGCCGCCACACCGGCTACCGCGGCCGCGTGGCCGTGTACGAGATGCTGGCGTTGACGCCTAGCCTGCGCACGCGCGTCGGCGCCCGCTTCGAGCTCGGTGGCTTCACGACACAGGCGCAGCGCGAGGGCCTGCGCCCGTTGCGCGTGGCTGGCGCCGGCGCCGTGGCGCGCGGCGTCACCGGCTTCGACGAAGTGCTGGCGGTGCTGCCGCTGGCGGAGTGAGTGCATGCCGCTGAGCTGGAACGAAATCAAGGACCACGCCCTGCGCTGCGCGCGCGAATGGGCGCTGGAATCCTCCGAGGACGCCGAGGCCAAGAGCAGTCCGCCATGCACATGCGTTGGCTTTCAGCCGTTGGTGGCCGACTAGAAAGCCGGTTCCAGTACTCGGCTTCGATGCTTGCTCCACAACACTTTCTCCCGGCTCGAGCTGGCGCCTGAACGCCTCTTCCAGGGGGAGCAAACACTGCCTCGCGATCGAGGCAGCGACACAGGCCGTGCTCGATGCGCGCGCAGTTTCCCGGCAGCACCCTGGCCGACATCTACGACCCGCTGACCGGGCCGTCCGCGCTGATGCAGGCGTACCACGTGCTCGACCGCGCCATAGACGCGGCCTACATCGCTGCTGAAAAAACGCCGGCCGCATGATAATGGGCGAAGCCGCTGCGACGTGGATCAGGGCAGGTTGCCGCGCCTGCGCCTACCGCGCGGCCGTGGCGCCGGTGAAGCGCAACTCGACGCGCAGGCCGGGCTGGTTGTCGATCAGCAGCAACTGCGCGCCGTGCAGTTCGGCCACGGCGCGCACCAGCGCCAGGCCCAGGCCGTTGCCGGGCGTGTGTCGGCTGCGGTCCAGACGCTTGAACGGCTGCAGCACGTTTTCGCGTTCGGACTCGGGGATGCCCGGTCCGTCGTCGGCCACGACGACCGCCACGCCGTCGCCGTCCGGTCGCACGCCGAGCTGGATGCGGGCGCCGGCGGGCGTGTGGCTGATGGCGTTTTCGATCAAGTTGACCAACGCCTGCACCAGCAGCTCGCGGTCACCGCGCACCACGGTGCCGGCGCCCCCCGCGTCCAGCGTCAGGTGCCGGCCTTCGGCCTCGGCCACCGCGGTGTAGGCGTCGGCCAGCTCTTCCAGCAGCGCGGCCAGGTCGATGGCCACGAAGCCGGCGCGCGCCTCGCCGGATTCGATGCGCGCGATGCGCAGCAGCGCCTGGAAGATCACCAGCAGCTCGTCGATCTCGCGCAAGGCGTCGCCCAGCATGGCATCCAGAGCGGCGCGGTCGGCCGGCGGATGCGTGCGCGCGGCTTCCAGGCGCCGGCGCAGGCGCGTCAGCGGTGTGCGCAGGTCGTGCGCGATGTCGGCGCCGATGCGGCGTACTTCGCCCAGCAGCGCCTCGATGCGCTCGAGCATTTCGTTGACGGTCTGCGCGATGCGGTCGAACTCGTCGCCACTGCCGCGCAGCGGCATGCGCAGCGAGAGCCGGCCCGCGCTGATGGCGGCGGCGGTGTCGCTCATCGCCGAGACGCGACGCAGCATGCGCCGGCCGATCAACGCGCCCAGCGCCAGCGCCACGCCCACGGTCAGCAGCAGCACGCCGATGAAGGCGCGGCCGTAGCTGGCTTCGAGCTGGTCGATGTAGGTGCGGTCGCGGCCGACTACCAGCAGATCGCCCTGCTGCGTGCCCAGCGCCAGTAAGGTCAGCGTATGCACCGGCGGCAGGTGGCCGGTGGGCGAGCGCCGCGCGCGAAACGGCTGGTGCCACCAGCCCGGACCGGGCGGACGCCAGCGCAGGTTGCCGGCCAGGAAGTCGCCCTGCGGCGAGAACAGCCCGTACCAGCGCGGCAGCGGCGTATCCAGGTGCACGCGCTGCTCGATCTCGCTGCGCAGCGCACCGGCGCCATCGTGAGTGGCCAGCGCGGCCAGGTCCAGCGCGTCGGTGCGGATGTCCTCGTGCAGACGCTCGCGCACGTTGCGGGTCACGCTGAGGTACAGCGCTCCGGCCATCAGCACCGAGGCCAGCGCGAACAGGCCCGCCAGCAGCAGGCTGAGGCGGAAAAAACTGCTGGTCTTATTCCCCGCCGCCGTCGACACGCACGCGGTATCCGTAGCCGCGCACGGTTTCGATCAGCGCGGGTCCGTTCCAGCCGCGGTCGATCTTGGCGCGCAGGCGCGACATGTGCGTTTCCACCACGCTGGTGCGCGGGTCGAAATGGAAGTGCCAGACCTGTTCCAGCAGCATGGTGCGCGTGACCACCTTGCCGGCGTGACGCATCAGCGACTCCAGCAGGCGGAACTCAGTGGGGGTGAGGTCCATGGTCTCGCCGTTGCGGGTGACCGTGCGGCTGGCCACGTCGAGGTGCAGCGGACCGGCGTCGAAGGTGGTCTGCACGGCGGCCAACGGCGGGCGGCGGCCCAGCGCCTGCAGCCGCGCCACCAGCTCGGTGAAGGCGAACGGCTTGCCGAGGTAGTCGTCGGCGCCGGCGTTGAGGCCCTCGACGCGCTGCGGGGTTTCGATCAGTGCGGTCAGCATGATGATCGGCGCGCGCAGGTCGGCCGCGCGCAGCGCCTTGACCAGGCCCAGGCCATCCAGCTTGGGCAGCATGCGGTCCACCACCAGCGCGTCGTAGGCGCCCTGGGTGGCCATGAACAAGCCCTCGTGGCCATCGTCCGCGGTTTCGACGTGATAGCCCTCTTCCTCGAGCCCGCGCGCGATCCAGTCGCGTGTCTCGCCGTCGTCTTCAACCACCAGAATGCGCATAGAGCACCTCGCAATACGGTACCGCGTTGTCGATGATCGTCGCGCGCCTTACAGGCGATCGGCAATGCGCACGCGCCCTGCGCTGGTCTCGACCCGCCAGGTCTGGGCGCTACCGGCGTGCTCGACGGTGATCGACCAGCACGGACGGGCGTCCCGGTATCGCAGCCGGGCGGTCGTGACCAAGCCGTAGGGCGTGACGCGACGCAAGGCTTGGACAAGATCGATCGACGGACGTTCCCTGCTGTCGGCCGCGCGCATTTCGCCGCCGTGCAGCCAGCGCTGCCAGGCGTCCTGCCAGCGCAGATCCAGCAAGGTGCCGTCGCGGCGCGCCAGGCGCGCATCGGCCAGGCGTCCGGGCGCCACCGTGGTCACTTCCAGCACTTGGTGACCGCCGCGGCACAAGTCGCGCGTGCCAACCGCGTAGCCGCCGCTGGCAAGCTCGGCGCGCTGCACCAATTGCGCCACGCTCGGGGTGCCGGCCGGCAGCGGCGCGCAGGTCGCGCCGGCGTGGCCGTGCAGCAGCGCGCCAAGCGCATGCAGCCAGCCGGCCAGCCACCCCATTAGCGCATCCCCGTCGTCATCGCAGCACCATGCCGCATGCCGCGCTACACCGGCGCGTCGCGTGTTTTACGGTTTCGTCAGTTTGCGGCGCAGGCGCAAGGCTCGCGTAACGTGGCGGGTCGCAGGACAGCCTTGCCGACGGCCGCGGTCAGCGCTGGCAGTGCGGGCAGTAATAACTGCTGCGCTGGCCCAGGCGCAGCAGCCGGATCGGGGCGCCGCAGCGCCGGCACGGCTGCCCGAGGCGGCCATACACGTTCAGCTCCTGCTCGAAGTAGCCGGGCAGGCCGTCTGGGCTGATGAAATCGCGCAGCGTGGTGCCGCCGCGGCGGATCGCGTGGCCGAGGACGGCACGCACCGCGGCGGCGAGCGCGGCATAGCGCTCGCGCGCAATGCGTCCGGCCGCGCGCAACGGGTGGATGCTGGCGGCGAACAAGGCTTCGGCGGCATAGATGTTGCCTACGCCTACCACCACCGCCTGGTCCATCAGGAACACCTTGACCGGCGCCCGCCGGCCGCGCGCGCACCGCCACAGATGATCGCCGTCGAAATCCGGGCCGAGCGGCTCCGGTCCCAGCCCGGCCAGCAACGGATGCAGCGTGCCCGGCGCCTGCCACAGCAGGCAGCCGAAACGGCGCGGATCGGTGTAGCGCAATGCGCGTCCCGAATCCAGCAGCAACTCGTAGTGGTCGTGCGCGCCCGCCGGCACCCGCGGGTCGAGCACGCGCAGCGCGCCGGACATGCCCAGATGGATCAGCACGCTGCCGGCGGCAGTGTGCAGCAGCAGATACTTGGCGCGGCGCTCGATCGACTGGATGCGCTGGCCGGGCAGCAGCGTGGTGATTTCCGGCGCGATCGGCCAGCGCAGGTCCGGCCGGCGCAGCCGCACCGTCTCGATGCGGCGGCCCTCGAGATGCGGCGCCAGCCCGCGCCGCGTGGTTTCGACCTCAGGGAGTTCCGGCATGCGCGGGCGCCTGCGGATCGCCGGTACCGAGGTAGGGGCTGTAGCGCGCCGAAATCAGCGCCACCCGCCCGTCCGGCAGTTGCACGTAGCGCTCGGGCGCCAGCGGCGTCAGCGCGCCGAAGGCCAGCCGCGTGCCGTCCAGCCACAGCAGCGCCAGCGGCGGCACCAGTCCCAGCCGGGCCGGGCGCACTTCGGCCGCCGGCAGCCAGCGCGCCACCGGCGCGGCGGCGATGCCGGCCAGCGCGTTCAATTGCGCGTGGCCGGCCGGCGTCGGCGTCGCGCCGGCACGCCACCAGCGTCCGTCGCGCCTGAAGAAATCCAGCCGCGCCATGCCCGGCAGTTGTACGCCGATGCGGGTGATCGATGCCGGCGCGATCGGCAGCAGATGTTCGGCGGCGCGCGTCTGCTGCTGGCGCTGCCAGGCCCACAGCGCGGCCAGCAGCAGCAGCGCGGTGACCGCCAGCAGCGTCAGGTGCTGACGGGTGGCGCGGCGCATATCAGCGCCGCCGCCGGCGCAGCCATAGCGCGAACGCGCCGGCCAGCAGCAGCACGGGCAGCAGGATCAGCGCGGCGGTCAGCGCATCCAGTCCGCGCTGACCGATGGCGAGCTGGCGGTCCGGCGCGGCGCGCGGCGGCAGCCGCACCAGCGTGTCGTCGCCCAGCAGCCAGTCGAAGATGCGCGTGCCCAGCGCGGCGTTGCCGCCGTTGCCGAGAAAGGTGTTGGAGAGAAAATCGCCGTCGCCGATCACCACCACGCGCTGCCGATCGTGCAGCGGGTTGGCCGACAGCCGGCTCAGCGCGAAGCCGAAATCCAGCGCTCCGCGCAGGTCGCCGGCCGCCGCCGTGTAGGCCGGCGCCGGGCCCACGCCCGCCGGCGCCGTATAGCTCTGCGGCGCGGTGCGCAGCAGCGGCGTGTATTTCCAATTGTTGCCGCTGCGTGCCAGCGCCACCACGCCGGGGAACAGCGTGTCCAGCGCGAAGCCGCGCGTGATGGCGCTGGGCGGATACGTGGAAACCAGCACCAGCCGCGGATCGGCCAGGCCGGCCGCAGCGCCGCTGGGATCGATGATTTCGCCCGGCAGTGCGGTGATGCCCAGCTCGCGCCGCAGCGGCGCCAGACCCAGGTGCGCGCTGCCCGGATCGGTCAGCCACAGCAGGTTGCCGCCGTCGCGCAGCCAT
The DNA here is from genome assembly GCA_021794575.1 of Pseudomonadota bacterium. GTDB lineage: Bacteria > Pseudomonadota > Gammaproteobacteria > Xanthomonadales > Rhodanobacteraceae > Metallibacterium. The sequence goes on along the minus strand of JAJYQO010000067.1, from coordinate 9,077 downwards.
TCCACCAGCTTGTGCACCGATGCCGGCGCCAGCCGGGCCAGCGGGCTGGCCAGCACCACCAGGCCGGCGTTGCGCGGAATCGCGGCCACCTGCGCCAGGTTGACCGGCACCGCCTGCACGCCCTGCGCGGCCAACTGCGCCATGAAGCCGCCCAGGTCGGCGTTGGCGCGACCAGCGGCGCTGCGCTCGCCATCGCCGGTGACGAAGGCGACCAGGCGTGTGCCGCCGCGCGCCAGATTGGCCAGCGCGTCGGTGAAGCTCTGGTCGGACAACTGCGTCAGGCGCAGGCTGCGTCGGCCATAGGCCAGCACCAACTCGCCGTCGACGTTGATCCCGGCGGCGCGCACTGCCCCGGGATCGGCGGCCGGATCGACAAAGCGCAGCGCCAGATCCGGCTTGTAGCGCTGGTAACGCGCGATGAAACCGCTGATGGTGGCGCGCAAGCCGCTGCCCGGACTGGCGTAGCTGGTGACCGTGAGCGGGCCTTTCAGCGCGCGCAGCACGTCGATGCTCTGCGGCGCCAGACTGGCGCGCGCGTCATAGGTCCAGTCCCAGGTGGCGCCGCCGCGCGTGCTCAGATACCCGAGCGCCCCGGCCGCGACCAACAGCATGGCGTACACCGCGAACGAGGCCAGCCGCGCGCGCATCAGCCCACCGCCCGCTCGCGCGCTAGGCGCTGTACGGCACAGCCCAGCGCCAGCGCGACCAAGATGCCGAAGTAGGCCAGATCCTGCGTCGCCACCAGCCCGCGCAACATGGGCTGCAGGTGCGTGGGCAGGCTCAGCCAGCGCAGCAATGGCCCTGAGAGCTGCGGCGCGCGCCCCTGCGCGGCACCGGCCCACAGCGCCAGGGTCAGCGCCAGCGCCAGCGCCGCCGCCAGCACCGGCTGCCGCGTGAACGCCGAAGCCGCCACGCCCACCGCCAGCAGCGCGGCCAGCAGCAGCGCGATGCCCAGCGCCGCCGCCGCCAGCTTGCCGTAATCCAGATGCGTGGCCGGCGCCAGCAGCAGCGGCAGCAGCAGCACCAGCCCCAGCAGCAGCCACAGCCACAGCAGTTGCGCCAGGTACTTGCCCAGCACGATGGCCGCTGCCGGCAGGCCCTGCGCCAGCAGCAGCGGCAGCGTGCCGGCGCGGCGTTCACCGGCCAGCGACTGCATGCTGAGGATGGGCACCAGCAGCAGCGCGATCTCGGCGAACTGCGCCAGCAGCGGCACCGCCACGATGTCGGTGTAACCGGGCGCGGCCGGCAGCGTGGCCAGATGCGCCTGCGCCTTCAGGAATTCGCCCAGCCCCAGCAGCAGGTTCCAGCCCAGCCAGCCCAGCACCGCGGCCGCCAGCACCCAGGGCCAGGGGCGCAGCAGCAGCCGGCGCAGTTCGACGCGCAGCATGGCGATCATGGCCATCATGCGGCGCGCGCCGCGCCGCCGCCGGCGATGTGGGCGAAGGTCTGCGCCAGGGTCCACGCCGCCGGCTCCAGGCCGCGCAGCGCCACACCGGCGGCCAGCAGCGCCGGGGCGACCGCCGCCACGTCGACGCCGTCGCGCAGTTGCACGCGCAGCCGCGCGTCCTCCTCGATGGCGATCGACTGCGCCAGCGGCGCCAGCACGGCACGCGCGCGCTCCGATTCACCGGGCTGCACGGCGATGCGCCACTCGCCGGCATGCGCGTGCAACGGTGCATCGAGACGCAGCGCGCCTTCGTGCAGGATGGCCACGCGCGTGCATTGCGTCTCGACCTCGGCCAGCAGGTGGGTGGAGATCACGATGGCTGCGCCGTCCGCCGCGCGTTCGCGCAACAGAGCGCGCACGCGCTCGGCCTGCAGCGGATCCAGACCGTTGCCGGGTTCGTCCAAAACCAGCAGGCCGGGGCGGTGCAGCAGCGCGCAGGCCAGGCCCACGCGCTGGCGCTGGCCCAGCGAGAGTTGCGCGCACAGGCGCTGCGCCAGCGGCGCCAGGTCCAGGCGCTGCAGCAGCTCGTCGCGCGCGACGGACAGCGCCGCGCCGCGCCGACCGCGCAGGCGGCCGTGCGCGTCCAACTGCTCGCGCACAGTCAGCTCCGGCCACAGCGGCGCCTGCTCGGGCAAGTAGCCGATGTGATCGCGCGCACGGTTCGGAAACTCGGCCAGATCGACGCCATTCAGCTCCACCCGGCCGGCGTCTGGCGCCAGCACGGCGGCCATCAGCATCAGCGCGGTGGACTTGCCGGCACCGTTGACGCCCAGCAGGCCGAGCACCTCGCCCGCGCGCAGGCCCAGCGTCAACGGGCTGAGCACCGGGCGTCCGGCGCGCCGGCGCGAGACGGCATGCAGGGCGAGCCATTCGGGTGAAGAGGGCATGCAGCGGATTGTCACGTTCACAGCCGGCGCGCCGCAACCGTGCTGGCAGGTACGGCATGCAGGAATTAAGCTGCGCGCACTTGGCAATGCGTGATTTTCATGATCGATTCCATTTTGAACTTCCTGGCCCACGGTCTGATCCACGCGGGTCTGGGCAGCTTGGCGTTGTACCTGCTGGTGGTGACTCAGCTGACCATCCTCTCGGTGACGTTGTACCTGCACCGCAGCCAGGCGCACCGCGGCGTGGATTTTCATCCGCTCATCGCGCACTTCTTCCGCTTCTGGGCGTGGTTGACCACCGCCATGGTCACCAGGCAGTGGGTGGCGGTGCATCGCAAGCACCATGCCAAGGTCGAGACCATCGAGGACCCGCACAGCCCGATGGTGTTCGGCATCAAGCGCGTATTCTGGCAGGGCGTCGAGTTGTATCGCGTCGCCGCCAACGACAAGGCCACCGAGGAAAAGTACGGTCGCGGTACGCCGGATGACTGGATCGAGCGCAATCTCTATGCGCGCTTTCCCGAGGCCGGTCCGACCCTGCTGGCGCTGGTCAGCATCGCCCTGTTCGGCTTCTGGGGCCTGGCCATCTGGGCCATCCAGATGCTGTGGATTCCGTTCTGGGCCGCCGGCTTCGTCAATGGCCTGGGCCACTGGTGGGGTTACCGCAACTTCGAGTCCTCGGACACCTCCACCAACCTCTCGCCCTGGGGACTGTGGATCGGCGGCGAGGAGCTGCACAACAACCACCATGCGTTTCCGAGTTCGGCCAAGTTCGCGCTGCGCCGCTTCGAGGTGGACATCGGCTGGGTGGTGATCCGCCTGCTCGCCGCGCTGCGCCTAGCCAGGGTGCTGCGCGTCGCGCCGTCGCTGGATGTGCGCCCCAACGTGCATCTGCCTGATGCCGAAACGCTCAGAGCCGTGCTCACGCACCGTTTCCATGCGCTTACCGATTACTACCGCCAGGTCATCGTGCCGACGCTGAAGGACGAAGCCGCGCTGGCCAGCGAGCGCGTGCGCGCGGTGCCGGCCAAGCTGCGCCGTGCGCTGGCCGACGGCGGGCGCTGGCTGGATGGCGAAGGGCGCCAGCGCTTGCAGGCGCTGATCGAGCACCGGCCCACGCTGGGTACCGTGGTCGAGTATCGCGCGCGCCTGCTGGCCGCGCTGGACCAGCGCGTGCCGGAGCAGGCGCTGCGCAACCTGCAGCAATGGGTGCGCGAGGCCGAGGCCAGCGGCATCGCCGTGCTGCAGCAGTACGCGGCGCGGCTCAAGGCCTACGCTCTGCCTGCCGCCGCGGGCTGATCCGTCCGCGCGCATGAGCAGCATGCCCGCCCACGCCGCTGTCGTACTGGCCGTGGGCCTGGCGCCGCGCGGTGGCGTACGCAAAGGCCATTCTTCGCGCGCGCTGGAGCTCAGCGCCGGTGAGCCGCTGGCGCGGCACATCGCGCGGCTGGCGTTGGAGACTGCGCCCAGCCAGCTACTGGTGTGCGTGCCGGCCGACGACCACACCGCCGTCGAGGTGGCGCTGCGCGGACTGCGCCTGCGCTGCCTGCCGGTGCCCGGCGGCGGACTCGGGCCGGCGCTGGTCGCGGCGCTGCGGGCCCTGCCGCGCGATTGCGCTGCTGCGCTGGCGCTGCTGTGCGACCCCCTCCAGCATCGGCACCGGCGCGCACCTGGCGCGCCTGCTGGCGGCCTGGCGGGCCGCGCCGGAGCTACCCGCCGCGTCGCTCGATGCTTCCGGCGCCGGCCTTCCGGCGCTGTTGCCGCACGCCTGCTGGGACGATCTGATCGCGTTGCGCGACAGTGGACCGCGCGCCGTGCTGCGCGATCCGGCGCGTCGCATCAGCACGGTGGCGTGGATGCCGACGGCGCCGGCGCCCGACGACGAGGGACTCACGGCGTGAACGACACAATGACGTGTCGAGCGTGCGCACTCTGACGCCGTCTGCGGTCAGCGCCGCATGCGCGTGCCGGCGCCGGATGCTGCATCGGCCAGACGCGCAGTGCGGAGTTCAGGCGGCGGTGAAGTCTTCCTCGAACAGCGCGTACGGCGTGCGCTGCATGCCCTGCGCAGCGTAGGTGGCTTGCGCGCGCGCGTTGTCGCGCTCGACATACAGGCGCAGTCCCGCCGCGCCGGCGCCGCGTGCGCGTTCGCGCGTGGTCTGGTGCAATGCGCGGTAGACGCCGGTCTGACGCGCCGCGGGCAGCACGTACACGCTCTGGATCCACCAGAAGTCGCCGCCGCGCCAGTCGCTCCACTCGTAAGTGACCATCAGCGTGCCGACGCGTTGACCGGCACGCTCGGCGAGCAGGTAAAACCCGCGCGCCGGTTCGGCCAGCAGGGTGCGCACGCCCCCCGCCAGTCGCGCCGGATCAAGGCGCCTGTGCTCGGTTTCCAGCGCCATGGCGGCGGCGCACTCGACCAGGAAATCGTGGTCATCGGGGCGAGCATCGCGGATCTGCGTAGTGGTCGTATTCATGGTGACTCGCGGTCGGTGCGGGAACGGCGCCGGCGCGCACTGCCCAGCTTGCGAGTGAGCGTATTGCGGCCCAGGCCCAGCGCTGCTGCGGCATGCTGGCGGTGGCCCTGATGCTGGGCCAGAGCGGTCTCCAGCAGTGTACGGTCGAGCAGCGCCCGCGCCTGTGCGTGCAGGCCGCTGGTGCCGGCGGCCAGTTGCGCCTGCGCCCAGGCGGCCAACGCCTCGGTCCAGTCGGCGCCGGCCGCGACGGGCGTCGCGCCGCCGCCCTCGGTCAGATCTTGCGGCTGGATCTCGCGCCCGGGCGCGATCACCGCCAGTCGCCGGCACAGGTTCTCCAACTGGCGCACGTTGCCGGGAAAATCCATTTGCGCGAGCAGGCGCAGCGCCGCGGCGGAAAAGCGCTTGGCCGGCACCTTCAGTTCGCCGGCGGCCTGCGCCAGGAAGTGCCGCGCCAGCAGCGCGATGTCCTCGCGTCGCGCCGCCAATGCCGGCAGGTCGATGCGCACCACGTCCAGCCGGTGCAGCAGATCGGCGCGGAAGCGCCCCGCGCGCACCAGCGCGCCCAGATCCTGGTGGGTAGCCGCGATGATGCGCACGTCGCTTTTCAGCAGCTCACGGCCGCCGACGCGGTAATACTCGCCACCGGCCAGCACGCGCAGCAGGCGCGTCTGCAGGGCCAGCGGCATGTCGCCGATTTCGTCCAGAAACAGCGTGCCGCCGGCGGCCTGCTCGAAGCGGCCGGGGTTGCGCCGCTGTGCGCCGGTGAAGGCGCCGGCCTCGTGGCCGAACAGTTCGCTCTCCAGCAGATCGGCGGGAATGGCAGCGGTGTTCAGCGCCACGAACGGGCGCAGCCGGCGCGCGCTCTCCTCGTGCAGGGCGCGCGCCACCAGTTCTTTGCCGGTGCCGGTGGCGCCGGTGATCAGCACGGTCAGCTCACTGGCCGCGACCCGCCCGATCAGCCGGAACACCTCGCGCATGGGCCGGCTCTGGCCCAGCAACGGCGTGGCGTGCGGCGCCGGTTCGACGGGCTCGGTGCCGGGTTCGCTGGATGCCAGCGCGCGGCGCAGCGCGGCGATGGCGTGCTCGAGGTCGAACGGTTTGGCCAGGTAGTCCGCCGCGCCGGCGCGGTAGGCGGCGGCGGTGCTGGCGATGTCGGTATAGGCGCTCATCACCAGCAATGGCACCTGCGGCGCGCGTTCGCCCAGCAGCGCGGCCAGCTCGAGCCCTTCGCCATCGGGCAGACGCAGGTCGGTCAGAATCGCCGCGGGCGTGGTTTCGGCCAGCGCGGCACGCGCCTCGGCCAGGCTGGCGAACGCGCGGGCCGGCAACTGCGCAGCCTCCAGCGCGCGCAGCAGCACGGTGCGCAGTGCGCGATCGTCTTCGACGACCCATACCGCGCCATTCATGCCTGCGGCTCCGCCAGCGGCAGGCGCAGCACGAACAGCGCGCCGCGCGCACTGGGCGCCAGTTCCAGATCGCCACCCTGCTCGCGCAGCGCGGCGCGCGCCAGCGTCAGGCCCAGGCCAGTGCCGTCGGCACGTCCGGAAACCCAGGGCTCGAACAGGCGCGCGCGCAGCGCCGCCGGCACGCCGGGGCCGTCGTCGTGCACTTCGATGCGCAGCGCGCGGCGGCCGCCGGCCAGCCGCGCGCCGACATCGACGCGGGTGCGCAGCGTCAGCATGTGCGCGCCGGCCTCGTGAGCGTTGCGTGCCAGGTTGAGCAGCGCCTGCACCACCTGCGCGGCGTCGCCCAGGGCCAGCGGCAGGCTGGGATCGAAATCGTGCGTCACCTGCGGCGCATCGGATTGTGCGGCCAGCAGGGCGGTCACGCGCTCGATCGGATCGTGCGCATCGAAAGCCGTTGTCTGCGTTGCCGCCGCACCTTGCAGCAGGCGTTCGCCCAGTGCGGCCAGCCGGTCGCATTCATCGCGAATCAGCGCGGCCAATTCGCGTTGCGCGACGGCGGGCGCCGCACGCTCCAGCAGTTGCGCCGCGCCGCGCATGCCGGCCAGCGGATTGCGCAGCTCATGCGCCAAACTGCGCAGTGCCGGTAGCGGATCGTCCGCCGTCGGCGCGGTCGGCGACAGCTCGATCAGTACCGCATCGTCCGCCAGCGGCTGCAGGCGCAGCGGCAGCGCGATGTCCAGTTGCGGCGTCGGCCCCAGCACCACGGCGCCCAGATGCATGGAGCGGTGCTCGGCGCGGCAGCGCGTCACCGGCTCCAGCAGCCCGGGTGCCAATGCCGCCAGCGCGCCGCCGAGGCAGCGTCGCGGGCTGCGGCCCAGCCGCTGCGCGAATGCGGCGTTGACCCAGGTCAGCCGCGCGGCGCCATCGGCCACGGCTACGCCGGTGTCCAGCAGATCGCACAGGGCTTGCGCATCGGGTGGGTTCATTGCACCAGTTTAGAGCGATCGGACGATACCTTCGCACCGTGCTGAAGGTTTTTGTCACACGCCTGGCCCGAACTGTTGTCACAATCGGGCCGCCGCCGCCAGCCGCGCCGCCCGCCGATCGCATGCATCTAGTGGACACCACCCTGTTTTACGCGCCGCACAGCGGCGGGGTAAAACGTTACCTGCACGAAAAGCGGCGCAGCCTGGCGCACACGCCGCAGGTCACGCATACGCTGCTGGTGCCCGGCGCCAGCGATGCGCTGATCGCCGGCGGCATCAGCACGCTGGCCGCGCCGCGTCTGCCGCACCGTGCCGGCTACCGTTGGCCGCTGCGGCGGCGCGCCTGGCGCGCGGCGCTGATCGCGCTGGCGCCGGACCTGATCGAGGCCGGCGATCCCTACTTGCCTGCCCTGGCCAGTAGCGATGCCGCGCGGCAACTGGGCATTCCCGCCGTGGCGTTCGCGCATTCGGACCTGCCGCGCCTGCTGGGCCGCTACAGCGGCGCCGCCGGTGTGCGCGCGGGCGAAGCCTGGCTGCGGCGTCTATACGCGCGTTTCGATGCGGTACTGGCGCCCAGCCAGGTGATCGCGCAGCGCCTCGCGGCCGCCGGTATCGCGCGCGTGTCCGTGCAGCCGTTGGGCGTCGATGCCGAGGCGTTCCATCCGCGACAGGGCGTGCTCGACCTGCGCGTCCAGTTGGGCCTGCCTGCGCGCACACGCTTGCTGCTGTTCGCCGGGCGCCTGGCGGCGGAAAAAAACATCCCGCTGCTGCGCGCGGCGGTGCGCCGGCTGGGTGCGCCCTATCACCTGCTGCTGGTCGGCGGACGCGACGCGCGGCGGCTGGACGCCACCACCAGCATGCTCCCCTACGAGGCCGACACCGCGCGGCTGGCACAGCTGATCGCCAGCTGCGACGCGCTGCTGCACGCCGGCACCCAGGAAACCTTCGGCATGGTGGTGCTGGAAGCCTACGCCTGCGCGCGGCCGGTGGTGGCGGTGCCGGCCGGCGCGCTGCCGGAACTGGTCGACGACGCCGTCGGCGTACTGGCCGCCGACGTCAGCGTCGCGGCACTGGCCGAAGCCATCGCCGCACTCTACGCGCGCGACCGCGCGGCGCTGGGCGCCGCGGCGCGCGCGCGCATCGAGCGCGACTACGCCTGGCCCCGCGTCGTCGCCCAGCAGCTGGATACCTACCGCGCGCTGCTGCACCAGCCGCGCCCCACCGCGCTGGCCGGAGTGGCGCTGTGAATGGCCTGCTGTGCATCGCCCTGCACGACGTGGCGCCGGCCACCTGGGACGCCTGCCGGCGCTGGCTGGACCAACTCGACGCGCTCGATGTGGTCGCGCCGACGCTGCTGCTGGTGCCCGACTTCCACGGTCGCGGCGGTTTTGCGCAGGCGCCGGATGTCGTGCGCGAACTGCAGCACCGCGTTGCGGCCGGCGCCGAACTCGCGCAGCACGGCTTGCTGCATCTGGACCTTGCACCGCCGCCGCGCACGCCCGCGCAGTGGCTGCGCCGGCGCGTGCTGACCGCGGGCGAGGGCGAGTTCGCCGCACTCGACCAGCCCACGGCGGCACGGCTGCTGCACGAAGGGCGCGCGCTGCTGGCGCAGGCGCGCCTGGATGTGCAGGGCTTCGTGCCGCCAGCCTGGCTGGCCAGCGGCACGGCGCGCGCGGCGATCCGCGCGGCCGGCTATGCCTGGACCTCCGACCACCGCGCGCTGTACGACCTGCCGCGCGGTCTGCGCGTGCCGGCGCCGGTGTTGACCGCCTCGCCGCGCGGCGCCTGGCGGCGCGCGGCCAGCCGTGCCTGGCTTGGCGCCGCGCTGCGTGCCACGCGCCGCGTACCGCTATTGCGCGTCGGCCTGCATCCGG
>JAJYQO010000100.1 GCA_021794575.1 Pseudomonadota bacterium | reverse complement strand
GACCGCGGCGGTCGCCGTCCTGGCGGTTGCCGCCACCCGCGTGGCGTGCGCGCGGGCGGCGCTGGCCGTCCCGGCGGGTGCGGCGGCGGGGCAGGTCAGCGGCGTCGAGCCGCCGGTGCCGCGCTGGTCGAGCAGGATCACGTTGCGGTGGGCCAGCACATCGTCCAGCGCCGGGGCCAGATCGGGCCAGGTATCGATGGCCGACTGGCCGGGACCGCCGGCCAGATACAGCACCGGATCGGGCGCGGGATGCGCCGCGCGCGAGCGGATCAGCGCCAGGCGCAGTGCGATGTGTTTGCCGTCGGGCGCGGCCCAGTTTTCCGGCACCGTGAACGGCGCGCACCAGGCGGCCGTGGCCAGTCCGCTCTGCGGCTGGCGCAGCGTGCAGCGCGTGAACGCGAGCGTGCCCAGCCGGTATGTCGCCGCGGCCGTCTTCGCCGGCGCCGCCAGCCAGTGCGCGCGCTGCCGCCACAGCCAGTGCCCGCCCACGAACGCCACGCCGACCAGTGCCACGAGCATCAGGCGGGTGCTGCGCTTCATGCGGATCGTGCTCCGGCGTGGCGACGAAGAGCCGCGAGCGTAACGGCGCGGCGTCGGCGCCGGCAAGCGGGTGCGCTCACGCGCGCGGCGCATCCGGCAGCCGCGCGCTGCGGTCCGGATGGTGGAACAGCAGCACCGCCAGCACCGAGGACGCCGCCAGCAGCGCCAGCAGCGCGAAGGCCGCCCGGTAGTGCCCGGTGACCTGCACCAGCCAGCCGGTGAGCGCCGGCGCGATGAAGCCCGCCGCCGCGAAGAACGTATCCATCACCCCCAGTGCGGTGCCCGAACGCGCGCGCGCCACGTCCACGTTGACCGCGTAGAAGCAGGCGTTGGCCGCCATCGACAGGCCCACCGCGAGGGTGATGAACAGCAGCGCCACCACGAGCTGGTGCACGAAGATCACCGGCAGAATGCACAGCCCGGCCAGCAGTTGGGTGACCCAGATCAGGTGCGAGCGCGCCACGCGCAGGCGGCCACTGCGGCGCAGCAGCGCGTCGGACAGGTACCCGGTGCCCCACAGCAGCAGCGCGGCGCAGGCCCAGGGCAGCACCGCGAACCAGCCCACCGCGCCCAGCTTCAGCCCATAGGCGTGCTGCAGGTAGCTGGGCAGCCAGGTCATGAAGAAAAACAGGAAATAGCCGAACACGAAAAACGCCCAGTCGTTGGCCAGCAGCGTGGGATTGCGCAGCAGGAAGCGCCACAGGCCGGGTGGTGCCGCGGCGGCGGACGGCGCCGCCCCCGCCGCGGGCGCGGGATCGGGCTGGCGGATGTGCGCCAGTTCGGCGGCGTTGACATGTGCGCTGCGCGCCGGATCGTCGCGGAACAGCCACCACCACAGCGGCAGCCACAGCACGCTGGACGCCATCAGCACGAAAAACATGCCGCGCCAGCCGCAGCGCAGGATCAGCTGGGTGACGATCGGCGCGCCGATGGCCAGCGCCAGCGGCACCGCCACCAGCGCGTTGCCCAGCGCGATGGCGCGCTCGTGCGGCGACAGCCAGTCGGCCACGGCGCGGTTGAGCGCGGGAAAATTGGGGCCTTCGGCCACGCCCAGCAGGATGCGCGCGATGACCAGCATGACGAATCCGGCGGCGATGCCGGTCAAGCCGATTGCCGCCGACCACAGCAGCGCGGCCCAGAACAGCGTGCGCCGCGCGCCCCAGCGGTCGGCCACGATGCCGCCCAGAAACGTGGTGAACATGTAGCCGAGGCTGAAGGCGGCCAGCACGAAGCCGTTGAGCAAGGCCAGGTCGCGATGGCCGAAGTGCAGCGCGTGCGCGATGTCGCCGATGGCGTAGGCGATCGCCGAGCGATCCACGTAGTTGACCACGGTGATGATGAAGATCAGCGCCACCACCAGCCAGCGGAACCGCGTCGCGCGCATCGTCGTGCTCCCGTAGATTCGGCCCAGTCGCCCGGCGCGGCAGCGTGTCGCCGCGCTGCGCGCCGGGGCGTTCGTCACCACACGGTGCGCGGCCGGGCCGCACCCGATCGCCCGCAAACCCCACCGCGCTGACCGCGCCCCGCCGGCCGACCTGTTGAGACTGCGCCCGCGCCGACAAGTTCGTCGCGGATCGCGCGGACCGTGCGCCGACCTTACGGATCGGTAATTGCGCGATCAGCTTATGGCAGGCATTGCGCAGGCAGGCTGTAAGCGCAGTGCTGCGCGAGGCCGATCCCCTCGACCCCAACCCCATCACTGGAGCATGCACATGAATACCGATCCATCGATACATCTGGCGCCCCGGCCGCTGTGGCTGGCCGCCGCGCTGGCCCTGGGGCTGGCGTTGAGCGGCATGGCCAGCAGCGCGCATGCCGACGCCAGCGAAGCCGCCGAAATCGCCGCCGTATCCAGGGCCACCATCACCCCGCTGGCCGCGCTGGCCAAAGCCGAGCAGCACAGCGGCGGCCAAGCCTACGGTCTGGGCCTGGAGGTGGCCCGCCACGGCACCTGGTACGAGGTGCAGATGAACGTGCGCAACCGGCCCATGGTGGCGCGCATCGACCCGCGCTCGGGCGCATTCCTGGGCATGGCGCCGGCCAAGGGCGAAGACCGCGCTGGCGCGCACACCCTCGACGGGCGCAAGATCGGCCTCGCCGCGGCGATCCGCGCCGCTGAAAGCGCCGGCCATGGCCGCGCGCTGGAAGCCGGTCCCGAGGGCGCCGCCGCCGCCGCGCACTGGGATGTCGACGTGGTGCGGACGGCCGGCACGCTCGTGCACCTCAGCGTGAATGCCGACAGCGGCAAGATCACGCCGGCGCCGCGCCGCGAATGGGACTGAGCGGCATCACGCGGATCGCCGTTGTCGCGCCGGCTACGCGGCGGCGTGACAGCGGCGGGGTCGCGCGGTCATGCTATGAAACTCGCGGCAGCGCGTGTCGCCGCGTGCCTTCCGGTCCGCCGCGGCCGTACACAGCGAGGGCCCTGCCATGCGCATCCTGGTGATCGAGGACGACAACGAGACCGCTGCCTACATCGTGCGCGGACTCTCCGAGCACGGCCATGCCGTCGAGCGTGCGCCCACCGGCCGCGACGGACTGTTCCTGGCCACCGACAGCAGCTACGAAGTGATCGTGGTGGATCGCATGCTGCCCGGCATGGACGGCCTGACCCTGCTGAAAACCCTGCGTGCCGCCGACGTGCGCACGCCGGTGCTGGTGCTGACCGCGCTGGGCGAGGTGGACCAGCGCGTCGAGGGCCTGGACGCCGGCGCCGACGACTACCTGGTGAAGCCCTTCGTGTTCACCGAACTGCTGGCGCGCGTGCAGGCGCTGGGCCGGCGCCCGCCGCTGCAGGAGCAGGTGTCGGCGCTGCAGGTGGCGGACCTGGAGATGGACCTGCTGCGGCGCGAAGTGCGCCGCGCCGGAAAAACCATCGAACTGCAGCCGCGCGAGTTCCGCCTGCTCGAATACCTGATGCGCCACGCCGGCGAGGTGGTCACCCGCACCATGCTGCTGGAGCAGGTGTGGGACTTCCACTTCGATCCGCAGACCAGCGTGGTCGAGACCCACATCAGCCGCCTGCGCGCCAAGATCGACCGCGCGCATGGCCCCGGACACGAGCTGCTGCATACCGTGCGCGGTGCGGGGTACTGCCTGCGTGCGCCTGCCTGAGCTGCTGCGCACCTCGGCGCTGCGCCTGGCCCTATGGCAGGCGCTGCTGTTCCTGTTCACCGCGGCGGTACTGGCCGGCATCGTCGGCTGGCAGGTGCACGTGTTCGGCCGCGACCAGTTGCGCGCGGCGGTACGCGCCGACACCCAGCGCCTGCTCGACGAGCTCGAGGAACCCGACGGCGAGCGGCCCGAGGCGCTGATCGCCACTCGCCTGCGCGCGATTCCGACGACGCACGATCTGCTGGCGTTGCTCAGCCACGACGGCCGCATGCTGATCGGCAACCTGCCGCCCGGTGTCGATCTGCGTGGCGTCGCGGCGGGCTGGCATTCGGTGAACATGCCGCCCAGCTACGACGCCGATGACTCCAGTGCCGAGATATGGCTGCAGCGCCTGCCCGATGGCCGCATGCTGGTGGTGGGGCGCAACCGTTCCAGCCTGGTCCAACTGGACGAAACCTTGGCCGGCGCGTTCCTGATTGCCAGCATCGTCACGCTGCTGCTGGCGCTGGTCGGCGGCCTGCTGCTGGGGCGCAGCTATCTGCGCCGCGTGCGCATGGTGGGCGAAAGCGCGCGGCGCATCATGGCCGGTGACCTGGCGGCGCGCGTGCCGGCGCGCAGCATCGGCGGCGACGAGTTCGACCTGCTGGCGCGCCAGCTCAACGTCATGTTGGCGCGCATCCAGGAGCTGATGGAAGGCATGCGCCAGGTTTCCAACGACATCGCACACGATCTGCGCACGCCACTCACGCACTTGCGCCAGCGTCTGGAAACGGCGGCGCAGGATGGCGCGGCGGACGCGCTGCGCGCCGCGCTGGACAGCGCGCAGCGCGATGTGGACCAGGTGCTGGCCACCTTCGCAGCCATGCTGGCCATCGCGCGCATCGAGGCGCGCGAGCGCCGCGCCGGCTTCGAGCGCGTGGACCTCAGCCGCCTGCTGGGCGCGCTGGCCGAGGACTACGCGCCGGTGGCCGAGGAGCGTGGCCAGCGTCTGGCGGCGCGCATCGCGCCTGACGTGTACGTGCAGGCCGATCACCGCCTGCTGCTGCAGTTGTTCGCCAATCTGATCGAAAACGCCATGACGCATTGCCCCGAACACACAGAAATCACGCTCGGTCTGGCGCGTGAAGGCACGCGCGGCTTTCGCGCCATGGTGGCTGATCGCGGGCCGGGCATTCCGCAGGCCGAGCGCACGGCGGTGTTCAAGCGCTTCTATCGCCTCGATCGTTCGCGTGCCACGTCGGGCAGCGGCCTGGGTCTGGCGCTGGTGCAGGCCATCGCCGAACTGCATGGCTTCAGCATGATGATCGAGGACAACAATCCCGGCACACGCATGCTGCTGCGCGGCGTCGTCGTGATCGAGGTGACCGCGTGATCGAGCAACTGGCGCACTTCGTGACGGCGCATGCGCACTGGGCGCCGCTGCTGCTGGCGCTGGTGGCCTTCGCCGAGGCGCTGATCGTGATCGGCACGCTGGTGCCGGGATCGGCCACGCTGGTGGCGGTGGGTGCGGCGGCCGGCGCGTTGCACCTGCCGCTGCTGCCCCTGCTGCTGGGTGCGGTGACCGGCGCAGTGGCCGGCGACACGCTGTCGTTCTTTCTCGGTCGCCACTACGGGCCGCGCCTGCTGCGCGCGCCGCGCCTGGAGAAGCGCCGCCGGTGGATCGCGCGCGGCGAGAAAGCGCTGTCGCGCTGGGGCGATCTGGCCGTGTTCGGCGGCCGCCTGCTGCCGCCCACGCGCGCGCTGATGCCGGCGCTGGCCGGCACCTCGACACTGCCGGCCTGGCGCTTTCTGCTCGCCGACGTGCTCTCGGCGCTGGTCTGGGCCGGGCTGCATCTGGGCGCCGCGGCGTTTCTCATCCACGCGCTGCTGCACGGCGGCTGGTTCGGACATTGGTGGACGGCAAATGCGCACTGAACGTCCGTCGCTGCTGCTGATCTCCGCGCTGCTGCTGGCCGGCTGCGTCGGCTACCAGCCGCGGCCGCTGCCCACCGGTCCGCACTGGGCCGCCGCGCCCGTGGCGGCCGACGGCCATCCGCTGCACACCCTCGATCTGGCGCAGGCCAGCCGGCTGGCGTTGCGCGCCAACCCCGACTACCGCGCCGCGCTGCTGCAGGCGCGCATCAGCGCACTGGACCTGCGCGCCGCCGGCCTGCTGCCCGATCCGCAGCTCTCCGCCAGCGCCGACCATCCCACCACGCCCGGCTACAGCCAGGCCTGGAGCCTGGGCTTCAGCGAGGATCTCGCCTGGCTGCTCACCCGCGGCGCCACGCTGGACGCGGCGCGCGCCGACCACGCCGCGCGCGTGCTGCAGATCGCCTGGCAAGGCTGGCTGCTGTCGCAGCGCACCGCCGGCGATTACATCGACCTGTGGTCCGCGCAGCAGAGCGTGACGCTGCTGCGGCGCCAGGTGCGGGACGCACGCCAGCGCGAAGCGGCCTATTCGCGCGCGCTGCAACGCCGCGACGTGACGCTGGAGAACGCCGCCGCCAGCCTGGTCACGCTGGCCGGCGCACAGTCGCAACTGGCCCAGGCCGAACAGGCCGCCGCCGCCGCGCGCGCGGCGCTGGACGGCGACCTCGGCGTGGCTCCGCAGGCGCGCTACGCGTTGGCCGCGCCGGCGCCGCCGGCACTGCCCAGCGCGCGGCAGCTGGACACCGCGCTGGCGGCGCTGCCGCGCACGCGGCCCGACCTGCTGGCCCTGCGCGCCGCCGCGCAGGCGCGCGACGCGCAGTTCCGCGCCGCGGTGCTGGCGCAGTTCCCCGGCCTCAGCGTCAGTCTCAACCGCGCCGCCGACACCAGCCGCGTGCAGAGCACGGGGGTGGGTATCAGCCTCAACCTGCCGCTGCTGGGCGGGGCGCAGATACGCGCGCGCATCGCCGGGGCTACCCGCGATGCCGCCTACGCGCAGTACCAGGCGCGTCTGGATGCCGCCGCGCGCGAGGCGCGGGCGCTGGCTGTGCAGCTGCGTCTGATCGCGGCGCAGCGCACGCAGCTGGCGCAGCGGCTGCCGCAACTGCGCGAGCTGGCCGCGCACGCCGACCGAGCCTTCGCCGCCGGCGCGCTGAACGGCACCACCTGGGCCAGCGTGCAGCAGAACCTGATCGCGCGTGAGCTGGAGCTGATCAACCTCACCGCCAGCCAGAACAAGGGCCAGGTCGCGCTGGCCGCGCTGCTGGGGCGGGTGCCGCCCGGCGTCGCCGTCCCGTCCAATGCAACTGCCGAGACCCGGTGATGAAGCAGCGCCGCTTGCCCCCCCTCGCCTTGTCGACGGTGCTCCTGCTGGCCGCCGGCGCCGCGCACGGCGCCGCTGCCGGGCCCGCGGTCAGCGTGCAGGCGCAGGTGGCGCCCGTGCAGCAGCGCACGCTGGACGAAACACTCACCGTGTACGGCAAGGTCGAGCCCGATCCCGAGCGCCTGCACGCGCTGACCACACTCAGCGCCGGTGAAGTGCGGCGGCTGTACGTGGGTCTGGGCCAGCGCGTCGCCGCCGGGCAGGCGCTGCTGGAGCTGTCCACCGCGCCGCAGGCGCGCCTGTCCTACCAGCAGGCCAAGGGCAAGCTCGACAATGCGCGCACGCAGCTGGCGCAGACCGAGGATCTGTTCAAGGAGCAGTTGGCCACACGCGTCGATCTGGCCAATGCCCGGCAGGCGCTGCGCAACGCGCAGGCCGAACTGGCGGCGCTGCGGGCGCAGGGCGCGGGCGGCACGGTGCGCGTGCTGCGCGCACCGGAAGCGGCGGTGGTGACGCAACTGGATGTCGCGCCCGGTGCGCTGGCGCAGCCCGGCCAGCCGCTGCTGATGCTGGGCGCGCAGGATCATGTGTGGGTGCGGCTGGGCCTGGAGCCCGAAGACGCCGCGCGCGTCGCGGCCGGCATGCCGGTGCGGCTGACCCCGGTGTTCGGCGGCAGCGCCATCGCCGCGCGCATCGCGCAGGTGCATGCGGTGATCAACCCGTCCACGCATCTGGTCGACGCGGTGGTGCGCATCGAGGGGCGCGCGGCCAGCGTGCTGATTCCAGGCAGTTGGCTGCGCGGCGCCATCCGCGTGCGCGCGCAGCGCGCGCTGGCAGTGCCGCGCAGCGCCGTGCTCAACGACGCGCGGGGTGACTACTTGTTCGTGGTCGAGCAGGGCCGCGCGCGCCGCGTGGCGGTGCGCACCGGCATCGAGCAGGACGGCTGGATCGGCGTGCAGGGCGCGCTGCGTGTCGGGCAGCGCGTGGTGATCGCCGGCAACTACGAGCTGCACGATGGCATGGCGGTGCGCGTCGGCGCAGGGCCGGCGCGATGAAGGGCACCCTGGCCGGCTGGCTGCAGCAGCATCGGCGCTCGATCCTGTTCCTGATGGCGGTACTCAGCCTGGGCGGCTTGGTGGCGGCGCTGAACATGCCGGTGTCGCTGTTTCCGGCCATCCAGTTTCCGCGCGTGCGGGTCAGTGTGGACGCCGGCGACCGCCCGGCCAGCCAGATGGCCATCGAAGTGACGCGCCCGGTGGAGCGTGCGCTGCGCGGCGTGCCCGGCGTGCAGGCCATCGCGTCCACCTCCAGCCGCGGCACCACCGACATCGACCTGCGCTTTTCCTGGGGCACCGACATCATGCGCTCGGCGCTGCAGGTGGGGGCGGCGCTCAACCAGGTGCTGCCGCAGTTGCCGGCCGGCACGCGTTTCGACGTGCGGCCGATGGACCCCACCAAGTTTCCGGTGGTGGCCTACAGCCTGACCTCGCCCACGGCGACGCCGGTGCAGTTGCGCGCCATCGCCGAGTACCAGTTGTTGCCGCTGATCTCCAGCATCCACGGTGTGCGCGCGGTGCAGGTCCAGGGCGGCGAGACGCCCGAGTATCGCGTCAGCGTGGATCCGGCGCGACTGGCCGCGCTGGGCCTCAGCCTGCAGGACGTCGAGCAGGCGCTGTCCGCCGCCAACGTGGTGCAGGCGGTGGGCAAGCTGGAGCACGAGGACCGCCTGTATCTGCTGCTTTCCGACACGCGCTTCGCCAACCTCGAGGCCGTGCGCCACACCGTGCTGCGCACCGGCAGCAACGGCGTGGTCGAGCTGGGCGACGTGGCCAGCGTACGTGACGCCACGGTGCCGCGCTGGCAGACCGAGACCGCCAACGGCAAGCCGGCGGTGCTGATCAACGTCTACCAGCAACTGGGTGGCAACACGGTGGCGATCAGCCGCGACATCGCCGCCGCCCTGGCGGCGTTCCGCGACAGGCTGCCCAGGGACGTGCACATCCACCAGTGGTACGACCAGAGCGGACTGATCACCGCCTCGGCCGGGTCGGTGCGCGACGCCATCCTGCTCGGCGTGCTGTTCGCCACGCTGGTGCTGTTCGCGTTCCTGCGCAACTGGAAGCTGACCCTGATCGCGGTGCTGGTGGTGCCGGCGGTGCTGGCGGCCACCACGCTGCTGCTGCACGCGCTGGGCATGAGCTTCAACATCATGACCCTCGGCGGCATGGCCGCCGCGGTGGGCCTGATCATCGACGATGTGATCGTGATGCTGGAGCACCTGGTGCGCCGCGTCGCGCAGCGCGGCCACGGCACCGCCACACTGCTGGCGGCGGCGCGCGAGTTCACCCAGCCGCTGGCCGGATCGAGCACGGCCACGGTGATCATCTTCGTGCCGCTGGCGTTCCTGGGCGGGGTGACCGGCGCGTTCTTCAAGGCGCTGTCGCTGACCATGGCGACCAGCCTGGTGATCAGTTTCTTCTTCGCCTGGCTGGCGTTGCCGCTGCTGGCCGACCATCTGCTGAGCGCGCGCGATGCCCACATCGAGCACGGCGGCGCGTTCACCCGGCACGTGCTGGCCGCTTACCGGCGCGTGATGCAGCGCCTGCTGGTGCGGCCGGCGCTGCTGCTGCTGGGTCTGGCGCCGCTGCTGCTGGTGGGCGTGATCGGCTATCTCAAGGTGCCCACCGGCTTCATGCCGCAGATGCAGGAAGGCGGCTTCGTGCTGGATTACCGCACCAGACCGGGCACCTCACTCACCGAGAGCGATCGCCTGATCGCGCAGGTCGAGCACATCCTCGCCACCACGCCCGGCGTCGACACCTGGTCGCGGCGCACCGGCGCGCAACTCGGCGGCGGTATCACCGAGGCCAACGAGGGCGATTTCTTCGTGCGCCTGAAGTCGCCGTCGGGCCAGGCCGCGCTGATGCAGCACATCGTCGGGCGCATCCAGCGCCAGGTGCCGGGATTCGAGATCCTCGATACCCCGCAGCCGATGCAGGATCTGATCGGCGATCTCACCGGCTCGCCGCGGCCGGTGGTGATCCGCCTGTTCGGCGATGACTGGAGCCAACTGGTGACGCTGGCGCCCAAGGTGGCGATGGCGATCGGCAAGGTGCGCGGACTCACCGAGATTCAGGACGGCCTCAACATCGCCGGCGATGCCGTCGAGATCAAGGTGGACCGCATCAAGGCGGCGCTCTCCGGCATCACCCCGGCGGAGGTGACGCGGCAACTCGACACCTATCTCACCGGCACCGTCACTACGCACGTGATCCGCGGCCAGCAGGTGATCGGCGTGCGCGTATGGGTGGCGCGCGACGAGCGCGACTCGCTGCGCCGCGTCGAGGCGTTGCGCCTGCGCGCGGCCAACGGCGATCTGATCCCGCTCTCGCGCATCGCCACGCTGCAACTGATCACCGGCCAGCCGCAGATCACCCGCTACGACCTCAAGCCGATGGTCGCGGTGTCCGCGCGCATCCAGGGCCGCGGCTTCGGCGGTGCGCTCGCCGATGTGCGCAACGTGCTGGCCCGGCCCGGCCTGCTGCCGCCCGGCGTCTACTACACGCTGGGCGGGCTGTACCAGCAGCAGCAGATCGCCTTCCGCGGACTGGCCATGGTGTTCGTCGCAGCGGCGGCGCTGGTGTTCCTGGCGCTGTTGTTCATGTACGAGCGCTTCCGCGTGGCGCTGTCGATCATGTCCGCGTCGCTGCTGGCCGCCAGCGCCGTATTTTTCGGGCTGTGGATCACCGGACAGACCTTGAACATCACCGCGTTGATGGGCCTGACCATGATCCTCGGCATCGTCACCGAGGTCGGCGTGTTCTATTTCTCCGAGCTGCAGCTATTGCGCGGCGAGGGCGTGGCGTTCCGCGAGGCGCTGATCCGGGCCGGCGAAAACCGTCTGCGTCCGATCGCCATGACCACCCTGGCCGCCGCGCTGGCGCTGCTGCCGCTGGCGCTGGGCATCGGCCAGGGCTCGGCCATGCAGCAGCCGCTGGCCATCGCCATCATCGCCGGCCTCGCCGTGCAGATGCCGCTGGTGCTGGTGCTGGTGCCGGTGCTGTACGCGCTGCTGGCGCGGCGCGGCGCAGCTGCCTAGGCGGGGGCTGCGCGCGCGTCCTCGCCGCTTTCGTCGCGGTTTTCGGTGACGCGGGTGGGAAACAATTCGGCGATGCGCTCGATATTGGCATCGACCCGATCGGGCCAATGCATTTTCAGTTTTTCCATCGTGCGTCCTCTCACATGTCCCACAATCGCGCCAAGGGCACGGCAAGGCAGTTTTCGACCGCAAGCTTGACGGTGCTGGCGCCGGCATGCAGCACGACGCCACCGCGGAAATACTTGCCGCACTGATCGGCCAGACGACGCAGGCCGGCGCCATCGGCGGGCGTGACGGTGGCGGCCGATTTCACCTCCACACCCCATACCTCGCGGCCGCGGTTGATGACCAGGTCCACTTCTACCTGGTCTTTGTCGCGGTAGTGCGAGAACTCCAGCTCCGGCGCTGTCCAGCCGGCCTGCGTGATCAGTTGCTGGACCACGAATGTCTCCAGCAGATGCCCGAAGCGTTCGCGCTGCGCAATGGCATCATTCGCGGTAGACCCCGCAAGCGTGGCAGCCAGCCCGCTGTCCACCAGATGTACCTTGGGGGCTTTGATCAGGCGCGTGGCGCGGTTGGTGTGCCACGCATTAAGGCGCCGCACTAGAAACAGCCGCTCGCAAACGGCGAAGTAATGCTCGACGGTCTCCCGGCGCAGGTCCAGTTCGTTGCTCAGGTTCGCAACGTTGAGCAGCTGCGCCGTGCGCAGAGACAGCAGTTTCAGCAGCCGCGCAAGCTCGCGCGTGTCGCGCACGCGTGCCACGTCGTGCACGTCACGGTCGAGTACGGCGCGCAGATATTGTCGGTGCCAGGCGCGGGCGTGCTCAGGTTCTCGTCGCACCGCTTCGGGAAAACCGCCCATCACCACTCGTGCGGCTAATCCAAGCGTATCGGGCTCGCCGGCCGTCGCCAGTGCGGGTTTCAGTTTGCCTTCGAGCAATGCATCCACGAACCTGCCACGTTGGCGCGCCTGCTCGGCGGCGGTGAGCGGCTGCAGTTCCACCACTTCCATGCGGCCGGCAAGCGAGTCGCCGAGACGAGGCAACAGCAACAGATCCATCGTCGTCGAAACCGGCGCCGCGCACGCCTTCGCGGTGTTCACCGCCGGCATCGACCGCTGGTGGCCGCATGACAAAGGCATCGGCCAGGGGCCGATCGCGCACTCGGTGATCGAGCCCTTCGTCGGCGGGCGCTGGTACACCCGCCACGCCGACGGCAGCGAGGTCACCGTGGGTCACGTGCGGGTGTGGGAGCCCGGCGTGCGGCTGGTGGTGGGCTGGGAGATCAGTGCGCAATGGAAGCCCGCCGCGCATATCGAACTGGCCTCGGAGGTGGAGGTGCGCTTCATCGCCGAAGGCCCCGCGCGCACGCGCGTGGAACTGGAGCATCGCGACTTCGAGCGCATGGGCAAGATCGATGGCGAAAGCATGCGTGGCCATGTCGACGGCGGCTGGCCCGGCATGCTCGAATGCTTCGCGCGCGAAGCGGCGCGCAACGGGAGTGCGCCATGAGCGGGTACACGGTGCAGGCAGCCCGTTCGGACGCGCGGTGCTGATCGCGCTGGAGGAGAAAGGCGCGCCGTACCGCCTAGCCGCGGTGGCGCCGGGCACCCTGCGCTCGCCGGAGCACACCGCGCGGCATCCGTTCGCGCGGGTGCCGGTGCTGGAGCACGACGGCTTCCGCCGGTACGAGACGCAGGCCATCCTGCGCTACCTAGACCGCGTGCTGCCGGCGCCGTCGCTGACGCCAGACGACGCGCGCTGCGCTGCGCGCATGGACCAGCTGATGGCGATCAACGACTGGTCCTGTTCCAGGGTGTGGCCAACGTGATCGGCTTCCAGCGCGTCGTCGGTCCGCGCTTGCTGGGACTGACGCCGGACGAGGCCGCCATCGCCGCGGCCATGCCCAAGGCGCGCACGGTGTTCACCGAGTTGTCCGCGTTGCTGGGCCAGCAGCCGTTCTGCGCCGGCGAGGCGTTCACCCTGGCCGACGCGCTGCTGGCGCCGCAGCTCGATTTTCTCAGCGCCACGCCGGAGTGGACGGCGCTCACCGCCGCCACGCCACGTTTGTGCAAGTGGCTCGAACGCGCGCGCGCGCGGCCCAGCCTCGAAGCCACCACCTGGGAGCGCGTGGCGGCACGCGCAACCGCAGCCTGAAATCGCAGCTGAGACCGGATATGCCCGACATCCTGCATCGTCTCGAGATCGACACCCTGCGCCAGCGCGTGGACGGCACCCGGTCCGGCCACGGCCCACCGCGAGTCACGCGCATTCTGGCCGGCGCTGTCTCTGCGCTGTGTCTGCTGGCGACGGCGGCCGTGTGGGCGCTGCCGCCGCGATGGCCCATGCCCGCAGTGTTCCGCGCCGATCGCGTTTACCTGGAGTGTGCAGCGACGCATGGCGGCAGGCTGCGCCTGTATACCGACACGGGCGGGGCCATGGTCGTCGCCGCGCCGGCACTGGCGCGACTCGGTCTGCAGCCGCGGGCCCCCGCCGATCCGACGCTGCGCGCGCAGCTCGGGCGCGGCGCGCGCGTGATCGCCATGCGCTCGCTCGGACTGGCGGCGCCGATTCCGCTCGCGCATGCGCCGATGGTGGTCGTACCCGACATGCGGCAACTGCCGGGGTGGCCGCTGCAGGGTGACGGCATCCTCGGCCAGGCGTGGTTCGCGGGGCACGTGTGGACCTGGAACTACCCGGCAGGGCGTCTATGGCTGGATCCGCCGGGCTGGACGCCGGCCGGCGCGCACGCCGTGCCGCTCGGTTTTCCGGTGGATGCACGGGGACGGCGGGTGGACGACTTTCCGCGCATCGTGGTGCGCATCGATGGCAGCGCCGTGCCGCTGCTGCTGGACACCGGCGCCGAGACCTACCTGACGCGCGCCGCGCTGTCACAGTTGCGCGACGGCGGCCCGCGCTTGCGCGCCACCAGCATGATCATCGCCAGCCTGTTCGAGCGCTGGCATCGCGAGCACCCCGGCTGGCGTGTGATCCGCATGGCGCAGACGGGCACCGGCGCCGCGATGATCGAAGTGCCGCGTGTGCGGGTCGCCGGTCTCCGCGTCGGCCCGGTGTGGTTCACCGAGCGGCCCGACGCCAATTTCCTGAAAGTCATGTCGAGCATGACCAGCGCACCGGTGTACGGCTCTCTGGGCGGAAATGCCCTGCGCGACCTGCGCATGACCGTCGACTATCCGCGCGCGCGGGCGTGGTTCATGCGCGGTCGCTGAAGGTGCGGCCGGATTCAGCAGCTGGGCTGCGGCCCGTCCGCCAGCCGCGCCCAGCGCTCGTGGTCGTGCCAGCGGCCGGCGACTTTCAGATAACGCGGCGAAAAACCTTCCAGCGTGAAGCCGCAGGCGCGCACCAGCGCGCGCGAGGCGCTGTTGCCGGGCTGGATATTGGCCTCCAGCCGGTGCAGTTTCAGCGTGCCGAAGGCGTGGCGCACGGCGGCGTGCAGCGCCTCGCGCATCAAGCCCCGGCGTTCGTGTCCTGCGAACACGTAGTAGCTCAGGTACGCGCTGGCGAATGCGCCGCGAACGATATTGCTGAGATTGATCACGCCGACCGCCGCGCCGCTGTCGCGCAGGCACACCAGATGCGTGTGGTGATCGGGCTGCGCGGCGCGTGCCAGCAGCGCGCGGAATTGCTCCGGCGTCTGTGGTGCGCGCAGCCAGGGCTGATGCAAGGCGCGGCTGGCGCGCGCCGCGGCAAGAAACGCACGTGCATCGCCGGGCTGCAGCGCGCGTAGCACGACACGTGCGGACGTAGCGTCGCGGCGTGATGTGGCCATTGGCCGCGCACGTACCGTGGTCGGTATGGCGGGCAGGGACTGCGCAGGCGTCCCTGCGGCAGCCGCCGGGACGCAGGCGAACACGCGTGCCGGCGCCGCACGCCCGCCCACGATCAAGCGATTGCGTGCGATGCACTCCAGCGTGGCGCCGGCCTTGCGCGCCACCGCCGCGCTGGCGGCGTTGCCCTCGGCCACGACGATTTCGATGCGCGCCAGTTGCAGCGCGTCGAAGCCGAAGGCCAGCAATGCGCGCGCCGTTTGCGTGGCGATACCCTGTCCCTGGCGCGTGAACCGCACCCAGTAACCGAGGTTGGCGCTGCGGTGCTGCGCATCGATGCGGTTGAGTCCGGCGCCGCCGAGGAACTCGCGCCCGGCGCTGCTGAAAATGCCGAACTCGTGTGCAGTGTCCGCGCGCCGCTTCGTCGCGCAATCGGCGAACCAGGCCAGCGCCATGTCCGGCGTGTAATCCGCACGCGGCCACGACATCCAGCGCCCGACGCTGGCCGCCGATTCGCGCACCGCCATCGCGAAGCGCGGTGCATCGCTGTGCCGCCACGGGCGCAGCAACAAGCCACCACTGCGGATGGTGCGCGGCAGGCCGCGTGTGGTCACGATCAGTGCGCGGCCGCCGGCAGGCGCGCCAGCGCAGCGGCGGTCGCGCGCACGCCGGGCGCGCCGCAGACCGTGGCCGGCTGGCCGCCGTTGACGCGGCAGATCGCTGCGCTGAGCAGATTCACGCGCGGCATGATGGCGGCGAACAGCACGCTGCGCGGGTCGTCGAGCTGCGCGGTGATCTGCTGCCAGCTCATGCCGGCCAGGCTGCCCGGCGAGATCATCGGCTGCGACAGCAGGTAGGCACCGTCGAGGTACACGAACGGAATGCCGTAGGCGTACTGCACGTGCGGCGGCACATCGTAGCGCTTGAAAATCTGCTGCGCCAGCGCGGGCATCCGCATCAATGGCTTCTGGTCGCGGTCGGCAGTCTCATAGGCCTGCAGCGCCAGCGCGGCGCTCTGGAAACGCGCCTGCGCGAAGCTCACCGTGGCGGTATCCGGAAACACGTCGTGCGCCGAGGACAGCATGTAGCGCAGTCCGGACAGCCTGCCGAAGCGCAGCAGCGTCAGCGTCACGCCCCAGCGCTGCGCCGCGCAGTACGGGCAAAACTCGGCGCCGACGTACAGCAACACCGGCGGCCTGCCCAGCGCCGGGCCATGGATGGCCTCGAGATGCAGCGGCTGCGGCACCTGCGTGACCTGCAACCCGCGCTGGCTGGCCTGCGCCAGTTGCGCCAGCAGCGCCGCCGGCAGCGGCTTGCCCAGCAGCGCGGCCTGCACGGGCGGCGTGCTGAACAGCAACTGCGCGCGTGCCGCGCCGGCGCCCAGCAGCGCGGTGCCGGCCACGATCAGCGACAGGGTGAACGATGCGAATCGGCTCATGGTGCGTGCGCTCCCGCGCAATCGATGGCAGTGGCAGTAGGAGAGCACAGCCGGCATCGGAGTTCCACGGCGCGCATGTTGAAGGTTGCGTTGCAGGCGGCTTGCGTCGCCGCAAGCTATCTGGCCGGTGCTTGAACGCGGCCGCGATGCGCCGAAACCCGCCTGGCGCGGTGTGGTCATAGGCCATGCCCGGCGTCGTTGGAGCCGGGTGTTCCGAGGAGGTGCTTATGCGTAAGAAAACTCTTGCCGTGGCCCTTGCAGGCCTGGCCCTGCCGGCGCTGGCGCTGGCGGCGCAACCGCTGCTGATCCACTTCGACGGCCGCACCGTGCCCATGCATGAAACCGTGCAGGTCGCGCGCACCGCGACCGGCCCGGTGCAGGTGCGCACCTGGAGCTGGCGCGGCCCCGGTGGCGCGGCCACCATCCAGGTGTCCGAAAGCAACGGCGCGGCCATGCCGGCCTGGGCGCTGCAGCAGATGCGCGCCATGCAGGCGCAGATGCGGCAGATGCAGCAGATCCAGACGGCACTGGACCAGCAACTGCTGGCACCGTCGCTGCCCATGCCGACCGCATTCGGCCAGCCAATGCTGATGCCGCTGCCGGCACTGGCGCCGCCGGTCGAGGTGCGCTTTCCGCAGCTACTGATGCCGACGCAGGTGATGCCGCAGCCGGCCCGCGTGATCGTCATCCTGCCCGGACCCGCGACGCCGCATTCGGCGCCGAAGGTACCGGCACCGGCACGACACAAGGGCCAACTGGTCTGAAGACTGGCTTCTGGCGCCGGGTGCGGCACCGCCCCCGGCGCCAGACGCGCGCCGTATCCCGTCGGCGCGCGGCGTCATGACGCGCAAGGCTCAGCGGTCGGCGGGATGCTGCACACCATCGCGCGTGGGCAGCGGACCGAGATCGAACGGATCGTCACCCTGGACGTGGCGACCGTGGTCGGAGTATTGCCCGGTGCGGGCCGACATCGAGCGCGCTTTCGGGTGCTCAAGCAGGAGATCGAGCACGCCACCAGTACGATCGGTGCCGAGCACCGCGCGCCGTGTGAGCTGAGCAACTGGAATCGGCGCTGCCCGACATGCAGGCACTGCCGCCGCCGCGCACGGTCGCTGCGGCGACAACCCATCCACAACGCGATCCGCCGTTTCTGCGGAGTGGTGTCAAATCAAAGCTACATCACACCACGTCAACTAATTACCGCACCACACGACGAAACTCGGTGCGCGATCACGCAATTAAGGTTCCCATGCAATCCCGGTTTTCCCCCTTCCGCCCATGACTTCCGGCAGGGGTGCGCGCTGCAACCAAACTACGACTGAACGGTCTGAGTGGGGTCGTCTAATCCCCGGAGTCACTCATGCCTCGCACCCCGCGTCCGTCCCGTCTTGCCCTTGCCTTGGCCCTGGCGCTCGCCCCGGCGCTGCCGCTGTTGGCGGCACCCGCGCCCGGCGCGGCCGTCAAGGTCGATCCGGCCAAGGATCCGTTCGCGCATCTGGCCTTCCGCGATCTGGGTCCGGCGGTGGCCGGCGGACGCGTCACGGCGATCGCCGGCATCCCCGGCAATCCGCGCGTGTTCTACGTGGGCGCGGCCAGCGGCGGGGTGTGGAAGACCGTCGACGGCGGGCTGCACTTCACCGCCATCTTCGGCAAGGAGGGCACGTCCTCGATCGGAGCGGTGGCGCTGGCGCCGTCCAACCCGAACATCGTCTGGGTAGGCACCGGCGAGGCCAACATCCGCAGCGACGTGATCGGCGGCGACGGCGTGTACCTCTCCACCGACGCGGGCAAGACCTTCCGGCGGGTGCTGACCGAACATGGCCAGGTGGGCCGCATCCTGGTCGATCCCAAGAACCCCGATCACGTGTTGGTGGCGGTATTGGGCAATCCGTGGAAGCCCAACGCCAACCGTGGCGTGTTCGAGACCACCGACGGCGGCAAGACCTGGCACAAGAGCCTGTTCGTGGGCGATGGCACCGGTGCGGTGGACATCGCCTGGGCGCCCTCCAACCCCGAGGTGGTGTTTGCCGCCACCTGGCAGGCCAACCGCACGCCATGGACCTTGAACGACGGCGGCCCCGGCAGCGGCATCTGGCGCA
>JAJYQO010000091.1 GCA_021794575.1 Pseudomonadota bacterium | reverse complement strand
TCAGCCTGGGCTTTGTCAGCGAAACCGAACGTCAGGTGGAGGCCCATCTGGCCGCACATATCGAACGCTTGCCGGACGCCGATACCGCATCACGCGCCGTGCTGGCGCAGATGCAGGCCGACGAGGCACGCCATGGCGCCGCGGCGCGCGCGCACGGCGGCCGCGAGCTGCCGCCGCCGATACCACGCCTGATGCACGCCACCGCCGCGCTGATGAAGGCCATGGCCTACCGCATCTGAGCCGCGCGGCACACGGCGCCGGAGCGGTTTTGCAAACCGCTCACATCAGGTTGCGGCCGTGGAACAGCTCCTCGATCTCGCGCCGCAGCAGCACCTCGATGCGCTGCCGGTCCTTGAACGACAGGTCCGATGCATTAGCCTCGAATAGATAAGTATCCAGGTCGAAGTCCTTGATGTGCATCTTGGTGTGGAAGATGTTCTCCTGGTACACGTTGACGTCGAACATCTCGTACTTCTGCTGAATGTGCTTGGCCAGGTAATCCTGGATCGAGTTGATCTTGTGGTCGATGAAGTGCTTCTTGCCCTTCACGTCGCGGGTGAAGCCGCGCACGCGGTAATCCGTGGTGACGATGTCCGACTCGAAACTGTCGATCAGGAAATTCAACGCCTTCAGCGGTGAAATCACGCCACAGGTGGAAACGTCAATATCCGCGCGGAAGGTGGCGATGCCGTTGTGCGGGTGCGTCTCCGGATAGGTGTGCACGGTAATGTGGCTCTTGTCCATATGCGCCACCACGGCACCGGAAATTACGTCGCGGCCCAGTTTCTCGACCACCGGATACTCGGAGATCAGCATGGTCACCGATGCGCCCTGCGGGTCGTAATCCTGACGCGCGACGTTGAGGATATTGGCGCCGATGATCTCGGCCACGTCGCTGAGGATTTGGGTGAGGCGGTCGGCGTCGTACTGCTCGTCGATATACTCGATGTAGCGCTGCCGCTGCTCCTCCGATACCGCGTAGCAGATATCGTAGATATTGAAGCTCAGCGATTTGGTCAGGTTGTTGAAACCCTGCAAGCGCAGGCGCGGCAGCGGTATGACCACGACGGCATCCTCGATGGTGTGAACGGGTGTGCCGCAAAGCACGGCGATGGACAGCCTTCTAGTATGGCTCGCCGGGTGACGGCTTGCACACGTGCCATTGGCATTTCTTTACTGTCACAATGACAGTATGTGAGCCGCATTACAGGTCGACGCCGAGGTATTCCACTTGAGCCTGAAATACCTTCTGCAGGAAAACTTCCGCCGCAGTCAGGCGCCCGCGGCGCTGGCACCCGATCCTGATTCGATCGAGCGCTTCCTGGCGCAATGCCATCGCCGTCGCTACCCGACCAAGACCGCCATCATCCGCCCGGGCGACGAGCCGACCACGCTGTTTTACGTGATCGACGGTTCGGTGAGCGTGTTGACCGAGGATGACGAGGGCCGCGAGTTGATCGTGGCCTACATCAACCGCGGCGAGTTCATCGGCGAGACCGGCCTGTTCTTCCAGCCCACCCAGCGCGAGACCACCGTGCGCACGCGCAACGCCTGTGAGCTGGCCGAGATCAGCTATGAGCGGCTGTTCCAGTTGTTCGCCACCACGTTGCACCAGGAATGCCCCAAGCTGCTGTACCTGATCGGCACGCAACTGTCGTCGCGCCTGCTGCGCGCTTCGCGGCAAGCCAGCCGGCTGGCGTTCATGGATGTGTCCACGCGCATCAGCCGCACGCTGCTGGACCTGTGCATGGAACCGGATGCGCTCAGCCATCCCAGCGGCACGCAGATCCGCATCTCGCGCCAGGAACTCTCGCGCATCGTCGGCTGCTCGCGCGAGATGGCCGGACGCGTGCTCAAGCAGCTCGAGGAGCGCGGCATGATCCAAGTCTCCGGCAAGACCATCGTGGTGTTGGGCACGCGCTGAGACTGCGTGCTCAGCCCCAGTCCACCTCGGCGTAGCGGCTGCCCAGCCGGGTTTGCATGCGTGCGCGCAGGCTCTCGCCGGGATTGACCAGCACCGCGCGCTCGGCCGCCAGCAGCATGGGCAGATCGGCGTCGGCGTCGCTGTAGACGCAGGCGAACGGCGGTTCGACGCCATGCGCTTCCATCTGGCGCAGCTTCTCGCGGCCGATGTTGTGCACCGCCGGCGCCGCGCCCAGCCAGGATCCGCGCAGACGCGAGGCCACCAGTTCCACGCCGTCCAGCCGCACCGCCTGCAGCAGCGCACGCGCCAGGTGCTCCTCGCAGCCGGTGACCACAATCACGCGATCACCGCGCAACAGATGGCGGCGCAGCGCGCTGACCGCATCCGGCACGAAGAACCCGCGCCGCAGCGCCTGTACCCGCGCGTGCGATTCGGCCAATGCCCGGTAACGCGACAAGCTGGTGCCAAGCAGTAACAAGCACACCGTGCAGTGCAACAGAACGCGTCGCCCGCGCCGCAGCAGCAGCAGCGGCAACGCCGGCAACAACGGCAACAGCAGCGCGAGGCGCCAGGCCTGGCGGCGCACGCGCGCGCGCAGAAAACCGCTGAAGCTGTCGCCACGCACCAGCACGCCGTCGAAATCGAACAGCACCACGCGCGGCGTTGCGGCCGCGGCCGGTGACACGGTCTGGTTCATGGCGCCGGAATTGCGAACAGGCGCGCCAGTTCGGCGCCCGGATCGACCGCGCGCATGAATGCTTCGCCGACCAGGAACGCGTGCACGCCCGCGGCGCGCAGCCGCGCCACGTCACCGGGCGTGTGGATACCGCTTTCGCTGACCAGCAGGCGATCGGCCGGCACGCGATCGCGCAGCGCCAGCGTATTGTCCAGCGTGGTCTGGAAGGTGCGCAGGTTGCGGTTGTTGACGCCGATCAGCCGCACCGGCAGGTCCAGCGCGCGCTCGAGTTCCGCGCCATCGTGCACCTCGGCCAGCACGTCCAGGTCCAGTTCGCTGGCCAGCAACGCCAGCTCCAGCAGGCGTGCATCGGTGAGCGCGGCCATGATCAGCAGGATGCAGTCGGCACCCAGCGCACGCGCCTCGTACACCTGGTACGGATCGACAACGAAGTCCTTGCGCAGCACGGGCAGCGCGCAAGCGGCGCGTGCCTGCCGCAGGTAGGCGTCGCTGCCCTGGAAAAACGCCTCGTCGGTCAGCACCGACAGACAGGTGGCACCGCCCGCCGCGTAGCTGCGCGCGATGGCGGCCGGATCGAAATCGGCACGGATCACCCCGGCGCTGGGGCTGGCTTTCTTGACCTCGGCGATCACCGCCGGCAGGCCCGCCTCGGCGCGCGCGGCCAGCGCATCGGCGAAGCCGCGCGGCGCGGACAGATCGGCGCAGCGCGCAGCGAGTTCAGCCAGCGGCAGGCGCGCGGCGCGCGCGCGGACTTCCTCGGCCTTGCGCGCCAGGATGCGTTCGAGGATGTCGCTCATGCCACGCCGGCCCGGCGCCAGCCGTAGGCCCGCTCGACGCGGGCCACGCGCAGCTCGTACGCCTCGTACCAGCGCGTGCGCCCAGCCGCCCGCGTCGCCGCGTGCTCGGCATGGCGCTTCCATGCCGCGATCGCCGCTTCGCTGTCCCAGTACGAGACGGTGATCCCGCAGCCGCGCGCATCACGCACGCTGTCCACGCCCAAAAACCCCGGCTGGCGCGCCGCCAGATCCAGCATGTGCGCGGACGCCTCGGCATAGGCATCGGCATCGGCATCGGCATCGTGATGCGTGCGACGTGAGCAGAAAATCACCGCGTAATAAGGAGGCTCGGGTAATTCGGCCAGAAACGCGTCGCTCATGCCGCACCCTCCCGCAGCCGCTGCGTGGCGGAGACGAAGATGTCGACCCGCGCGCGTGCCGCGCCATTGTCGATGACCGCGCGGGCGCGGGCGATGCCGTCGGGCAGATCGACCGCGATGCCCGCCACGACCAGCGCAGCGCCGGCATTCAGCAGCACCACGTCGCGCGCGACGGGGTGGCGATTTTCCAGCGCCGCTAGCAGTAGATCGCGCGAGGCCTGCGCGTTGTCCACGCGCAGATTGCGGCTGGAGGCCATGGCGAAGCCGAAGTCTTCGGGCTCGATCTCGTACTCGCGCACCACGCCCTCGCGCAGTTCGCCGACCAGGGTGGCGCCGCCCAGCGAGATCTCGTCCAGGCCATCCTTGCCGTACACCACCATGGCGCGCTGCGCACCCAACTGCTGCAGCACGCGCACCTGGATGCCGACCAGGTCCGGATGGAACACGCCCATCAGGATGGCCGGTGCGCCGGCCGGATTGGTCAGCGGCCCGAGGATGTTGAACAGTGTGCGCACGGCCAGCTCCCGGCGCACCGGCGCCACCGCCTTCATGGCCGGATGGTGGTTGGGTGCGAACATGAAGCCGATGCCGGTTTCCGCGAGACACCGCGCCACCTGCGCGGGCGCCAGATCGATGACCGCGCCCAGCGCCTCCAGTACGTCGGCGCTGCCGGAACTGGAGGACACGCTGCGGTTGCCGTGCTTGGCGACGCGTGCGCCGGCCGCGGCCGCCACGAACATGCTGGCGGTGGAGATGTTGAAGCTGTGCGCGCCGTCGCCGCCGGTGCCGACGATGTCGACGAAGTGCGGATACGCAGGTGTCTCCACCCGCACCGCCAGCTCGCGCATCACGCGCGCGGCGCCGGTGATCTCGCCGACGGTTTCCTTCTTCACGCGCAGGCCGGTGATGATCGCCGCCATCAGCGCCGGCGAAAGCTCGCCGCGCATGATCTGGCGCATCAGGTCCACCATCTCATCGTGGAAGATCTCGCGGTGCTCGATGGTGCGCTGCAGGGCTTCGTGCGGGGTGATGCCGACCGGTTTCATGCGGGTGCTCGCAGCGCGAGAAAGTTGCGCAGCAGCGCGTGGCCGTGCTGCGTGAGGATGGACTCGGGATGAAACTGCACGCCGTACACGGGCAGCGTGGCGTGGCGCAAACCCATGATGGCCTCGCGCGAGCCATCCGCGTTTTCGGTCCACGCCGTCACTTCGAGAGCCCGCGGCAACGAGCGTGGCTCGACCACCAGCGAGTGGTAGCGCGTGGCGGTGAAGCCGTCCGGCAGCCCGGCGAACACGCCGCTGCCGATGTGGCGGATCGGCGAGGTCTTGCCGTGCATGATGCGCTCTGCGCGCACCACCTGTCCGCCGAAGGCCTGGCCGATGGCCTGGTGGCCCAGGCACACGCCCAGCACCGGCGTGCGCGACAGCGCCGCATCGCCCGCGGCGATCGCCGCCAGCAGTGCCAGCGACACGCCGGATTCGGTCGGCGTGCACGGCCCCGGCGAGAGCACGATGTGCTGCGGCGCCAGCGCGCGGACGCCGGCGACGTCGATCGCGTCGTTGCGCAGCACCCGCGTCCCGGCACCCAGCTCGCCCAGATACTGCACGAGGTTCCAGGTGAAGCTGTCGTAGTTGTCGATCACCAGGACCATCACAGCCCCTCCGCCGCCTGCGCCACCGCGCGAAACAGGGCGCGCGCCTTGTTCATGGTCTCCTCCCACTCGGCGGCCGGGTCGGAGTCGTAGACGATGCCCGCACCGGCCTGCACGTGCAGCTGGCCGCCGTGGATGACGGCGGTGCGGATGGCGATGGCAGTATCCGCGTCGCCCCACCAGCCGATCCAGCCCACCGCGCCGGCGTAGATGTTGCGCTTGAACGGCTCCAGCTCCTGGATGATTTCCAGCGCGCGGATCTTGGGCGCGCCGCTCAGCGTACCGGCCGGAAACGTGGCCTTCAGCACGTCCATGTAGCCGAGACCCGGCCGCAGCGTGCCCTGCACCTGCGAGACGATGTGCATCACGTGCGAGTAGCGCTCGATGGCGAACGAATCGGTCACATGCACGCTGCCGGTTTCGCTGATGCGGCCGACATCGTTGCGGCCCAGATCGATCAGCATCAGGTGCTCGGCGCGCTCCTTGGGATCGGCCAGCAGCTCTTCGGCGAGCCGTGCGTCCTCCTCGGGGGTGACGCCGCGGCGGCGCGTGCCGGCCAGCGGGCGCACCACCACCTTGCCGTCCTTGAGGCGCGCCAGAATCTCCGGCGAGGAGCCGACGATCTGCGTCGCGCCCAGATCGACGAAGTACATGTAGGGCGAGGGATTGAGCGCGCGCAGCGCGCGGTACACGTCCACCGGCCGCCCCGCGAAGGGCACGCTGAGGCGCTGCGAGGGCACCACCTGGAAGATGTCGCCGGCGCGGATGTAGTCCTTGGCGCGCTCGACCATGGCCTCGAACTGGGCGCGGGTGAAACCGGACTTGAAGTCGCGCTCGTCCAGCACCTGCGCCGGCAGCGCGTCGGGATAGGCCGAGCCGGCGCGGCGCAGGCGGAAGCTCAGCTCGTCCAGACGCCGCTGCGCGCTCCGCCAGGCCTGCGGCGCGGCCGGATCGGCATGCACGATCAGGTACAGCCGGCCGCGCAGGTTGTCGAACACCGCGACTTCCTCGGCCAGCATCAGCAGCGCGTCGGGCGTGCCCAGCAGATCGGGCTTGTCGCTGCGCGCCAGGCGCGGCTCGATGATGCCGATGCACTCGAAGCCGAAGTAGCCCACCAGCCCGCCGGTGAAGGCCGGCAGCCCGGGCAGGCGCGGCACCTTGAAGCCGGCGCGTAATGTTTCGATGGCGGCCAGCGGATCGGCCGGCCGCTCGCGCGCGACCACCTCGCCCAGCGCCTGCGTGACCAGTTCGCCCTCGCGCAGCGTGTACACGCGGCGGGCCGGCAGGCCGATGATCGAGTAGCGTCCCCACGACTCGCCGCCCTCCACCGATTCGAACAGGAAGGTGTGCGGCCCGTCGGCCAGCTTCAGATACACCGACAGCGGCGTGTCGAGGTCGGAGAACACCTCGCGCACCACGGGAATGCGGTTGTAACCCTGCGCGGCCAGGGCCTCGAACTCGTCTTGCGTGATCACGTCGCGGATGCCATGAGCGAACGCGGCACGATAACAGCGCCGCCGCGGCGCGTCAGCAACACGGCGCGTTCATGCGGCGGCCGCGGCGCGCGCGCGCAGGTCGGCGATCACGGCGCGATAGTCCGGCTTGCCGAATACGGCGCTGCCGGCCACGAAGGTGTCGGCGCCGGCCGCCGCCGCCGCCGCGATGGTTTCGTGGTTGATGCCGCCGTCCACTTCCAGCCGCACGGCGCAGCCGCCGGCGTCGATGCGCCGGCGCACCGCGCGCAGCTTTTCCAGCGTGGCGGGAATGAACTGCTGCCCGCCGAAGCCGGGATTGACCGACATCAGCAGCACCAGGTCGAGCTGCTGCAGCGTCCAGTCCAGCCACTCCAGCGGCGTGGCCGGATTGAACACCAGCCCGGTCATGCAGCCGTGGCCGCGGATCAGCTGCAGCGTGCGGTCGACGTGGCGCGTGGCCTCGGGATGGAAGCTGATGCGCGTGGCACCGGCGGCGGCGAAGTCCGGCACGATGCGGTCCACCGGCTCCACCATCAGATGCACGTCGATGGGCGCGGTGATGCCGTAGTCGCGCAGCGCCTTGCACAGCAGCGGTCCGATCGTGAGATTGGGCACGTAGTGGTTGTCCATCACGTCGAAGTGCACCCAGTCGGCGCCGGCGTCCAGCGCCTTGCGCACGTCCTCGCCCAGGCGCGCGAAATCAGCGGACAGGATTGACGGGGCGATGACGACGGGCTGACGCATGACGGTCTCCGGTACGTGCCGTCATTGTGCGATGTGAAGCGCGCGCGGCCAAGATGGGCAGTCTGCGCTCGCCGCTCATGCCCGCTGAAACCGTCATGGCACCTGGGGTACTGATGCGGGCGCCGGCGACTGCTTGAATCCCGGGGCACCGCGCACCGTCCGGGAGGATGCCCGTCTACCGCAATCCTCACACGATGCCGCGCTCGACCTTGATCGCCTCCCATGCGGTGTTGATCTCGCTGGCGCGGCGCTCGGCGCGGCGGCGCAGTTCCTCGGGCAGGTCGCCCAGGCGGTCGGGGTGGTATTGCGAGATCAGCTTGCGGTAGGCGCGCTTGATGCTGGCATCGTCGTCGCCGCGGCCCACGCCCAGCACGGCGTAGGGGTCGGGCCCGGCCGCGCGCGGCGGCGGCCGCGCATGGCCGTTGCCGGCACCCGGCCGGGCATCCCAGCCCTGCTGCCAGGCAGAGCCTGCGCCCTGCGGCACGGCGTGGCCGCGCATCATCAGCAGCGCCAGCAGGTGCATGTCGGAGAAACCCAGGGCATGCGCGGCCTGCTGCAGCAACTGGAACTTGGCGGGACTGGCGGAACCCTCGGCGTAGGCCACTTCAGCCAGCACATCAAGCACGGCGTAGGCGAGTTGCGGTTGGCCGGCACAGACGCGGCGCAGCTCGAGCAGCGCCGGGCCCAGCGGGAAGCCGGACTGCTTGCCGGCGTTGAAGCGCGCGATGGCTTCGCCGCGCTGCATGGCGTCCAGGCCGAAGCGCTGCATCATGCGCTCGGCGGCGTCGATCTCGGCCTGGGTGACGCGGCCGTCGCTCTTGGCCAGCGCGCCCAGCACCGCGAACAGCGGCGCCACGAACTGGCGCTGCGCGCGCAGGCGGCGCTGCTGGTGGCGCGCGGTGTCCACGGTCCAGCCGATCAGCGCGCCCAACACCAGCGCGGCCAGATTGTGGCCCAGCGCCAGGCCCAGGCCGGCGCCGACCCAGGTCCACAGGAAACTCATCGGCGCGCGGCGCGCGGCGGGCAGGCCGGCTGCGCCGCGTACCACGCGGCCAGCGCCTGCAACTGCTGCGCGCTGATAGGACCGAGGGCGCCGCGCATCAGCGCCACGTCGCGGGTGCCGTCCCGATACTCGTGCATCGCTTGCAGCAGATAACCCGCGGGCTGGCCGGCGAGGTTGGGCACGCCGGGCTGGCGCGCGATGCCGTCGCTGCCGTGACAGGCCGCGCACAGGCCGAGCTGCGCGGGCGGCTGCAAATGGGCCGCGGACGAACCGGCGTGGCCGGCGCTGTCGGGCAGGCGCGAACTGCACGCCGCCAGCAGCAGGCTCAGCACTACGGCGGCGGAGACAAGGCGAAAACGGCGTACGCGCATGGCGGCAAGCGGACGAAAGCGCGCAGTGTAGCGGCCTGGCGGGCAGCGGCCGCGCGCTGGCGCTTACAATCGCGATTTCCCCGCCGAGAACGCGCCGTGAGCCTGCTGGTCCAATCCGATCTGCCCGGCCTGCATCTGCTGCACCGAGGCAAGGTGCGCGATGTCTATGCGCTGGATGCCGGACGCCTGCTGATC
The DNA here is from genome assembly GCA_021794575.1 of Pseudomonadota bacterium. GTDB lineage: Bacteria > Pseudomonadota > Gammaproteobacteria > Xanthomonadales > Rhodanobacteraceae > Metallibacterium. Next base: position 9,146 of record JAJYQO010000091.1, on the reverse strand, counting down.
GTGGCCAGCGATCGCCTCTCGGCGTTCGACGTGGTGCTGCCCGATCCCATCCCCGGCAAAGGCGAGTTGCTGACGCAGATTTCCAATTTCTGGTTCGCGCGCACCGCACACCTGATGCCCAACCACCTCACCGGCATCGAGGTCGCCAGCGTGCTGCCCGCCGGTACCGATGTCGCGCTATACGCGCAACGCAGCGTGGTGGCCCGGCGCCTGCGGCCGATACCCATCGAGGCGGTGGCGCGCGGCTATCTGGCCGGCTCGGGCTGGAAGGATTACCAGGCCGGCGGCCGCGTCAGCGGCATCGCACTGCCGCCCGGGCTGCGTCAGGCCGAGCAACTGCCCGAGCCCATCTTCACGCCGTCCACCAAGGCCGCTGCCGGCAGCCATGACGAGAGCATCGGCTTCGACGACGTGGTGGCGCTGATCGGCGGCGATCTGGCCGAACGTGTGCGCAACGCGACACTGGCGCTGTACCGCGATGCCGCCGAGTACGCCGCACGGCGCGGCATCCTGATCGCCGACACCAAATTCGAGTTCGGCCTGGATGCTGCAGGCCAGATGTACGTGATGGACGAGATGCTGACTCCGGATTCCTCGCGCTTCTGGCCGGCCGACGAATACCGCGTGGGCAGCAGTCCGCCCAGCTACGACAAGCAGTTCGTGCGCGACTATCTGGAGACGCTGGATTGGAACAAGCAGGCGCCGGGACCGCACATTCCGGCGGAAATCATCGAGAAGACCCGCGCCAAGTATGCCGAGGCGCTGCAGCGTCTGACGCGCTGAGACCCAGCAGGCGCCGACATCCGCGCGCCGGGCGGCCGCGCTTCCCGTACCATCGGCCGCGGCGGCCATACCCCGGGAGAGCGCCATGCGCGATATGCGGCAGTGGTTCGACAGCTACGGCGGCGATCACCGCGACGCCCGCAACCGTGCCATCCACTGGGTGTGCGTACCGCTGATCCTGTGGTGCGTGATCGCGCTGCTGTGGAGCGTGCCGGTGCCGCGCGCCTTCGCGCAGCCTGGGCTGTGGGCGGGCGTGGCGATGTTTCTGGCGTGGACGTTCTACTGGCGGCTGTCGCGCGTGATCGGCGCGGCCATGCTGGTGGTGTTCGTGGCGTTCGGCCTGCTCGCGCACAGCGCCTACGCGGCGCTGGGTGCGCGCGATCTGGCGCTGCTGGCGACCGTACTGTTCGTGCTGGCCTGGATCGGGCAGTTCGTCGGCCATGCGCTGGAGGGCCGGCGACCCTCGTTCTTCACCGATCTCGCCTATCTGCTGATCGGTCCGGCGTGGCTGGCCGGCAAACTGCTCACGCGCGCGCACATCACCTACTGAACCGCTACGGCCGCGGTACCGGCAGCCCCAGCACCAGTCCGACCGCGCTCACGGCCACCACCATCAGCGCCCAGAACAGCACGATCACGCCGATCAGCACCATCACGCCCGGCGCGCGCGCCGAGGGCAGCACCAGCCAGTGCCGCAGTACCCACAACTGTGCGGCCACGGCCAGCACCAGCAACAGTGCGTCCAGGCCGACATTCAGCCGCAGCGCGCCGGCGCCCAGCAGCGCCGTGCCCAGATTCCAGGCGAACAGCAGCAGCGCCGTCAGCGCCAGCGACAGCAGCACGATCAGGCCGGCGCGTGGGGGGGCGAGCCAGAACCCCGCCACGACGCGCAGCGCCAGCATCAACAGCAGCGTCGCCAGCAGCCAAGCCGCCAGTGCGGCCGGCACGGCACCTGCGGGACCCAGGCCCGCCCACGCACCCAACCAGGGCAGCAGCAGTGATTGCAAGGTCAACCCCGTGCCCGGATGACGGGCGGCACATCACGCCGCCCGTCATCCGTTGCGGCCTCAATGCATGAACATGTGCATGAACGAGAAGCCGACGACAGCCCCGATGATGGCGATGACGAGGGCAATGACAATACTGATGGCAATGGCCACCGCCTCGACGCCGCAGGCCAGCCCATAGCTGATTTCGCTGCCGCCCGCGGGCTTCATCAGCTTCTGGATCAGCCACGCAGCCACCAGGAAGTTCACCACCCAAACCACCAGCCGGCCCAGCAAGCCCAACCAGCCCAGCACCAGGCCCAGGACCAGACCAACCACGATGCCGGCGCCAATAATCGCCAGCGAGGTGAGGATGGCCTTGCCATACCCGGAGTTCGATTTGGCCACCAGCTTGTGCGCCAGCATCAGGACCAAGGCGTAAACCAAGACGCCGATCACCAGCCCCCCCAGCACGAACAGCAGGCCGGCCCCCGCCAACATGCCCAACGCGTTACCGTTCATTCGAGCCCCCTTCCGAGTCATGCCATGCCCTGTGCATGGCGCGTGCAGCATGCTCGCCGGTGCAGGCGTCAAGCAAGCTCAGCGTCGTGCGCGAGGCGCATCGCAGGAGCTGCGACTGCGCTAGGCTGGACTACCCGCCTCCGCGGAGGCCGGTGATGACGCTGCGCAGCCTGTTTGTCGATTTCGACAGCTACTTCGCCTCGGTCGAGCAGGAGGTGCAGCCGGCCCTGCGCGGCCGTCCTCTGGCGGTGGTGCCGGTGCTGGCCGAAAGCACCTGCTGCATCGCCGCCAGTTACGCCGCCAAGGCGCTCGGCATCCGCACCGGCACGCGCGTGGCCGATGCACGCCGGCTGTGCCCGGACCTGGTGCTGTGCCTGGCGCGACCGGCGCTGTATGTGGAGTGGCACCACCGCCTGCTCGAGGCGATCGGACGCGTGCTGCCGATCAGCAGCGTGGGCTCGATCGACGAAGTGGATTGCGCGCTGATCGGCAGCGAACGGCGGCGCGACCGCGCCCAGGCGCTGGCGCGCGCCATCAAAGCCGAGATCGCGCGCGAAGCGACGTTCATCCGCTGCTCGATCGGCATCGCACCCAATGCGTTCCTAGCCAAGACCGCGTCGGACATGCGCAAACCCGACGGGCTGACGGTGATCGAAATGGCCGATCTGCCCGCCGCGCTGCATGAGCTGCAACTGCGCGACCTGTGCGGCATCGGGCCGGCGCTGGCGCAGCGCCTGCAGCGCCACGGCATCCACAGCGTGGCGCAGTTGACCGCCGCCGATGCGACCACCTTGCGCCGCGCGTGGGGCAGTGTCGAGGGTGAGCGTTTCCACGCGCTGCTGCACGGTGGCTGGCTGCCACCGCGGCCGACCGCGCGCAGCTCGGTGGGCCACTCGCACGTGCTGGATCCTGCTCTGCGCAACGCCGCCGGCGCGCGCGCGGTGCTGTGCAAGCTGCTCAGCAAGGCGGCGATGCGCCTGCGCCGGCTGGGTTTGACGGCGGGCGCGTTGGCGGTGCGCGTGCGCTATACCGGCGAGCGGCCGCGCTGGGAACGTGGCGCGCACTTTGCCGCCACCGCCTCGACGCAGGCGCTGCTGCACGAGTTGCGCGCGCTGATCGAGGATCCCACCGCGCCGGCGCTACCCGGGCCGCGCGGCGCACGGCCGTTGGCGCTGAGCGTGACCCTGCACCGGCTGGACGATCCCGCGCAGGCGCCGCCCGACCTGTTCGGCACGCCCGCCAGCAGCAATCGACTGGATGCCGCCATCGACCGCATCAACACGCGCTTCGGCCACAATGCGGTGTACTTCGGCGCGCTCAGCGCCGCCATCGCGCACGATGCGGCGCCGATGCGTATTCCGTTCAACCGCATTCCCGACAGCGCCAGCGAAGCCGAGCAGCACGAGTTGTGGCTGCAGACACTGCAGCGCTTCAACGCAGCGGGACAGCAGGCCCACGCGGCGGCCGCGCCGGCGCGTCCTGATAAGCTGGTCACGCCTGCGGCAACGGGGGACACGGCATGATCGTGCGCATCTGGCGGGGCATCACCTACAAGGATTCGGCCGAGGCCTACCTCGCCTACCTCAACAGCGTGGTGTTGCCCGGCGTGGCCGGCCGGCCGGGACAACGCGGGGGCTGGGCGCTGCGGCGATTCCAGGGCGAACACGCCGAATTCGTGGTGCTGACGCTGTGGGACTCGATGGATGCGATCCGCGATTGGGCCGGCGGCGATCCGCAAAAAGCCGTCTATACCGCCGAAGAGGCGCAATATCTGCTCGACCAGGAAGGCGTGGTGCGCCACTACGACGTTGTGGGCACAGTGACCGCACCGACCTGATGCGCCGGCGCTGCTGCGTGCCAGGCACACAGGCACGGCAACAGCCTGAACGGAATGCCGCGTGATCGACGCCAGCGCGAATCCGCGGGCCTGCGGCGCCGTGCCAGCATCGGCCCTCGCCTCCGATCCGTGCGGCGAGGGCAACGTGGACGGCGCCCATTGACCGCCGCCAACTGCGGGCGCGGCGACTCAGGCTTTCTTGGCGTCGCGCTCGGCGGCCAGCGTGGCCCGCACGGCCGGGCGCGCCTCGACGCGCTGCATGTAGGCCTGCAGCGCCGGGAACGGCGCGAGATCCACACCCACGTACGCCGCCCAGGTCAGCACGGTGTACAGATAGGCATCGGCCACGGTGAAGGCGTCGCCCATCAGCCAGGGCGCGCTGCCCATGGCCGCCACGATTTCGCCGAAACGCATCGCCAGGCGTTCCTGCTGCGCCTGTTTGACGGGCTCCGGCGTGGCCGGGTTGAACAGCGGGCTGAACTGCTTGTGCAGTTCGGTGGAGATGAAGTTCAGCCACTCCTGCAGGCGGTAGCGCGCGAAGCTGCCGTTGGCCGGTGCCAACCCGGAAGCCGGCTTCAGGTCGGCCAGGTACTGCACGATGGCCGGGCCTTCGGTGAGGATGCTGCCGTCGTCCAGTTGCAGCGTCGGCACGTAGCCCTTCGGGTTGATCTTCCAGAAATCGCTGCCATCGCCGGTGCGCTTGGTTTTCAGATCGACCTGCACGGTTTCGAAGGGCAGACCCAGTTCGCGCAGCACGATGTGCGGCGAGAGCGAGCAGGCTCCGGGGGAAAAGTACAGTTTCATGCAGCTTCCTCGTCGGTGGGTGTGAATGCGGGCAAGGCGCGCACGGCGCCTTGCGCGGATTGTGCGGGCGACGCGCGACGCCACCAGCGCCGCCGCGCAGACACACTGTTGCCCCGGCGTGCGTTCAGCGCTTCCGCGGCGGGATCAGGTCGGTGATGCTGCCGTCCATGATCTCCGCGGCCATGGCAATGCTTTCGCTGAGCGTGGGGTGCGGGTGGATGGTGTGGCCGATGTCGGCGGCCTCGGCGCCCATCTCGATGGCCAGCGCCACCTCGGCGATCAGATCGCCGGCATGCGGACCGACGATGCCGCCGCCGATCACGCGCTGCGTCTGCCGGTCGAAGACCAGCTTGCTGAAGCCCTCGCTGCGATCCATGCCCAGCGCGCGGCCCGAGGCCGCCCACGGAAAGCGTGCGACTTCGATCTCCAGGTTCTTCTCCTTCGCCTCGCGCTCGCTCACGCCCACCCAGGCGATCTCGGGGTCGGTGTAGGCCACCGAGGGAATCACGCGCGCGATCCACTCGCGCCTGTGCCCGGCGGCGACCTCGGCGGCCAGCTTGGCTTCGTGCGTGGCCTTGTGCGCCAGCATCGGATTGCCGACGATGTCACCGATGGCGAAGATGTGCGGCACGTTGCTGCGCATCTGCGCATCCACCGCGATGTAGCCGCGCGCGTCCACCAGGACGCCGGCGGCCTCGGCGCCGATGCGCTGGCCATTGGGCACGCGGCCCACCGCCACCAGCACGCGGTCATACACCTCGCGCGCCGGTTTGGATTCGCCCTCGAACGCGACATGGATGCCGCCTTTCTTCGCCACGGCCTGCGCGACCCTGGTGCGCAGATGGATGCCGGCCAGGCGTTTGGCCAGCCGTTGCTGCAGCGGCTTGACCAGATCGGCATCGCAGCCCGGCATGAGCTGCTCGGCCAGCTCGACCACGGTCACCGCGCTGCCCAGCGCGGCGTACACGCAGGCCATCTCCAGGCCGATGATGCCGCCGCCGACCACCAGCAGCGAGGCGGGAATCTCGGCCAGCGCCAACGCATCGGTGGAATCCATCACCCGCGGGTCGTCCCACGGAAAGCCCGGCAGTTTCAGTGCCTGCGAACCGGCCGCGACGATCGCCTGCGCGAAGCGCACGCGCTTGCTGCCCTCGCCGGTCCGCACCTCCAGTTCGTGCGGGGAAACGAAGGTGCCGGTGCCCTGCAGCACACGTACCTTGCGCTGCTTGGCCATGCCGGCGAGGCCGCCGGTGAGCTTGCCCACCACGCCGTCCTTGAACGCACGCAGCTTGTCCAGATCGAGTTTGGGCGTGCCGAAGGTGAGGCCGTGCGCGGCCATGGCGGCGGTGGCATCGATGACCTCGGCGGTGTGCAGCAGCGCCTTGGACGGAATGCAGCCGACGTTGAGGCAGACGCCGCCCAGGCTGGCGTAACGCTCCACCAGCACCACGTCCATGCCCAGGTCGGCAGCGCGGAAGGCCGCGGTATAGCCGCCGGGACCGGCGCCCAGCACCAGCAGCGCACACTCGATGTCGGCGGCGCGGCCGGCGCCGGCCGCGGGCCCGGGCGCGGTCGTCGCGGCAACAGCCGGGGCCGGGGGGCCGGATGCCGCGATGGTGGCCTGCGGCGATGCGGGTACGGCTTTTCCACTGCCCGTCTCCGCCGCCTCGAGCAGCGCGATCACCGCGCCCTCCGACACCCTATCCCCCAGCTTCACCTGCAGCGCCTTCACCACTCCCGCCACCGGCGCCGGCACCTCCATCGTCGCCTTGTCCGATTCCAGCGTCACCAGCCCCTGGTCTTTCTTCACCACATCGCCAGGCTGCACCAGCAGCTCGATCACCGGCACGTCGTGGTAGTTGCCGATATCCGGCACCTTGGCTTCGATGGGCATGGGCATCGTGGACTCCTTGGACGGTTCGATACGAATTCAGCGCGCCGGCGGCAGCGCGTCGGACGGCAGCGGCACGTGCGGCACATCGCGCACGGCGTCGTTCTCGGCATAGGCCGGCGCGGACGGCTCGACCGCGGCGACGGGCGCCGCAGGCGCGGGCGCTGCCTCGCGGCCGGTCAGCCCAGCGATGGCCGCGCGCGCGGCCTCGCCTTCCAGGCCGAACCAGCTGCGCAGGCGCAGATCGCGCTGCGGCCAGGACAGCTCCAGCCCATGGCCCACCAGCGCGGTTTCCAGCGCCCAGTTGTAGGCTGCCAGTGCGCTGGACGGCCGCCGCGTGGCGTCGGCGTTCAGCCACACCACCAGCTCGAAGTTCAGCGTCGAGCTGCCGAAACCCACCAGCCACACCTGCGGGGCGCGCGGGCCTTCCATGCCGAGCGTGAACGGCACCGTGGCCGCGGCTTCCAGCGCGGCCTGCTTGACCAGCTCCTTGGACGAACCATAGGCCACGCCGAAGGGCACGCGCAGGCGCCGCGTGGCTTCCTGCAGCGTCCAGTTGATCAGGCGCCCGCTGACGAACTCGGAGTTCGGCACCAGGATGTCGACATCGTCGTTGGTGGTGATGCGCGTGGCGCGGATCTTGATGTCGCGCACGCTGCCGTGGACGCCCGAGGCCAGCTCGACGAAATCACCCACTTTGAGGCTGCGGTCGAACAGCAGGATCAGCCCGGAGATGAAATTGTTGAAGATCGCCTGCAGACCGAAACCCAGGCCGATGCCGAGACCGCCGGCGATCAGCGTCAGCTTGCTGACCGGGATGCCGGCCGCACCCAGCGCCAGCACCACGCCCAGCACCAGGATCGCGTAATGGCTGAGCCGCCCCAGCGTATACAGCGCGGCTGGGTTGGCATGTGCGTAACGCGCGCCATAGCCGGCCAGCCCGCGCTGCACCAGCCACGAGGCCAGTTTGGACAACAGCAGGATCAGCAGTGCGGTCAGCAACATGCCGACGGTGAGGCTGTAGCCACCCCGACCCAGTCCGATCAGGCGCAAATCCAGCGCTCCGGCCAATTGCGACTGCACGGTGTGCAGCAGGGAACCGGGGGCCGCCGCCTCGCTCATGCGCGCCGCACGCTCACATCAACAGGCGGCGCAGATCACCCAGCGCGCGCGCCAGGAATGCCGTGAAGCGCGCCGCCGCTGCACCGTCGATGACACGGTGGTCGTAGCTCAGCGACAGCGGCAGCAGCAGGCGCGGCTCGAAGGCGCTGCCGTTCCACACCGGCTGCAGCGAACTCTTGCTGACACCCAGGATGGCTACCTCGGGCGCGTTGATGATGGGCGTGAACGCGGTGCCGCCGATGCCGCCCAGCGAGCTGATCGAGAAGCAGCCGCCGGACATATCCGCCGGGGTGAGTTTTTTGTCGCGTGCCTTGGCCGAAATCGCAGCCAGCTCGCGCGCCAGCTCCAGCAGACCCTTGCGGTCGCAATCGCGGATCACCGGCACCACCAGACCGTCCGGCGTATCTACGGCGATGCCGATGTGGAAGTACTTCTTCAAGGTCAGCGTCTCGCCCTTGGCGTCCAGCGAAGCGTTGAAGGTGGGAAAGGCCTGCAGCGCGGCCACCGCCGCCTTGATCAGGAACACCAGCGGAGTGATCTTGAGGTCTTTCTGCTCGGCCGAGAGCTGCTTGCGGAAGGCCTCCATCCCGGTGATGTCGGCCACATCGTGCTGGGTGACGTGCGGAATCAGCGCCCAGTTGCGCGACAGGTTGGCGCCCGTGGCGCGCTTGATCTTGCTGAGCGGCTGCGTCTCGACCGGACCGAACTTGCCGAAGTCCACCTCCGGCCAGGGCAGCAGGTTCAAGCCCGTGCCGCCGCCCGCCGCACGCGCACCGCCACCGACCAGCGCCTGCTTGACGAAGGCCTGCACGTCCTCGCGCAGGATGCGCCCGCCCTTGCCGCCGCCTTTCACCTGCACCAGATCCACCCCCAGCTCGCGCGCGAACAAACGCACGGCCGGCGTGGCGTAAGGCACTTGCGCCGGCATCACCGCGCTGCTGTCGAAGCGCACTGGCGGCATGGCCGCCGGGCGGGCCGGCGCCGGCGCAGATTCCGCCTTGTCGTCTTGCCGCCCCGCGAGAGGAGCCTGTCCTGAGCTTGTCGAAGGGCCCTGTCCTGAGCCTGTCGAAGGAGCCTGTCCTGAGCCTGTCGAAGGGACCTGTCCCGAGCCTGCCGAAGGAACCTGTCCCGAACTTCCGGATGAGGGTTCGTCTACGCGCGCGCTTGCAACCTCAGCCCCCCCGATCCCCCTCCCGGCAGG
>JAJYQO010000063.1 GCA_021794575.1 Pseudomonadota bacterium | reverse complement strand
CGCAATGCGTGCCACCGCGGAGCCTAGCGCGCGACGCGCTTCCTCGAGGTCGTAGTCGGCCTGCAGGCCCAGCCAGAAGCGCTCGCTGGTGCCGAAGGCGGCCGCCAGCCGCAGCGCGGTGTCGGCGCTGATGCCGCGTTTGCCGAGGACGATCTCGTTGATGCGGCGCGGCGGCACGCCGGTCGCGCGCGCCAACGCATTCTGGCTGAGCGCCATCGGCTCGAGAAACTCCTTCAGCAGTACGTCGCCGGGGTGGATGTTGGGCAGCTTGTTCATGGTCAGTCCCGGAATTTCAGTGGTAGTCGACGATCTGCACGTCGTGAGCGTCGCCGTCCGCCCAGCGAAAGCAGATGCGCCACTGGTCGTTGATGCGGATGCTGTACTGGCCTCTGCGGTCGCCTTTCAGGGCTTCGAGCCGGTTGGCCGGCGGCACCCGCAGATCGTTCAGGTTCTCGGCGTTGTTGAGCATGCGCAGCTTGCGGCGCGCGATGGTCTGCAAGTCGACGGGCAAGCGGCGCGACAGGGTTCCGTCCCAGATCTTTTCCGCTTCCCTGTCGGCGAAGTTCCTGATCACGGCACAACCATAACGCTATGCGTCATATGACGCAAGGCGTCATAAAAACAGGGGTCGGGTTGCACTTTTCTAAAACTGCACTCTGACCCCCGATTTGCGAACGATCGCCAGTGGCATATCCTCTGCCCATGCCGGAAATGTCGAGCACCGGGCGTCCCCCGTTCCTGCTGTACACGTATCCGGCGCAGCCGCGCGAGCGCCGTTTGGCGCTCGCCGTGGTGCTGGCATCGACCGCTGTGTTTCTCGTCGCGGCGCCCTTCGCCAGACAGCCGCTGCTGCCGGTCGAGGCGTTCCTGCCGATCTACCAGTCCGCGCTGATCATCAACGACTCCATCACGGCGCTGCTGCTCTACGGCCAGTACGCGATCGTGCGCTCGCGCGCGCTCCTGCTGCTGGCGAGCGCCTACCTGTTCAGCGCGCTGATGGCGGTCGTGCATGCGCTGTCCTTCCCCGGCCTGTTCACGCCGGGCGGCCTGTTCGCCGGGCCGCAGACCACCGCCTGGCTGTATTTTCTGTGGCACGCCGGGTTCCCGCTGCTGGTGATCGCCTATGCGCTGAGCGCCCTCGACGCGCGGGAAGGCATGCTGCCGGCGCGCGGCAGCGCACGCGGCGGCATTCTGGCGAGCATCGCAGCGGTCATGGCGGCCGTGTGCGCGCTCGGGCTGCTCACCACGCTGGGCGGCTCGCTCCTGCCGGTCATCATGCAGGGCAACCGCGATGCGCCGGCGAAGTTCGTCGTCGCGCTCGTCACCTGGCTGTTCAGCGTGGCGGCGCTGCCGCTGCTGTGGCGCCGGCGGCCGCATTCGGTGCTCGATCTGTGGCTGATGGTGGTGGTGTGCGTGTGGATCTTCGACAGCGCGCTCGCCGCCGTGCTCAACCACGCGCGCTACGACCTCGGCTGGTACGCCGGGCGCGTCTACGGGCTGCTGGCCGCGAGCTTCGTGCTGGCCGTGCTGCTGCTGCAGAACGGCAGGCTCTACGCGCTGCTCGCCGCGGCGCACGCAAGCGAGCAGCACGAGCGCACGCGGGCGGAACAGCGCACCGCGGAACTGACCGCCGCCAACAGGGAGCTGGACGCGTTCTCGTACTCCGTCTCGCACGACCTGCGCGCACCGCTGCGCGCGGTCGACGGCTTTTCGCGAATGATCGAGGAAGGCTACGCCGGGCGGCTCGACGACGAGGGCCGCCGCCTGCTGTCGGTGGTGCGCGAGAGCAGCCGGAGAATGGGACGGCTGATCGACGACCTGCTCGACTTCTCGCGCATCGGACGCGCCCGGCTGGCCAAGGCATGGGTCGACATGAGCGCGCTGGTGCGCGAGGTGTGCGGCGAGCTGGGCGACGCGCCGGCCGGGATCGAGCTGGGCGCCGTGCCGGAGGGCTACGGGGACCGCGCGCTGCTCAGGCAGGTGTGGGCCAACCTGCTGCAGAACGCCGTCAAGTACAGTGGCAAGCGGACCGACGCGCACATCGAGGTCGGCGGCCGCAGCGCCGGCGGCGAGGCCGTCTACTGGGTGCGCGACAACGGCGTCGGCTTCGACATGAAGTACTACGACAAGCTGTTCGGCGTGTTCCAGCGGCTGCACGGCGCCAACGAGTTTCCGGGCACCGGCATCGGTCTGGCGATCGTGCAGCGCGTGGTGACGCGCCACGGCGGCCGTGTCTGGGCCGAGGGCCGGATGGGCGAGGGCGCGGTCTTCTATTTCGCGTTGCCCGCGGAGGAGAGCGACCAGACAACGGGGTCGGATTGACTTTCTAGAGGCGCTCGGGCGATTGCATCGAAAACGCGGCAGGTCTGCCGCGCCTCGCTCACGATTCGAGCGCTTCCCCGGCATGGCCTCGCGGTCGTGGCCACGCGGAAAATCCGCCAGAAAACTGCACCTCGACTCCTGTTTTGGTAAGCGGCAGCGGCGCGTGACGCCCTTGGAATGCACCGTCATCTCGTCGATGATGCGCCGCTGTCGCCCGGTTTTTTCACTGCGGCCGACGCCGCATCCGCGCACGGCCGCGCCGCCACCGTTGGAGGCTTCACGATGAAACGATTGCTCGCCTGCCTGCCGTCCGTCCTGCTGGCGCTCGCGCCGCTGGGTGCGCACGCCGCCACCGCGCCGATCGAGCTGAAGGCATATCGGTCGCTGGTGAACCTGGCCTCTCCGCAGTTCTCGCCGGATGGCGCGCGCATCGCGTTCGTGGCGATCCGCCCCGACTTCGTGCACGACCGCTATGACCGCACCCTGATGGTGGTGGACACCGCCGGCGGCGCGCCCACGGCGCTGGTGCGCGGCATGCGCGATCTTGCGATGCCACGCTGGTCGCCGGATGGCCGCAGCATCGCCTTCATCGCCACGGTCGCCAAGCAGAAGCCGCAGATTTATGCCGTTGCCGCCGCCGGCGGCACGCCCCGGCGCATCGGCGACGCGCGCAATGGCGTGCAGCAGTTCGCCTGGAGCCCCGATGGGCGCAGCATCGCCTACGTCACGCCGGACAACTCCGGACTAAGCGCGCAGGATCGGCTCACACACCACGATCTTTTCAGCATCCACGACGACGACTACCAGATCAGCCAGGCACCGGTGCCCTCGCACATCTGGTTGCTGTCGGTCGCGGACGGCAAGGCGCGCCAACTGACCTTCGGGCCCACCAGCGTGCTCGAAAATCCGCCGCCGTTCGCCGGCTCGATCACCGCCCCGGTGTGGTCGGCGGACGGCAAGTGGCTGGTCTTCACGCGGCAGATCGACGCTGACGACAGCGATACCGACAAGACCACGATCGCCGCGGTGAATGTGGCCACGGGCGCGGTGCGGACCATCACCGCCCACCCCACCTACGAGTACACGCCGGCATTCGCGCCCAAGGGCGATGCGATCGCCTATCTGTATCCGCACGGCCCCGGCCCGGTGAGCGATATGGACGTCTTCGTCACGGCGCTGGCCGGGGGCGACGACCGCGATGTCAGCGCCGATCTCGACCGCAACGTGTATTCCGAATACGCATGGCTGCCCGATGCCCGGGGCCTGGTCGCCGTGGCCGACGACCGCGTCGGCAGCAAAATCTACGTGCAGCCGCTGCACGGTGTGGGGCATGCGCTGGCGCTGGGTGATCTGAACCCCACCCTGGTCGCGGTGTCGGCGCAGGGCGCGCTGGCTTTCGTCGCCGACAGCGCCACGCGCGCGCCCGAGCTCTATCTGCTGCGCTCCCTGCAAAGCCGGCCGGTGGCGCTGACATCGTTGAACCGGACTTTCGCGGCCTATGACTATCCGCGCAGCATCGAGGTCACCTGGCATGCGCCCGATGGCCAGCCCGATGACGGCATCCTGACCTATCCCGACCATTATCAGCCCGGCCGGCGCTACCCGCTGGTGGTGTACAGCCACGGTGGCCCCGAGGCCGCTTCGACCGAGCATTTCGATGCCGGCGAGATCGGCCCGCTGCGCGATGTGTTCGCGGCGCACGGATTCCTGGTGTTCGAGCCCAACTACCGCGGCAGCGACAACCTCGGCGATGCGCACGAGCATGCGATCTACCGCGATCCCGGCGTCGGCCCCGACAGCGATGTGATCTCGGGCATCGCCATGCTGGAGAAAC
>JAJYQO010000061.1 GCA_021794575.1 Pseudomonadota bacterium | reverse complement strand
GGGTCGGAGCTGCGCACCGACTTGTGCAGCGCCGAGATCTGGTCGTAGAACTGCTCGCCGCCCTTGTCGAAGCGGCGCGTGCGATCGGCCAGCACGCGCGTCAGCGTGTCCTCGGCGATGACGCCGTCGTGCGCCAGTTCGCCGGCGATTTCCAGCAGCGTCAGCGCGCGCCGCACGTCGCCATCGGCGGCCTGGGCGATCAGCCGCAGCGCGTTATCGTCCACGCTCAGCTCCATTGCGCCCAGTCCGCGCACGCGGTCGGCCAGCGCCTCGCGCAGCGCCTGCACGATGTCCGCGGCCGCCAGCGTCTCCAGCACGTGCACGCGGCAGCGCGAAAGCAGCGCCGAGTTCAGCTCGAACGAGGGGTTCTCGGTGGTGGCACCGATGAACACGATCACGCCGCGCTCGATGGCCGGCAGGAACGCATCCTGCTGCGCCTTGTTGAAGCGGTGCACTTCGTCCACGAACAGCAGCGTGCGCAGACCCTGTTCGTAGCGTGCCTGCGCCTGCGCCAACGCGGCCCGCACTTCGGCCACGCCGGACAGCACCGCCGACAGCGCGATGAACTCGGCATCCGCGTAATGCGCCACCAGTCGCGCCAGCGTGGTCTTGCCGCAACCGGGCGGCCCCCACAGCACCATCGAGTGCACGCGACCGGCCTCCAGCGCCTGCCGCAGCGGCGCCTCCGGCGCCAGCAGGCGGTGCTGGCCGACCATCTGATCGAGACGCTGCGGCCGCATGCGCTCGGCCAGCGGCTGCAGCGCGACGGATTCGGGCAGCAGCGAAGGGGCGGCGGTGACGGCTTTGCGCGGCATGGGGCGATGATAAGCCGCGCGCCGTCTCAATTCTTGAGCGGATACGCCTCGGTGCTGGGCACATCGCCGATCACGTCGACGCCGGCCGGCGGGGTGAACCGGAACGTCCCCGCCGGCAGCTTCACGTTGCGTTGCCAGTGGCTGAAGCGGACAGTGGTGCGGTCACCCAGTTGGTCTTCAAACAGCATCGTCCGCAAGCGGCCGTCGGCGAAGCCCAGTTCGGCGTCCTTGAACTCGGCGTTGCGTGCGCGCGGCACAAGCTTGAGCCAGGACTCGCCGGCGCGCGTTCCAGCCTCGCTGACGATGAACTGGGCGTCCAGCAGCTTGAGATCGGTGAGCACGTTGAGCGGGCTGTGCGCCTCGGCGTTGCTCTGCTTGCGCACGGTGACCTGCTGCAGGTCGGGATCGTAAACCCACACGCGCGCGCCGTCGGCCACGATCAGCTGATGATAGGGCCGTGTCACCTGCCAGCGAAACAGCCGCGGTGCGGCCAGCTGCAGCGTGCCGTCGGCGCTGCGGCCGGGATCGCCGTTCGCATTGACGGTCTGCTGGCTGAAATCGGCGCTGACCGACTTCAGCCCGGCCGCGAAGGCATCGAGCTGGGCGCGCGCGCTGAGCGCGGCGCGCGCGTGTCCGGAGGCCAGCAGCAAGAACGTGGCCAGCAGCGCACACGCGGCGCGCGCGCGGAACAGAAAGGGTTGGTGGCGGGTGGTCATGGCGGTGTTTCGGGTCGTGGAATACGTGGAATGCGTGCGAACAGGATCGCCGTGCGCGCCTGCATCGCGGCGTAACGGCGCCGCTCAATCGCGCGGCGCCGGCGCCAGCACGGTGCGGTTGCCGTTGTGCTCGGGCGGGCTGACGATGCCCTGCTGCTCCATCATCTCGATCAGCCGCGCGGCACGGTTGTAGCCGATGCGCAGGTGGCGCTGCACGCCCGAGATCGAGGCGCGGCGGCTGCGCACCACGATGTCCACGGCCCTGTCGAACAGTGCGTTGTCGCTGCCGGCATCGCCCTCGGCATCCTCGGGCAGACCGGATTCGCCGACGATCTTGCCGTCGCCGAGGATCTGTACCTCCTCCAGCACGCCGTCGATGTAGGCTGGCCGGCCCTGCGCGCGCAGCCAGTCGACCACGCGGTGCACCTCGTGATCGTCGACAAAGGCCCCGTGCACGCGCTCGGGCATGGCGGTGCCGGGCGGCAGGTACAGCATGTCGCCGTGGCCCAGCAGGGTCTCGGCGCCGGACTGGTCGAGGATGGTGCGCGAATCGATCTTGCTGGACACCTGGAAAGCGATGCGGGTGGGAATGTTGGCCTTGATCAGGCCGGTGATCACGTCCACCGAGGGTCGCTGCGTGGCCAGTACCAGATGCACGCCGGCGGCGCGTGCCTTCTGCGCCAGCCGCGCGATCAGTTCCTCGACCTTCTTGCCGACGATCATCATCATGTCGGCGAACTCGTCGATGATGACCACGATCGAGTACAGCGGCGCCAGCTCGGGCGCCTTGGCGCCGGGGTCACCGGCCTCGGGCTTGAACAGCGGATCGAGCAGCGGCTTGCCCTTGGACTGCTCCTCGCGCACCTTCTTGTTGAAGCCGGCCAGGTTGCGCACGCCCAGCGCCGACATCAGCTTGTAGCGGCGCTCCATCTCGCCCACACACCAGCGCAATGCGTTGGCGGCTTCCTTCATGTCGGTGACCACCGGCGCCAGCAGATGCGGAATGCCCTGATAGACCGACAGCTCCAGCATCTTGGGGTCGATCATGATCATGCGCACGTCGCTGGCCGGCGCCTTGTAGAGCAGGCTCAGCACCATCGCGTTCAGCGCCACCGACTTGCCCGATCCGGTGGTACCGGCCACCAGCAGGTGCGGCATCCTGGCCAGATCGACCACCGTCGGCCTGCCGCCGATGTCCTTGCCCAGCGCCAGCGCCAATGGCGACTTCTGCGCGTCGTATTCCCTGGAGCGCAGGATCTCGGACAGATACACCACCTCGCGGTGCGCGTTGGGGATTTCGATGCCGATCACGCTCTTGCCGGGGATCACGTCGACCACGCGCACACTCTGCACCGACAGGCCGCGCGCGATGTCCTTGTCGAGGCTGCTGATCTGGCTGCCGCGCACGCCGGCGGCCGGCTCCATCTCGAAGCGGGTGATCACCGGACCGGGAAACACGCTGACCACGTTGGCCTCGATGCGGAAATCGCGCAGCTTGGCGGTGAGCTGCTCGGAAAGAACCTTGAGCATCTCCTGCGACCAGCCTTTGCCGGTGCTGGGCTTGGGATCGTCCAGCAGCGAAAGCGGCGGCAGCTGGCCGGGCAGCGCCGGGCCCACGAACAGCGGGATCTGGTTCTCGCGCGCGGCGCGGTCGCTCTTCTGCACCACCTGCGCCGGCGGCGGCTCGATGCGCACCGGCTCGCGCTCGGCCTTGCGCCTGGATTCAATGCGCCGCGTCTCCTCGCGCTCGATGCGCTGGCTGCGCGCGGCCAGCACTTCGGGCGTGCGCTTCAGCCTGGCACGCAACCAGTCACCGACGCGCAGGGCCAGACGTCCGGTGCGGTCCATCACCGCAAACCAGGACAGCCCGGTGGCCAGCGTCACCCCGACCAGAAACGCCGCGAACAGCAGCAGCGTGGCACCGGGCATGCCGAAACCGTGCTCCAGCGGCGCACCGATCAGCCGACCCAGGATGCCGCCGTAGCCGGCCGCGAGATCCTGCGCCTGACCGAGCCGCAGTGCAGCCAGCGCCGCGCCAGTGGCGATGAACGTTACAAAGCCGATCAGCCGCAGCGTGGGTTCCAGCGACGAGCGCTCGCCGCGCGCGCGCTCGCGCAAGACGTTCAGCGCGAGCGCGGCCAGCAGCAGCGGAAAGGCGTACGCCATCAGGCCGAAGAACCACAGCAGCGCGTCGGAGAGATAGGCGCCGACCACGCCGCCCCAGTTGTGCACGCCGAGGTCGGGCCCGGAGTGCGACCACGAGGGATCGTCGCGGTTGTGCGTGAGCAGGCACACCAGCACATACAGGGCGATGGGAAACAGCAGCAGCGCGCCGGCTTCGCGCAACACGCGCCGTGCGCCGTCGCTCAACGCAATGCGCGGTTTTTTGTCGGTGCTTTTGCCGTCGGCCACAGCCGTCCTGTTCGATCGGAAAACCTGCGGCAGATTACACCAGGCGCATGCCGGTTCCGCAGCCGGCGGCGCGCTGCCGGCGCCACGCGGCCGCGGACCGCGCGCGCGCATCGGCGCGCGCCTAGCCGGCGCACCGGCGTGACGCGCGACGCGCCGCCGGCAGACGCGCCAGCACGGCGCTGAAGAAATCCGCAGGCAGCTCGGCGCACGCCGG
>JAJYQO010000018.1 GCA_021794575.1 Pseudomonadota bacterium | reverse complement strand
ACGCGGCCGACGGGCGGGCCGGGATGACGCGCTTGCTCACCGGGTTCCAGAGCACGCCGCGGCGGTTCACTTCGCTGACATTCGCGCACAGCGCTTTGGGCAGCGTGGAGTCCGGATCGTGCGTCGTCACGTCCTTGCAGACTACGATCACGCCGACTCGTGCGCGCTGGTCGATCAGGTATTCGATCGCAAAGTCCACATACAGCGGCACGATCGTGTCGCCGACGACTTCCAGCACGATCGTGGTGTCGGGGCCGCCCATCTGGTCGGTTTGCGCAATCAGCGTACCGAGTTCGGCGCCCAAGGCCTGGGCGTCCAGGCTATCCAGCGCATGCATGGTTGGGCAGGCAATCCGGAACACCTTGGCCATGTAGCCGGCGGCGAATAGTTCCTCAACCACCAAACCGCTTGTTGCGCTGGATAACTCCGAGCCCATGATCGTCGCCTCGTCGCGTTGGACTGTCCATACCGGCTCGAGCCGCGCGCGGCGGTCTGCATGCCGAAACATGCAGATTACGTTTCGCGTGCCTTGATGCGCTGCAAAATTTCGCAACGCCGCGTGATGCGACGCACAGTAGCGCGATCTGCGCAACGCAGACTGCCGTTGGTGGCGACACCGCGGCACCGAACCGGATACCGCGCACCCGCCTTGCAATCGACAGCACTTGAGCCCAACAAGGGGCAGTGCTCCAATTCAGCCGGGGGGCCGCCG
This sequence comes from Pseudomonadota bacterium, assembly GCA_021794575.1. Classification (GTDB taxonomy): domain Bacteria; phylum Pseudomonadota; class Gammaproteobacteria; order Xanthomonadales; family Rhodanobacteraceae; genus Metallibacterium. The sequence continues at coordinate 60,188 of JAJYQO010000018.1, read as the reverse complement.
CGATGGTGCAATCACGTGCCGAGGTGGACCGAGAGCAAACCGACGCGCCGGCAGGCGCCGAGGCCGCCCTCGCGGACGTACATGCGCTCGATCGCCTGGATCCGTATGACGCGGCCGCACGGGCGCTGATTCGCGAAGCGAGCCCAGCGCTGCACAGCACCATCGATGCCGCCGCCGGCGCCGCGCGCGCCCTGATCGACAGCGACCCAAGAGGGCAGCCGGTCCTCGCCTTGCTCGAACTCGAGGGCCTGCTGGATGGCACGGCATCCATCCGTCGGCATCTCACCTGGATCGCCCACGCTCGCCTGACGCGTCAACGCCAACGCACGCGCGCGCGCACGGTGGGCCAAAGCTTCGAAGCCCTGGGCGTGCCCCTGAGCGTCGCGGTGGAGTGCATGTGGGTGGCGCTTCGGCTGATGCACAAGGCCGTTGCGCGATTGCCGTGGCCGCACGAACGACGCAGCGCCCTGATCGCCGTTCTGACTGCCCGCATGCGCGAGGAACTCAAGGCACAACTCGATGGCCAGCACGAACAGACCCTGCTGCGCCACCAGCTGATCGTTGCATTGGAGCGCTGGCGCATGGAGGCCACGGATTGGCCGGAATTCGTGACCGGCGCGATGCGGCGCCTTGCCGGGCATCTCGGCATCGTCGCACTGGCGCTGGGTCGACCTGACAACGAAGCCCGCATCGTCTATGAATTCACCTCGTCCGGATTTCAGCCCTACTTCGCGGCCATCCAGCGTTTGCAGGTCGGATCGCTCACCATGGATGCTCACAATTCGTTTGGGCATTCGCCGCAGGCGCGCGCATGGCGCAGCCGGCGCATCGAGACCAATCGCTCGTATCGGGTCGATGCGGGCGCTGCCCCCTGGGCGCCAGCGGCACATGAAGCGGGCATCTATTCGTCCGCGGCGTTGCCGATCGACGATCTCGGCGGAGAACCCGTCGCGCTGCTCGCGCTGTACGGGCGTTGGCCCGCGCAGTTCGAACCGGATGCGATGCGCTTGTTCCTGCAGGCTCTGCGTCAGGTCTTCGATCAGGCCTTTGTCGAGCTCGGGCGCCGCAATCGTGCGCAACTCCTGCCCGACGAGATACGCCGGGGACATCTGCAGTTGCTGAGCCATGGCGCGGTCGAACTGGCATACCAGCCCATCATTGAGCTCACCGGCGGAACGCCGGTCATGGTCGAAGCCCTGGCCCGCCTCGGCGATGGCCCGACTGCGCTGATCCAGCCCAAGGACTTCCTGACCGGCTTCGGGCGCGCTGAGCTGCATCGCCTGTTCGTGCTGGGCCTGCGGATGGGCTTGCGCCAACTGGCCCTATGGGATCAACAGCACATCCACCTGTCCCTGGCCGTGAACCTGCCGCCATCCGTCCTTGTCCACCCCGACTGTGTGCAATGGGTTCAGGACAGCCTGGCGCGCGCCGGCATTGCGCCGGGTCGTCTCGCGCTCGAATTGCTGGAAGACGAGGAGACTTCCGCGACCGCCCTGCGCGACATTGCGATCCAGCGCCTGGCACAACAGGGCGTTCGGCTGGTGATGGACGATTTTGGTTCCGGCTTCAGCAACCTCTGGCGCTTGCGCATGCTCCCTTTCGACAGCGTGAAGTTTGACCGCCAGCTGCTCGCCGGGCTCGATGCCACACATCCGAAGCGACGCCATTTCTTAGCGGCACTGCTGAATGTGCCGCGCAGTTTGGGGCTTCGTACCGTTCTAGAAGGCCTGGAAACAACGTCACTGGTCGAGTTGGCCGTGCAGCTTGGCGCCGACGCCGGGCAAGGGTATGCGTTATCGGCACCTTTGCATGCTGCCCATGTTCCGCAATGGATGCGCGAGTTCAAATGGACGCCGATCGATCCCCCGACCCCAGAAGCCACGAAAGCACGCTATCCGTAAAATCTTGTGATCAGCTCCGACGCACGTTGCAGGCGCAGGATGATCAATCTCGCGAGCACGGCGACACACGCGAGATCACCTCGTAGCCCGGCACCCGGCCCATACGTCAGTCATGCCATCGCCCACGTTCCAGCCGGGAGCTTTTCTTGTTGAGTATCCGCATGGGCATGCCGCAACCTGATTCGCATCGAAGTTCGGCAGCTGAAAGCTCCTCTCCCGCCGGGAATGGTTGAGGTGAGGGTTCGGCGCCGAGTAATCGTCACTATGAATCCGGCAACGCCATGCGGCCGTCGCGAATCCTCATCCGGCCCTGCGGGCACTCTTCGGCAAGCTCAAGACAGGCGCAGGAGGCGTTCGGACGTCCGAACGAAGGCTTGAAATCGCGCGGAACACAGCAAATGCCCGATCGGGCTCAGCACTCGGGAAGCAGGGCCGTATGCGGGTTTCAGGGGGGCCGCGCAACGCGCCGGAACGAGTGGTGGCTAGGGGCGGGATCGAACCGCCGACCTCAGCATTATGAGTGCCGCGCTCTAACCATCTGAGCTACCTAGCCGCTGCGAACCGCGAAGTTTAGGTGGCGGCGGCGACATCATGCAAGGATCGGCGCTTGCTGCGCTGCGGCGCGCATGCTTGAATCGTCACAGGTATCCGCATGGTCCGCCATGTCCGACGTGATCGACGCCGACGGCTTTCGCCCGAACGTGGGCATCGTGCTGCTCAACCCGGAAGGCCGGGTGTTCTGGGCACGGCGCATCACGCGCGACGGCTGGCAGTTTCCGCAGGGCGGCATCGGCAGCGACGAGACTCCGCTGGAAGCGATGTACCGCGAGCTGGGCGAGGAAACCGGTCTGCTGCCGGCACATGTCGAGGTGCTGGCGGCCACCCCGGGCTGGCTGCGCTACCGGCTGCCGCAGCGCTATCTGCGTCACCACCAGAAACCGCTATGCGTCGGTCAGAAGCAGGTCTGGTTTCTGCTGCGCTTCACCGGAGACGACTCGCAGGTGCGGCTGGATGCGGTGTCGCATCCTGAGTTCGACGACTGGCGCTGGGTGGATTTCTGGTATCCGGGAGAGAACGTGGTGGCGTTCAAGCGCGAGGTCTATCTGCGCGCGCTGCGCCAGTTCGTGCTGCACGCCGAACGCCTGTGCGAACGCGAGCTGCCCCCGCCTTGGGCAGCCGGCAGGCACTGCGACGCCACTGTCTGAACCGCGGCTCCGCTCTCAGGCGCGTGCCCCGAAACGCTCGCGCAGCGCCTCGGCGGTGGCCAGATAGATGGCTTTCAGTTCGGCGACGCGCGCCACCGGATTGGCCACACGCCCGCCGCGTGCGTCCAGCTCCAGCGCCTTGGCCAGCGCCGACATGCGCTTGGCGCCGAGGTTGGCGCTGGCCGACTTCAGCGCATGCGCCTGCTGCGAGAGTCCGGTGATGTCTTTCATCACCGCGGCCTGCTCGAGCTGGACGATGCGCTTGGGGCTGTCGCCCAGGAACACGGCGACCAGCGGCTTCAGCTCGTCACCCATGATGTCCTCGAGGTCGCGCAGCACGCCGTCGTCGAGCAGTTCCTCGGCGCTGACCGCGGCGGCGGCGGCGGCCGTGAAGCTGGGCGACGGCGGCGGCGGGGTGATGCGGCTGGGCGCGGCGGCGGCGCGCGCGGCGGCGCGCAGCACCTGACCAGGATCGGGCGCTACCGGCGCGGGCGCCACCGGGATGGCCTCCTCGACCGGCGTCGTCGGTAGCCACTGCTTCAGCGTGCGCGCCAGCAGGGCGCGGTCCAGCGGCTTGGAGAGGTAATCGTCCATGCCGCTATCCAGGCATTTCTCGCGGTCGCCCGCCATGGCGTGCGCGGTCATGGCGATCACCGGCAGCCGCGGCGAATTGGTGATGGCCTCGCGGCGACGTAACTCGCGCGTGGCGGCATAGCCATCCATCACCGGCATCTGGCAGTCCATCAGCACCAGATCGAATACGCCCTTGCCGAGCAGATCCAGTGCTTCGCTGCCGTGGTTGGCCTGCACCACCTCCAGGCCCAGGCGCCCGAGCAGTTTGGTGGCGACCTGCTGGTTGACCGGATGATCCTCGACCAGCAACACGCGTCCGCGCAGGGGCGGTTCCAGTTCGTTGGCCGGCGTCAACGCCGCGCGCGTGGGGGCGCTGGCACGCGCGATCAGCGGTTCGGGCCGCGTCTGCGAACTGAGCGAAAACAGGCTCTCCAGCGCGGCACGCAACGCGGACTCGTCCGGTTCGCGCGGCAACACGCCGATGCGCGCCGCGCCGGCCTCGGCCGGCGCGCCCGGCAGCAGGACGCGTACGCGCTCCAGTGTCGGCTCGCGCAACACGTTGCGCACCAGGGTCTGCGTTTCACCGGGCGCGCCGCCGATCTCGGCGACCAGCAACTCGTGACCGAAGCTGCGGCCCAGCGGCGCCGAGCGGCGCAGGCGCGCCAGCGCCTCGGCGGCCTGTGGCACCAGTTCGATCTGCAAGCCCAGGCCGGCCAGCAGCGGGTTGAGCTTTTCGTAGCCGCGCTGGCTGCCGACATAGACACCGCGCACGCCCTGCAGGCTGAGCCGGCCCTGCGCCACTTCGCCCGGCAGCTTGGCCAGCGGCAGGCTGAACCAGAACACCGAGCCCTTGCCCGATTCGGAGCGCACGCCGATCTTGCCGCCCATCAGCTCGACCAGCTTCTTGCAAATGGTCAGGCCGAGGCCAGTGCCGCCGTAGCGGCGCGTAGTGCTGCTTTCTGCCTGGCTGAAGGGCTGGAACAGGCGCGCGGCGGCCTCGGGCGCGATGCCGATGCCGGTGTCGCGCACGGCGAACACGATTTCCTCGTGGGTGGGTGTCTCCGCACGCCGGCTGACGCGCACCGACACTCCGCCGCGCTCAGTGAACTTGAGCCCGTTGCTGACCAGGTTGCTGAGCACCTGGCGGATGCGCACCGGATCGCCGCGCAGCAGCGTGCGCACGTCGTCGTCGACACTGAGGCGCAGCGTGAGGTGCTTGGCTTCGGCGGCCTTTTCCATCAGCGCCTGCACGCTGTCCAGCAGATCGCGCAGGTTGAGGGTGACGTTTTCCAGTTCGAGCTTGCCGGCCTCGACCTTGGAGTAATCGAGGATGTCGTCGACGATGCGCAACAGCTCCTGCGCCGAGCGTTGCGCGGTGGCCAGGTAGTCGCGCTGCTCGCTGTTGAGCGGCCCGCTGAGGACGATATCCAGCAGCGGCAGGATGCCGTTCAGCGGGGTGCGGATTTCGTGGCTCATGGTGGCCAGGAATTCGCTCTTGGCCAGCGTCGCGGCCTCGGCGGCGCGTTTGGCGGTGACCAGTTCTTTCTGCATGCCCTGCAGCGCGGCCAGCTCCTTCTCGAGGATGACCATGCGCGGGGCATCCGCGGCTGCCGGCGGCGGCGCCTGCAGCAGGACGGCCTCGGACCAGCGTCGCGCGATGCGCCGGTAGGCCAGCGCGGCCAACACGCCAGCCAACAGCGCGGCGGCGGCTACGGGCACCTTCAGCGGCGATGGAATCCACGCAAGCGCCAACAGCGCCAGCACCGCCAGTAGAACCAGGCAGGCGGCCAACAGCGCTGTGGCGCTCGAATCGCGATGCTTGGTGGACATGCGGCTCCTCATCAGGCGGGATGGCTGGCGAAGTCGTAATCGAGCTGCGCACTGGCTTCCTGCACGAAATTACCCTGCAACAGATCGGCGCCGGCAGCGTAGAACGCCGCAGCCGTGCTTGCATCGTGGACGCGCGGTGCGATCACCAGCGCGCCGCGCGCGCGCGCGGCGGCGGCCACGGCGCGCGCCTGGTCATCGCGCGCCAGTTCCGGCGCCAGCTTGACGTAATCCAGCGGCAGCGCGGTGAAATCGGGCTCGGCAAGCGTCAGCGCGTTGATTCCGGCCAGTGCCACCGCCAAGCCGCGCTGGCGCAGCGTCTCGAAACAGCGCGCGGCTTCGGCGTAATTGCCGCGCAACGCCTCGCAGCGGTACTCGAGCACCAGGCTGCCTGCCGGCAGCGCGGCGGCAGCCAGTTCGCGCTGCAGCGCGCCGTCTTGCCAGACATCCCTGAACACCTCGAAACTCTGGTTGACGAACAGGGTCAGCGTCGCGCCCAGCTTGCGCCGCGCCTCCAGTACTGCCAGCGCGCGCCGCAACACCCATGCATCCAACGCCGGCAGCAGGCCGCTGGCGGCGGCTTCGGGCAGCAGCGTGGTGGCGGTGTGCTCGCCGCCGCGCGCGTCGCGCAGCCGCAGCAGGGTCTGGTAGCGCGGCGCCAGGGCCAGACCAGCGATCGGCACCAGCGGCTGGAAAGCCAGATGCAGGCTGTCCTCGGCCAGTGATTTGCGCAACAGCGCCGACAACGCCTGGGCGCCCGCGTTCTGCTGGCCGCCATGGCCCGCGACGCTGACGCCGCTGCGGCGCGCGATGTCGAGCGCGCGCTCGCAGGCGCCCAGCAAGGCCATTGGATCGGCACCTGCGCCCATGCCGCACACGCCGGCGGTAATCGCCAGAGGCTGCGCATGCGCGGCCTCGAAACGTTCATGGTTGATGCGCGCGGCCAAATCCTGCGCGAACGCCATCAATGCCTGTTCGCCGCGCTGCGGCGCGAACATCAGCACCGCGCTAGGGCCGAACGGCGTCAGCACTTCGCGCGGCAGCGTCTGCGTGGCGATCCAGGCGGCCAGTTGCTGCTGCAAGCGGTCGAAACCGCCCAGTCCCAGGCGTTCGCGCAGACGCGGCGCATCGTTGATCTCGGCCAGCAGCAGTGCGCCGCTGGGCGCGGTGCCGGCACGCGCAGCCAACTGGCGCGCGATACGGTCGAACAGCACGCCGCGCTCGACCAGCGCGTCGCCGGCAACGCCGGCGCGCTGCGCGCGCTGCGCGGCGGCGCGCGCGCGGCGCACACGGTTGCCGACCGCGGCGATCAGGTGCTTGGGCCGCACCGGCTTGGCGATGAAGTCGTCGCCGCCGGCATCCAATGCCGCGTACTGGCGGTCGGCATCGGGATCGCCGGAGAGAAACACGATCGGCGTGGACACGAAAGCCTCACGCTCGCGAATCAGCGCGGTCAGCTCCAGCCCATCGGCACCGGGCATGTTGATGTCCATCAGGATCAGGTCGGGCTGGAAGCGCTCGAGCTCGTCCAGCGTGGCCAGCGGTTCGACCACGGTACGCGTCTGCATGCCGGCCTTGCGCAGCACGACCTCGGCGAAGGCCGCCTGCGCAGCGTCATCGTCGACGATCAGCACGCGGTAGGGCGTGTCGCCGGTTTCGTCCTTCAGCAGCGGCTCGATCTGCGCCAGCAATGCATGCAAACCCAGCGTACGCGGCAGCGCGTGGTCGGCGCCTGCACGCAGCGCGTCCAGGCGCGCGCCGAGATCGTCTTGCTCAAGTACGGCCAAGAGCGTGACGCGGTGACCGGATTCAAGGCGCGCGTGCCGCAGCGCTGGCGCGAGCAACGGCAATGCCACCAGCGCGCGCGGACCGACCACCAACAGACGCGGCGGGGTGGCGGTCTGCAGCGCGGCAATCAGCGCCTCGACAGCGTCGAACTCGGCCACGGCGCGGCCGCTGTGCTCGAGATGCAGCGCCAGATCGTGCAGCGCCGGGGCGTTGCCCAACAGGGCGATCTCCGGCGCCAACACCGGGGCAGCCGGTGTTGCGGCAACCGCCTCGACTGGCGCCGTGATGACGGGTGCGGGCGCTACAACGATCTGGACCGCCGGTTCGTCGACGATACCCAGCGTGCGCCAGTAGTCCGGCGGCGGCGTGCTCATGCGCGCATAGCCGTTGACGGCGGGCGGATCGTCGGCGCCGTCGCGCGGCGCCGTCGCGGATGGCACCTCGACGCGCGCGCCGAACTCGCGCATGGCGGCCTGGCCCATCGGCGCGTGCAGCGCATCCAGCGCCTGCACGATGGCGTCGTTGGCTGCGGCGTCGGGCAGCGCGGTGCCCTGCACGTAGGGCTGCAGCGATTCGGCCAGCGCCTGCAGCGGCGCGGCCTGCTCGGGCAGGCCGTAGCGGCCGGCGGCGTCGGCCAGGCGCGCGAACTCGGCCTCGAGCAGAAGCAGCGCGTTGACGTCCCAGCCTTCGCGGTGCTGCCGCTCGGCGCGGCGCACCAGGATCTTCACGCGCTGCGGCAGATGGCGCAGGAAGGCCGTCTTCAGCTCCTCGCTGCGAATCTGCTGCTCGGTGACCCTCATGCCCTTCCCCCCATCAGTGTGTCGAGACGTGCCGACCTGCGCGCGCTCGGCGTCGCCGGTACGACGCCCACGGGGCGTTCCCGACACCCCGCACGCATTCCTAGCCGCAGCGTCCGCGCTCAGAACGGCTTGACCACGACCAGGACGACGATTGCGACCAGCAGCAGCGAAGGAATCTCGTTGAACCAGCGCAGGCGCCGGCTGCTCCAGCGGCAGGCGTCGCGCGCGAACAGATTTTTGAGGTGCATCACCCAGAAGTGGTAACCGATCAGCAGAACCACCAACCCCAGTTTGGCATGCATCCAGGGCATGCGCAGGAACGCGGGTACCAGCACCAGGATCCACACGCCGAACAGCACCGCCAGCGCGCCGCCGATGTGGGTCAGCACCATCAGGCGGCGCTCCATCATCTTCAGCCGCTCCCGGACCACGGCTTCGGTGGCCTCGGCGTGGTAGACGAACAGGCGCGGCAGATAGAACAGGCCAGCGAACCAGGTCACCACGAAAATGACATGCAAAGCCTTGATGTATAGCCATGGCATGGGCAGGTACTCCTGCGTCCGAGTATAGCTACTGCACCGCGCCCGGCAGTGACCGTGACCGCCCTTACAAATTGCAAACCCGCGGCATGGCACTCTCGCGTTTTCCGCTCGCCCGCTCCGCCCATGCCGGTGACACCGCCGCCCGAGTACATCGTTCGTCCGCGCCTGCCCGGCAGCCGCGGCCAGCGCGTGCTGGCGACGCTGCTGGGCATGGCATTGCTGACGGCCAGCTTCGCGCTGGGCTGGGTGCTGGCGCCGCGCACCACCCCGTCGGCCAGCCGCGCGGCCGCGGATACGCGCGAGCTGCGCGCATTGAAGCAACAGTTGGCGATCCTGCGCAGCGACCGCCAGGTGACCCGTGTGGCCACCGACGCGCTGCGCCGCACGCTGGCCGACCGTGGCGCCGAGATCGAAAGCCTGCGCGCCGATCTGGCGTTCTACACGCGCCTGATCGGCGGTGACGAGCGCACCCCGGGGCTGAGCGTGGCAGCGCTCGGCCTGCGTGCGCTACCCGGCACACGCGGCTATACCTTCGTGGTGACCCTGCTGCAGACCGCGCGCGGCGGCACGCCGGTGCGCGGCACGCTGCACCTGGCACTGGAGGGCGTGCAGAACGGCCGCGCGGTGCGCTACGGCTGGGCGCAGCTGGTGGATGCCCAGCAGCGTGACGGATTACCGTTCGCCTTCAAGTATTTCCAGCAGTTGCATGGCATGCTGGTGCTGCCGGCGGGGTTTATTCCGGCACGCATCCACCTTGACCTGAAGCCGGAGGGCAGCGCGGCGTTGACCCGGGATTTGCCTTGGGCGAGCGCGCTGGCCGGCAAGGATACGACCCATGTTCCGCAGAACCCGTGAGCGGCGCACAGACGGCGCCTCGACCAGCCTGATCGCAGCCGACACCACGCTGCGCGGCGACATCGTCTTCAGTGGCGCACTGCACGTCTGTGGCCGCGTGATCGGCAACGTGCGCGGCGAGGGCGAAGCGATGTTCACGCTCAGCGAACAGGGCGTGATCGAAGGCTCGGTGCAGGCGCCATACGCGGTGATCAACGGCACTGTGCGCGGTGACATCCACGCCGATGCCCATCTGCAGCTGGCCGCCGGCGCGCGCGTCGAGGGTGACGTGCATTACAGCCGCCTGGAGATGGCCGCCGGCGCCCAGATCAACGGCCGCATGCTGCACGCCGACACTGCGCCGAAACAACTGCCGGGTCCGGCGGCGGAACGCGTCGGCACTTGAATTCCGCCGCCCGATCCCCAAGCATGCCGGTGATGGACATCGCGACCGCCACGCCCGACTATCGCAGCGCCGAACAGCCGCTGGTATTCACCGCGGCGGCGGCCGGCAAGGTGCGCGAGCTGATCCGCGAGGAAGGTAACCCGGCGCTGAAGCTGCGCGTGTACATCAGCGGCGGCGGCTGTTCGGGCTTCCAATATGGTTTCAGCTTCGACGAACAGCAGTCCGAGGACGACCTGGTGCTGGAACGCGACGGCGTCGCGCTGCTGGTCGACCCGCTGTCGCTGCAGTACCTCACCGGCGCCGAGATCGACTACCGCGAAAGCCTCAGCGGCGCGCAATTCGTGATCCGCAATCCCAACGCAAGTACCACCTGCGGCTGCGGTTCATCGTTCGCGGTGTGAGCGCCGCACAGCGTTCGGCCCGCAACGCATTCGCCGCGCTGGCACTGGACCGCGCCGCCGCCTTGCGCCGTGACTCCGCATGGTTGGCCGCTGCGCGTGAGGCATCCGGCGCGCGCTACGTGCTCGGGCTGCCGGAATCGCTGCTGTGGGCCACACCTGCGGGCGATGCGCTGCAGTTGCTGCCGCCGGACGCACTGACGCCCGCGCAGCGGGCCGCCGCCAGCCTGTTGGGTTGCGACGCTGCGGGCCGCGCCTATTTCAGTTGCGACGCCGGCGCGGCTCCGGCAGCGCCCGGTCAGGCGCTGGGCCTGCGTGCGCTGGCGGCCAGCGCCAGTGCCTTCGACGCCGGCCTTGCCGCCTATGCGCTGGCGCTGGGACACTGGCAGCGCAACAGCCGCTACTGCCCAGCCTGCGGCAACGCCTGCATCCATGACGAGGCCGGTCACCGCGCGCGCTGCACGGTCTGCGCCACAACGCAATTCCCGCGCACCGATCCGGCGGTGATCGTACTGGTCGAACACGGCGACGCCGCGCTGCTGGGACGTCGAGCGGGCTGGCCCGCGGGGCGCTTCTCAACGCTGGCCGGTTTCGTCGAACCGGGCGAGACGCTGGAAGACGCCGTGCGCCGCGAGGTCGCCGAGGAATCCGGCGCACAGGTGATCGCCAGCGAATACCACTCCTCGCAACCGTGGCCGTTTCCAGCCTCGTTGATGCTGGGTTTCACCGCGCAGGCGGCGACGCGCGATCTGACCGCCGGCGATGGCGAACTGGCCGAATTGCGCTGGCTGTCGCGCGACACGCTGCGCGCCGGGCTGACCAGCGGCGCGCTGAGCCTGCCGCCGGCGTTTTCGGTGGCGTTCCATCTGATCCGCGACTGGCTGGCGCGCGCGCCGGATTGAAGCGTGCCGACGTCGACCGGCGCCGCTGCGGCACGTGCCCGTGCGGTAGACGTTTTTCAAACCGCTCTACAATCCCTCATCCTCCCCGAGGAACCGCGATGGCCCTGAAGTTGCTCGCTGTGCTGCTGGCGCTGGTCCTGGCGCGCGGCGTGCCGACGCTGATGCACCTGCGCAGCTTCGCCTGGCTCCGGTCCTGGCTGCGCGCGCTGGGTGGAACACCCGCGGGCGCCGCGCTGGCGCTGCTGTTGCCTGCCGTGCTGGCCGGCGCCGTCGGTTACGCCCTGGCGGGCCGCTGGCTGGGCGTGCTGTGGCTGGCTTTCGCGCTGGCCACGTTGCTGTGGACACTGGGCCCGCGTGAACTGGAAGCCGATCTCGAGGAACTTCTCAACGCCGGCGAGGGCGAAGCGCGCGCGGCAGCGTTGGGCAACTTCGCCACCGACAACGACACCATGCCGCAGTGGTCGGCGGGCAGCGTGGTTGGCGCCGGCATCAACGCCGCGCTGCGCCGTCGCTACGCGGTGCTGTTCTGGTTTTTCGCGCTGGGTCCAGGCGGCGCACTGCTGTACCGGTTGGCGCGGCTGGCGGCCAACGAGGCACAGGCCATCGGCCTGGCCGCAGCGTCCCGCGCACTGCTGCGCCGTGTGGCTGGCGCGTTGGAGTGGCCGGCGGCGCTGCTGATGGTGCTGGCGATGGCGCTGGTGTCGAATTTCGATGCCGTGCTGGGCAGCCTGCGCGCCTGGCACAGCGAGCCCGGCCGCGGCTGGCTGGGGTTGGATCCGGCATTTCTGCCGGCGATCGCCATGGCCGGCGTCAACGCCGATGTCGAAGCCGGCGACGGCTACGCCGTGGACACCACCGATGTCGCCGGCGAACTGGAAGATCTCGCGCACCTGCTCAACCGCGTGCTGCTGGTCTGGCTGGTACTGGCGGCGCTGCTGGTGTTGGGCGGCTGGATGGCCTGAGTCCGGTGCCGGGAGGGCGCCCTGTGGGCGGTATGCGCCGCGCGCCGCGCCATGGCCGGACGCCTCTCAGCGCGTGGGCGCCGGACCCTTGACCACCTCCACGAAGTCCTTGGGCCGCAGGTATCTGGCGAAAGCAGCCTGAATCTCCGGCGCGGTGACCGCGAGGTACTGCCGCGCAGCGATGCTGGCCTGGTCCAGCGGCAGCCCATGCTGCGCGTAGTACAGCAGCGCGCCGCCGATGGCGTCGACGCTGGATTCGCCCAGCGGAATGCGCCGAATCAGCATGCCTTGCGCGCGCTTCAGCTCGATGCTGCTGATCGGTGCCTTCTGCATCTGCTCGAGGTCGCGCAAGGCGATGGCGCGCGCCTGCGCGACCTTGTTAGGATCGCAGCCCAGCGTGATCCGGTAGGTCGAGCGCGTGCGGCCGATATCGAAGCTGGAGCTGACGCCGTACACCAGTCCGGTCTTGACGCGCAGGTCGCGCCACAGTCGCGAGGCGAAGCCGCCCTGGCCCAGCACCTGGTTGCCGACGGTCAGCGCGTATCGCTGCGGATCGCGCAGCGACAGCGGCGTGTTCTGTACCAGTGCCACGGTGTCCTGCACGCTGGTGTTGTCCGGCACCACCTGCTGCGCGGGTCCATTGGGCGGCACCGGCGGCAGGTCGAGATCGGGTTTGGCGCCCTGCGCCCGCCAACCGCCGAACTGCGCGGCGATCACTTTCTCGGCCTGCTGCGGCGTGACCTTGCCGATCACCACGATGGTGGTCAGATCCGGCCGGAAGGTGCTGGCGTAGTAGTCCTTGACGTCGGTGTAACTGAGCTTCATCACCGCGGCCGGCGTGGCTTCGCGCAGCGCCGGATCGCCCGCCGGCAGCAGCGCTTTGTCGATGGCGCGCTGGAACAGGTACTCCGGCGTTTCCATCTGCCCGACCAGCGCCTGCGCGGTCTGCTGCTGCACGATCCTGAACGCCGCCTCGGGCAGCGCCGGATGCAGTTCGTTGTCGGCCAGCAAGTGCACGGCGCGCGCGAAGTGCGCCGAGGGCGCCGCCACGGAAAACTCGTAGCCGGCGCTTTCGCTGGCGGCGATGTCGTCCAGCGCCTTGCGGAAGGCCAGCCGATCCAGCGAGGTGGTGCCGAAGTTAAACAGGCCCGAGAGCACCATGGCCACGCCGTCCTGCCCCTTGGGCTGCTGCAGGTCGGACTGCGTGCGCACCGCACCCAGCACGGTCACGGTGTCGCTGATGCTTTCCGGCTGCACGATCAGGCGCAGGCCGTTGGGCAGCGTGGTCTGCACGGGATGCACGGTGGACTTGGGCAACTCCGGCGAGCCCAGGGCCTGCTGTGCCCAGGCCGGCAGCGCCACCGGCTTCTGCGGTGCGCTGGCGAAGCTCTCGGCACCACCGAAGCCCTTGCCGGCGATCGGTTTGCCGGAGGGTTCCGGAGTGAGGATGGCGGTGATGCTGTGCGCCGGATCCAGCACGCTGCGCGCCAGCGCGTCCACCTGCGCAGGCGTCACCGCCGCATAGGCGGCGGCCATGTCCTCGGGCGAGCGAGCGCCCTGGAAGGCCAGCGCATTGGTCCAGGCGTTGGCAAGGCCGGTGATCGAGTTCTTCCGGAAGGCCAGCTGCGCGATGGCCTTGCGTTTGGCCGCGTCGACCAAATCGGCCGGCACGCCGTCCTTGGCGGCGCGGGCGAGGATGCCGCGCATCTGCGCCAGCAACGCGTCGGTATCGCCGCCCTTGGGAAACGCGCCCACCGCGTAGCCGATGCCGGCGCGCGGCAGGAACTGGCTCTGGAAGCCGGCGAACAGCGCCTTGCCGGCCGGCACCAGGCCGTACAGATCGGCGCGCTGACTGCCCAGCACGCGCGCCAGGATGTCGGCGACGGCATAATTCTTGGCCTTCAAGCCGGGCATGCGATACGCCAGCACCGCCACGCCCACCGGATAGTCGGTGGGATAGTGCAGCGTGCCGGCGGACACCGGCTGGAAGTCGTAATCGGGACGCTGCGGCAGCGCCTTGCGCGGGATGCCGGCGAACAGGGTCCTGATCTCGCCCAGCGTGGCCTGCGGATCGACATCGCCGGCCACCACCAGGATGGCGTTGTTGGGCGCGTACCAGCTCTGGTAGAACGCGCGCAACATGCCCGCAGTGGTCTTGTTGAACGAAGGCCGCGTGCCCAACGCGTCGTGCGCGTAGGGCGTGCCCTTGAACATCGCCGCCAGCAACTGCGTGTTGAACACGTAGAACGGATCGGACAGATCGCGCGAGACTTCCTGCTCGATGGCGCCGCGCTCCTTGGCCCAGCCGGCGGGGCTGAGGTCCAGCCCGCGCATGCGCAGCGCCTCGATGTGCAGCGCCACGGAAAGATCCTGCGCCGGCGCCGTGAAATAGAACGAGGTCACGCCCTGTGTGGTGAAGGCGTTGAAGTCACCGCCCATACCGGCGCCGATCACCGCCAGCTGGTCGCGGGTCAGGCCCGGGCTGCCGCGGAACATCATGTGCTCCAGCGCGTGTGCGGTGCCGGGGAATCCGGCCGGAGCCTCGTCCGAACCGGCCAGATAGCTCACCTGCGTGGTCACCACCGGTGCCAGGTCGTTGCGCACGATCACCACGCGCAGGCCGTTGTCCAGCGTGGCGCGCAATGCATCGGAGTCCTGGGCCGCGGTGGTCAGCGGCAACAACAGCGCCAGCATGGCGCCGATCCTGCGTAGGCAAGGCTTCACGTTCAGTCTCCCTGAATGGACGGGCGCGAACGGCGTCCTCCAACTGACTGTGTCCGGCCGCGGCAAGTTCCGCGCGGCGATTCAGCCGCTGCGCCCGCAGATGCGCGCCCAGTCTTCGCGAACGTCAATGGTCAGGCCGGTCGCCCCCAGCGCCGCGTAGCGTGCGCGCACCTCTTCGGCCTGCCCGCTCAGGATACCGGAAAGCGCGAACGGTGCGCCCGGCGCCAGCGCCGCCAGCAGGTGCGGCGCCAGCGCCAGCAGCGGCGCAGCCAGGATGTTGGCCACCAGCGCGTCGCAACGCTGCGGCGGCAACGTCTCCGGCGCATACAGCAGCAGCCGTCCGGCGACACCGTTGCGTTCGGCGTTGTCGCGGCTGGCGAGCAGCGCCTGCGGATCGTTGTCCACGCCAATCGCCGCGACTGCGCCCAACTTGAGCGCGGCGATGGCCAGGATGCCCGAGCCGCAGCCGTAATCCAGCACTGTCGCGCCGCGCAGATCCAGCGCCTCCAGCCATTCCAGACACAGCGCCGTGGTCGCATGCGTACCGCTGCCGAAGGCCAAGCCGGGGTCGAGGCGCAGCACCACATCGCCGGCGTCGCGATCGTCCGGCTCGATATTCCACGGATACACCCATAGCCGCGCGCCGAAGCGCATCGGCTGATAGCGGTCCATCCAGGCGCGCGTCCAGTCCTGATCGGGCAGCTCGCGCAGCTCGATCTGCTCCGGCGCCAGCTCGGGCAGCAGTTCTCCCAGCGCGGCCAACAGTCCGCGACGGTCGGTCCGGACCTCGAACAGCGCCTGCATGCGCAGGTTGTCCCATAGCGGCATCTCGCCCACGCCGGGCTCGAAGATGGCGCGCTCGTCCGGCGTATCGATATGGGCGTCGGCCAAAGTCACCGACAGCGCACCCAGATCTTCCAGCACCTGCTCGGCGCGCTGCTGCTGGGCGCTGGGCAGGGTCAACAGCAATTCGAGGTAAGGCATTGGCATCGGGTCCGATCGCGGTGATCAGTTTGCAAAGCCAAGCATCCTGCCGCCTGACTCAAAGCGGCCGCATGCCAGCAAGCGGGCGCGGCAAAGCCGCGCCACCTTTGTCGCGACCGGCACTTGCGCGCTCGTCGCGGCGGCAGATCCAGGTGCCGGGGCGGTTTTGCACACCGCCCGCATGGCCATGATCATGCATTGCCGCGACGCGGCATAGGGCCTGATCAGCGCCTGGCCTGCAACAGCGGTAGCAGCGCGTGCATGCCGCCGCGCACCGAATACGCCTGTGGATAGCCGATGCCGCGCAACAGGTGTGCGGCCAGCAGGCTGCGCCGGCCGCTGTTACACACCAACAGCAGGATGTCGTGCCGCCGCTGCTCGAGCTCGCGGATGGCCTGCACGAAACTGAGCACGTCCTCTTCACGCGGAGCGTCGGCGTCGAGCAGTTCCTGTTCTTCGTCGTCGAGCCTCATGCCGATGTGCTGCTTGAAATGAAAAAACGGCATGTGCAACGCGCCGGGCAACGCGCCTTTCAGTTCCAGCTCGAAGGGCTGGCGGATGTCGATCATGTGCGCGCTGCCGGCCTGCACGAGGCCGAATGCCGCATCGGCGTCGCACTCCAGGGGGGCATCGGCCAGCGGGCTGTCCGGGGCGTGTTCGTGGCTCATGCGCTGGGTCTGCTCGTCCTCGGGCCGAAAATGGCGCGCTGCACCATGCATGGACAAGCATCACGGCACAGGGTTCCGGCCGCAGCCACATCCGGCCGCCCGACGCATGCGCGCCGCCCGGATCAATCCGAGCCGATCCGGACGAGGCGCCATGGCGCTGGCATCGATCAGCACACGCCGCGCCAGCGGCGGCGTCTCCGGCCGGCACACCCGCGGAAGATACCGCCGGGAGATGCAGCCATCCCCCGGCCAAGGCCATCCAAACATCACCCGACATCGTCCCGGCGCATCGAACTGTGCGCCGATCGATTGCCGCAACGCCACCAGCGTGCGTGCCGCCGGCCGGCCCCGACAGCGCGATCAACCCAGCTTGATACCCTTGTCCTTGCGTTCGGCGATGCGCTTTTCGAGGTAGTGGATGTTCTGTCCGCCGCGCACGAAACCGGCGTCGCCCATGATGCGCTGCTGCAGCGGAATGTTGGTCTTGACTCCCTCGACGATCAACTCGCCCAGCGCCACGCGCATGCGCGAGAGCGCGGCGGCGCGGTCCTCGCCGTGCACGATCAGCTTGCCGATCATGGAGTCGTAGTTGGGCGGAATGCGGTAGCCGGCGTACAGATGCGTGTCCATGCGCACGCCGGGGCCGCCGGGCGCGTGGAAATTGCTCACGCAGCCCGGCGAGGGCATGAAGCTGTCCGGATCCTCGGCGTTGATGCGGCACTCGATGGCATGACCGCGCAGCACGACGTCGCTCTGCTGGAGGCGCAGCGGCTCGCCGGCGGCGATGGCCAACTGTTCGCGCACCAGATCGATGCCGGTGACGAACTCGGTCACCGGATGCTCGACCTGGATGCGCGTGTTCATCTCGATGAAATAGAACTGCCCGTCCTGGTAGAGGAACTCGAACGTGCCGGCGCCGCGATAGCCGATGCGCAGGCAGGCCTCCACGCAGACCCGGCCGACGGCCTGGCGCTGCTGCTCGCTCAGGCCGGGTGCCGGAGATTCCTCGACCACCTTCTGGTGCCGCCGCTGCATCGAGCAGTCGCGTTCGCCCAGGTGGATGGCGCGGCCCTGGCCGTCGGCCAGCACCTGGATCTCGATGTGGCGCGGGTTCTCGAGGAACTTCTCCATGTACACCTCGGGATTGCCGAACGCCGCCTGCGCCTCGCTGCGCGTCAACTGCACGGCGGCCTCCAACTCGGCCTCGGTGCGCACCACGCGCATGCCGCGGCCGCCACCGCCGCCGGCGGCCTTGATGATCACCGGATAGCCGATCTCGCGGCCACAGCGCCGGCAGGCATCCATGTCCTCGGGCGGCAGCGGCCCGCCGGAACCGGGCACGCAGGGCACTCCGGCGTCTTTCATGGCACGGATGGCCTCGACCTTGTCGCCCATCAGACGGATGGTCTCGGCGCGCGGGCCGATGAACACGAAGCCGGATTGCTCCACCTGCTCGGCGAAGTCGGCGTTCTCGCTGAGAAAGCCGTAACCGGGGTGGATGGCGTCGGCGTCGGTGACCTCGGCGGCGGCGATGATCGCCGGACCGTTGAGGTAACTCTCGCGCGGCGGCGCCGGGCCGATGCAGAGGGCCTCGTCGGACATGGCCACATGCTTGAGGTTGCGGTCGGCCACCGAGTGCACGGCCACGGTCTTGATACCCAGCGCGTGGCAGGCACGCAGGATACGCAACGCGATCTCGCCGCGATTGGCGATGACGACTTTTTCAAGCATGAGGGCACCGGGACTCGGGACTCGGGACTCGGGACTCGACCCAAGCGGGGGTGGCTGCACGGCGGCGCCAGCGCGCTGCGATGTGCTTTTCGCGTAGCAAGGATCGAGGCCTGCGCAGGGTCATCAGCCGATCACGAACATGGGTTCGTCGAACTCCACCGGCTGGCCGTTCTCGACCAGGATGGCGACGATGGTGCCGGCTTTGTCGGCCTCGATCTGGTTGAACATCTTCATGGCCTCGATCACGCCCAGCGTGTCGCCGGCCTTGACGGTCTGACCCACTTTCACGAACGGCGCTGCTTCCGGTGTGGCGGCGGCATAGAAAGTGCCCACCATCGGCGAGCACACCACGTGGCCGGGCGGCAGGCCGCCGGCACCGGCCGGTTCGGGTGCGCCCGGCGGCAGCGGCGTGGCGGCCGGCGCGTGCGCATGCACGGGTTCGCGCGGCGCGGGCGCGGACGTGGCCGGTGCATGCGCCACCACTGGCGCGGCGCTGACCGCGACGCCGCCCTTGGGCACGCGCGAGAGGCGCACGACTTCTTCGCCCTCTTTGATCTCCAGCTCGGCCAGGTTGGATTCTTCGAGCAGGTCGATCAGCTTCTTGATCTTGCGCAGGTCCATGAGCGGCCTCGATGAACGTGTTGATGACAAACCTTCCATGGTGCGTGGCGCCGGCCCGGCCCTCCCTGGCCGGGCGCTCGCCGGCGCGTGATGCGCTTCAACGCATCACGCAGAGCCCCGGCTCGCCCTCTTTGATCTCCAGCTCGGCCAGGTTGGATTCTTCGAGCAGGTCGATCAGCTTCTTGATCTTGCGCAGGTCCATGAGCGGCCTCGTGGATCGGGAGGGAGACGTCGCGGCCTCAGGCCGCACGCGCCAGATGCGCCAGCAGGCCCAGCAGGCCCAGGCGGTAACTTTCGGCGCCGAAGCCGGCCACCGTGCCCACCGCGATGTCGCTGAAATACGAGCGCTGGCGGAAAGGCTCGCGCGCCTGCGGGTTGCTCAGGTGTACCTCGACGAAGGGAATCGCCACTGCCAGCAGCGCGTCACGCAGAGCGACGCTGGTGTGGGTGTAGCCGGCCGGGTTGAACACGATGCCGGCCACGCCCTCGCGCGCGGCGGCATGGATGCGTTCGATCAGCGCGTGCTCGGCGGCGGACTGGAAACTCGCCAGGCGGTGGCCGGCGCGGGCTGCTTCCTCGGCCAACAGCGCATCGATGGCGGCCAGCGTGTCGTGGCCGTAGTGCTCGGGCTCGCGGCGGCCGAGCAGGTCGAGGTTGGGGCCGTGCAGGGCCAGCAGTTGCGCCACGCCAATCGTCCGTATGCTCGAGACAGGGGCGGCAAGTCTGGACCGATCTGGTGAAGTTGTCCAGTTCGCCGCCATTCGGCGACGTTTGGCGCTATTACAGGGTATGCGGTAGCCAGGCGTTCAGCGACTGCTCGGAAAATGCGCCGTAGTGCCGCTTCAGCAGGCGCCCGTCGGGCGCCACCAGCACGCTGTAGGGCAGGAATTGCGCGGCGTTGCCGAAGGCCAGGCCGGGATGTGCAGCGCCGGCCAGCAGCACCGGGTAGTCCAGCGGCATCCGCGCCAGGAACGCGCGCACGTTCCCGGCGCTGTCCTCGGCGATACCGATCACCTGCAGGCGGCCGCCGAACCGCTGTTGTGCCGCACGCAACACCGGCAACTCCTGCCGGCAGGGCGGGCACCACGGCGCCCAGAAGTTCACCAGCAGCCAGCGGCCGCGCCAGGCATCCAGTCGCCGCGCGCGGCCTTGCAGGTCGCGCAGCACCAGCGCCGGCAACGGTGCGCCGGCAACGAAGCCACCCGTGATACCAGCGGCCGCAGGCACGTCGGCGGACGGCACCTGCTGCGCACGCTGCAGCGCGTAGCCGCCCACTGCCGCCAACAGCGCCAGTCCGACAATCAGCAGCGGCAGCCGGCGCATCAAAGCCCGGCGCGGCGCAGGCGTGCCAGAAATTCGGAAGCATCCTCGGCGCCGACCAGACGCTCGGCAGCGTGCTCGCGGCCGTCGGGCGCGAAGAACAGCGTGGCCGGCGGACCTAGCAGGCCGTAGCGCTTCAGCAGCGCACGGCTGTCGGCGTCGTCGCGGGTGACATCCACACGGATCAGCGCCAGCGGCGCCAGCGCCTGCCGCACGCGTGCGTCGGCGAGGGTGGTGTGCTCCATCTCTTTACACGAGACGCACCACTGGGCGTAGTAATCGACGAGGGCGCCCTGGTGCGCGGCGCGCGCCTGCGCCAGCGCTGCGTCGAGTTGCTGCGGCGTGGTCACCGTGGCCCAGCGCGTGCCGGGGGCCGCGAGCGGAGCGCCACCGCCGGTGAATACCGCCAGCGGGTTGAGCAGGCTGCCGCTGCCGCCCAGCGCGCCGGCTAACTCGGCGGCGCCCAGCAGCAGCATGATCAGCGCCAGACTCTGGCGCAGCTTGCGCCAGCCGCCGGCATCCTCCGGCAGCCGCTGCAGCGCGCCCAGATACACCGCGCAGCCCAGCAGCAGCAGGCCGCCGAGGGCCAGGATCCAGCCCGACGCCAAAACGCGGTCCAGCATCCAGATGGCGAGACCCAGGAACAACACGCCGAACACCGCCTTGACCGTGTCCATCCACGCCCCCGCGCGCGGCAACAGCGCGCCGGCCGCGGTGCCGAAGGCCAGCAGCGGCAAGCCCATGCCGAGACCGAACACGAACAACGCCAGCGCGCCGAACAGCGCACTGCCCTGCTGGCCGATGTAGATCACCCCGGCCGCCAGCACCGGCGTCACACACGAAGTCACGATCAGCGCCGAGAGTACGCCCATCACGCCGGCGCCGAGCAGGGATCCGGCTTGCTGCTTGTTGCTGACGCCGGCCAGCCGCGTCTGCAGCGCCGCCGGCAACTGCAGCTCATACAGGCCGAACATGGACAGCGCCAGCAGCACGAACAGCAGCGCCATGGCGCCGATCACCCAGACGTTCTGCAAGGCGGCCTGCAAATTGGTGCCGGCCAGCCCGGCGATCACGCCCACCGCCGCGTACACCAACGCCGCGCCCAGCACGTACACCAGCGACAGCGCGAAGGCACGGCCCGCGCGTGCCTGCGCACCGCTGCCGGCGATCAGACCGGAGAGGATCGGCAGCATCGGCAGCACGCAGGGTGTGAACGCCACCCCCAGGCCGCCCAGGAAGAACAGCAGCAGCGCCCACAGCCGGTCCTGACCGAGCAATCCGGCCAGGCGGCCGGCTTCACCCGCCGCGGGTGCCGCGGCGCGCGGCGCGGCCGCCGCCGGTTGTACTGCCGGGGCGGCACCGAAAGCCTGCGCGGCCGGCGCAGCCGGGGCTGCAGCGAACACGTCATCCGCGCCGGATGCGGTCGCCGTACCGCCGCCGCCACCCGCAGTGCCCGCACGCACCGGGCTGCCGCCCACCGGCAAACTCAGCGTTTCGGTATGCGGCGGGAAGCAGATCTGCGGCGGCAGCGCGTGGCAACCCTGGTAGGTCACCTGCAGGCGCAGCGTGTGCAGGCCGGCGGGTGCGCTGAACGGCAGCGTCGCCTGCATGTGCTTGTAGAACACGATCAGGCGACCCAGGTAGGGGTCGTTTTCCACCGTGCCCGGCGGGAACGCCGGCTTGCCCAGGCTGACGCCGGCATCCAGCGCCTTGAAGTGCGTGCGATCGCGGTACAGGTAGTAGCCCGGCGCGATGGTCCAGTCCAGTCGCACGTTGCCCGACCCAGCCTGCGCGGCCAGCCGGTAAGCCTGGTTGAACGCCAGCAGTTGCGCAGCACGGGCCGGCGGCGCCAGCGCGCCCAGACCCAGCGCCAGTCCGGCGGACAGCAACAGCAGCAGCAATCGGTTCATCGGTGTGGGCTCGATCGGAGGGGAGTCAGTCGGACGGCGGCGCCACCTGCGCAGCCAGCCAGTCCAGGTAGGGCGCATGCCCGGCCTCGACCGGCAGAGCAAGGATCTCGGGCACCGCGTAGGGATGCAAGGCGGCCAGGCGCGTGCGCAACGGCTCGAAGCCGGCGCGCGCGGTTTTGATCAGCAGTTGCACCTCGTCGGCCTGCTCGATCGCGCCCTGCCAGCGGTATACCGAACGCGCTCCGGGCAGGCGCGTCACGCAGGCAGCCAGGCGTTCCGCGACCAGCGCCTGCGCGATGCGCGCGGCGCTGGCTTCATCGGGACAGGTGCACAGCACCAGCAGGGCTTGCATACGGGAACCACCGGCGACCAGCTGCGGATGATCGCACGCGACAGTCGCGCCGGATCGTGAGCGCGCGCCTCAGCGCGGATCCTGCGCGGCGCGGCGCGCGGCCACCTCAGCCAGCGCCGACCAGTCCTTCTCGCCGGCGCCGTGGGCGATGGCGTCGAGGAAATTGTCGCGCAGCACCGCCGCCACCGGCATCGGCACCGCCGCGGCCGCCGCGGCCTGCTGCACCAGGCGCACGTCTTTCAGACCCAGGCGCAGGCGGAAGCCGGCCGGCTCGTAGCGCTGCGCGGCGATCAGCGCGCCGTAGCTCTGGTAGGCCGGACTGGCGAACAGCGTCTGCGTCATCAGACCCAGGAAATCGGCCGGCGCCACACCGTGCGCCTGCGCCAGCACGCTGGCCTCGGCCATGGCCTCGATGGCAGCGGCCAGCATGAAGTTGCCGGCCAGCTTCACCGCACCGGCACGCGCGGGATCCTCGCCGAAGGGCCACACGCGCTGGCCGATGGCCTCCAGCAGCGGCTGCACGCGCGCCAGCGCATCGGGGGCACCGGCGGCCAGCACGTGCAGCTTGCCGGCGGCGGCGGCATCGGGACGGCCGAACACCGGCGCCGCCACGTAACCGACGCCGCGCGCAGCGTGCGCTTCGGCCAGGCGTCTGGTGCAGGCCACCGAGACCGTGGCCATGTTGACGTGCACGGCGCCGGCCGCCATCGCCGCCAATGCGCCGTCCTGTTCCAGCACCGCCTCCACCGCGGCATCGTCGGCCAGCATGCTGAACACCACCGGCTGCGCGGCGGCCGCGGTCACCGCCGCCGCTACCGCGCCTTCCGCAGTCAGCGCCTGCACCGGCTGCGGCGAGCGGTTCCACACCGTCACCCCGTGGCCGGCCGCCAGCAGGCGGCGCGCGATGGCCTGGCCCATCGCGCCCAGGCCGATGAATCCGATCTGCATGCGCTGCTCCCGGCAGAATGACTGCAGCGATTGTCATGCCGGGCGGCAGCCGGCGGATGCCGTGCAACGCAGTGTTTCGGATCCGGGACAGACACCCGCGCGCCATCATCCCGGACAACGCACTCCTCTTCTGATGTCATCCCGGACGGCGCGCAGCGCCGAGCCGGGATCCAGACAAGCTCCCCCGCAGCGCCACTGGATCCCCGGTTCGCGCTGCGCGCGCCCGGGGATGACGGCAAGAAGCAAAACGTCCTCCCGCTGCCGCGTTCCTTTTTTGACGCCATCCCGGCCGACCCGCTGCTTTTCTTGATGTCATCCCGGACGGGGGCACGTAGCGCCGGGCCGGCCAGTCATCCCGGACGGCGGCATCCCTTCATTGACGGCATCCCCGATACCGCCCCTCTCTCTTGGCCGTCATCCCGGAGCCGCCGCAGGCGGAGCCCGGAATCCAGCGGCGGTGCGGCAGATCCCGTGGACTTCCCGTTCCCGATTGGAGTCCGGTGACGGCGCGTTCGCGCGGAAATGACGGCGCGGCGGACACGGCACGCAAGCTTCACTCCGGCCGCACGCAGCGCCGCGCCAAGACCCCGAGGCTTCGCACGGAAACCGCGATGGCCGGCTCTTCAGTGCGCTTCGCCCCAGTTGGCGCCATGGCCGGCTTCGACCAGCAGCGGCACGTCCAGTGCGGCGGCGCCCTGCATGCGCTCGATGAGACCGGCGCGCACCGCCTGCAGCGCGTCCAGGCGCACTTCCAGCACCAGCTCGTCGTGCACCTGCATGATCAGGTGCGCGTCGTCCCCGCGCGTCTGCAGCCAGGCGTCCACCGCGATCATGGCGCGCTTGATGATGTCGGCCGCGGTGCCCTGCATGGGTGCGTTGACCGCGGCGCGCTCGGCGCCGGCGCGGCGCGCGGCGTCGCGCGCGCGAATCTCGGGCAGATACAACCGGCGGCCGAACAGCGTCTCCACGTAGCCCTGCCGCTGCGCCTGTTCACGGATGCGCTCCATGTAGACGCGCACGCCGGGATAGCGCTCGAAGTAGCGGTTCATGTAGGCCTGCGCCTCGCTGCGGCCGATGCCCAGCTGACGCGCCAGGCCGAACGCGCTCATGCCGTAGATCAGCCCGAAGTTGATGGCCTTGGCGGCGCGACGCTGGTCGGCGCCGACGGCCTCGGGCGCCAATCCGAACACCTCGGCGGCGGTGGCGCGGTGGATGTCCTCGCCGCGCCGGAAGGCTTCGCGCAGGCCGGCATCGCCGGAAAGGTGCGCCATGATGCGCAGTTCGATCTGCGAATAGTCGGCCGAGACGATCACCCAGCCCGGCGGGGCGATGAACGCGGCGCGGATGGCGCGGCCTTCCTCGCTGCGCACCGGGATGTTCTGCAAGTTGGGATCGGAGGAGCTGAGCCGTCCGGTAGCCGCCACCGCCTGGTGGTAGCTGGTGTGCACGCGGCCGCTGGCCGGCTTGATCATGGCCGGCAACTTCTCGGTGTAGGTCGAGCGCAGCTTGGCCAGCAGGCGATAGTCGAGGATCAGGCCCGGCAGCGGGTGCGCATCGCGGATGGTCTCCAGCGCCTCCTCGTTGGTGGACGGCTGGCCGCCCGGCGTCTTGACGTGCACCGGCAGACCCAGCTTGTCGAACAGGATGGCCTGCAGTTGCCTGGGCGAGTCGAGATTGAACGGCTGCCCGGCCTCGGTTTCGGCGCGCTGCATGAGTTGATGCATGCGTGCGGCCAGCGCCTGGCTTTGCCGGCGCAACTGGTCGGCGTCGATCAGCACGCCGCGGCGCTCCATGCGCGCCAGCACCGGCACCAGCGGCAGCTCGATGCGCTCGTACACGCCGCGCAGGTCGGGTTCGGCCTCGAGACGCGGCCACAACGCGCGGTGCAGGCGCAGGGTGATGTCGGCGTCCTCGGCGGCATAGCGGGTGGCGGTGTCGATGTCCACCTGCGCGAACGGGATCTGCTTGGCGCCCTTGCCGGCGACGTCCTCGAACTTGATCGTGGTGTAGCCGAGATAGCGCTGCGCCAGCGAGTCCATGTCGTGGCGCGTGGCGGTAGCGTTCCACACGTAGGACTCGAGCATGCTGTCGTGGGCGATGCCGGCGAGCCGGATGCCGTGGTTGGCCAGCACCTCGCTGTCGTACTTGGCGTTCTGCAGCAGCTTGGGCCGGCCGGCGTCTTCCAGCATCGGCTTCAGCAGCGCCAGCACCTGCGCACGGTCGAGCTGTGCCGGCGCGCCCGGATAGTCGTGACGCAGCGGCACGTAGGCGGCGTGGCCGGGCTCGACGGCGAAGGACACGCCGACGATTTCGGCGTCGATCGCGTCCAGCGACGTGGTCTCGGTGTCGAAGGCGATGAGATCGGCGGCGTGCAGGCGTGCCAGCCACGCCTGCAGCGCGGCGGCGTCGAGCACCGCGTCGTAGCGGCCGGGCGCGGCCAGCGCGGGATCGGGCGCCTCCTCGTGCGTGGCCGGCGTGGCGGCCCGCGGTGGCTTGGCGCGCTCCCGCCGCGCCGCTGGCGGTGCGGCGTCGCCGTTGTCGCCGCGCTCCAGCGCCGCCAGCGCGCTGTTGAAGCCGTAGCGCGCATACAGTGTCCGCAGCGCCTCGGTGTCGCGCGCGCGCGGGACCAGTTGTTCGGGCGCTTGCGCCAGTTCCACATCGGTACGGATGGTGGCCAGCACGCGCGAGCGCGGCAGCCAGGCCAGTGCCGCGCGCAGGTTCTCGCCCAGCTTGCCCGGCACTTCCGCCGCGTGCGCCATGACGCTGTCCAGGTCGCCCTGCTCGGCCAGCCATTTGGCGGCGGTCTTGGGGCCGCATTTGTCGACGCCGCGGATGTTGTCGACCTTGTCGCCCATCAGCGCCAGGTAATCGACGATGCGTTCGGGCGGCACGCCGAACTTTTCGCGCACGCCGGCCGCATCCAGGCGTGTGCGGTCCATGCCGTTGACCAGCGCCACGCGCGGCCCGACCAGTTGCGCGAAATCCTTGTCGCTGGTGGAGATCTCCACCTCCATGCCGGCCGCCGCTGCGCGCGCGGCCAGCGTGCCGATGACATCGTCCGCCTCCACGCCGTCGACGCGCAGCGTGGGGATGCCCAACGCCTGCACGACGGCCAGCATCGGCTCGATCTGCGCGCGCAGCTCGTCGGGCATGGGCGGACGGTTGGCCTTGTACTGTGGATCGATGGCCTCGCGGAACGTCGGCCCCGGGGCATCCAGCACGAAGGCCAGGTAATCGGGCCGGGCCGCCAGCGTGGCGCGCAGCATGTTGACCACGCCGAACAGCGCGCCGGTGGGCTCGCCGGCGGCGTTGCTCAGCGGTGGCAGCGCGTGGAAGGCGCGGTACAGGTACGAGGATCCGTCGATCAGCACGAGCTTGGGCATGCCCGCATTGTGGCATCGTGATCCCGCGCACGGTGTTTGCACCCAGGCTGCCGGCCGCACACGACGGGTATAGGCTTGATCACCTCGCTCGCCGGAGTACCGTCATGAATCGCACTGCTCTGCGTCTCACCCTGCTGGCCACCCTGCTGGCCTGCATCGGCGCCCACGCGCAATCGGCGCCGCCGCCGCCGGCCAGCATTCCGCCACCCCCTGATTTCGACCGGCCGCTGCGGCCGCGGGCGCAGCCGGCACAACCGCCACTGCCCGCGCCGGCGGCAAGCTCTCTGCGGCAGAGCCTCGCGCCCACGCTTCCCCCGCACAATCCCATGGGCCAGCCGCCGCCCACCGTGAAAGTACGCAAGGTCAAGGGCAATGTAGTCGAGGAATACCGCGCCGGCGGCAAGCTGATCATGGTGCGCATCATTCCCGCGCACGGGCCCATCCAGACCTTCTACGCCAACACCGAGGGCCGGTTGCAGCCCAACCCGGGCCAGGGTCCGGTGGCGCCGGTGTTCTACACGCTTTACCAGTGGGGTCATTGAGAGCGTGGCCGCGCGGTATGCACCGACTTGATCCAGGTCATCCCGCCTCGGCGCGCGCCGCCGCACACTGCGCGCGGGCGGCAGCGGAGGGCGTCATGCCCGAGGTTCTCGATATCTGGCAGTGCATCGGCTGCGGCCGCATCGAAGAGGTGCCGCAAACCTGTATCGGCGTGTGCCGCACCGTCAAGCGGCCGATGGTCGACAGCGCCGATTACCAAGCCCTGCAGGCGCAGGCCGAGGCCTACGCCGCGGTGCTGCGTCTGATCGCCGGCAGTACGCCGCGCGCCGCGACCTGCCTCGAGCATTGGCGTGCCCTGCAGGCGCAGGCGCGCGCAGTATTGGACGGCACGGCCGTGCCGAGCGTCACGGCGCGGCAGCGCTGAGCCGCAGCTGCACCGCCCCCCGACCGGCCCGAACCGCGGGTTTCTTGATCCAGCGCAAGACCGTCCGGCCGGTGCACGGGTATCAAGCGCATGGAGGTGATCGCCATGCAGAAGATTTGGCCATGGTCCGTGACCGGCCACCGTTTATTAATCGATCGGATCGACGATGCCCTGATCGACGGACTCGCGCTGCGTCAGCGCGTGGTGGCGTCGCTGGGCGCGCGCAAGCGGCACGCCGGAATGCCGCTGCGCGACCCGGCGCGCGAGGAGCAGGTACAGGCGCGCGCGCGCCAACGCGCGGCGCGGCGGCATCTCGATCCCGCCGACGGCGGGCGGCTGATGCGCACCGCGATCGACTGCGCGCTGGCGCAGCAGCAACGCGCGGACGCGGCGGAGGCATCTGCCACGGATCGGGCGTCGGCACGCGCGGAGACCTGGCGCCGGCGACTGCTGAGTCTGCTGCCACCGCCACAGCGCCTGGTGTTGCCGTTGCGCGCGGTTCCCGATGCATGGCAGCGGCGACTGCTGGAGTCGGTCACCCGGCGCGTGCTGCAGGCACCGCTGCGGGCCGGCAAGCTGGCGTTCCTGATCGATCGCCGCATCGCCATCGAGGTGACCGATCTCCAGCTGCGCTGGGTGCTGACCGTACACGCCGATCGTCTGTGTGCCTGTGCAGGCGACGCGTCCGCCGAAGCGGCCGTGCGCGGCCGCGCGCTGGAGTTCCTGCTGCTGGCCAGCCGCCTGGAAGATGCCGACACGCTGTTTTTCCAGCGCCGTCTGGCACTGACCGGCGACACCGAGCTCGGCCTGACCGCACGCAATCTGCTCGATCAGTTGCCCTGGGAATCCATCCCGCTGGCCTTGCGCATCGGCCTGCATCGTGCCGCACGCTTCGCCGCAGCCGCGCGCGAGGCACACCGGTCACGCCGATCCGCGATCGGCGCGGCATCCCGGATCGCTCCGCAACGGGACTGATCGTTGCGGCGTCTGCCGACGTGACGGCCGTACACGATCAGCTGCCGCCTGCAGCCAGCATCCGCATGCCCGCCGCACCGTGCCAGTAGCCGTTGCAGTCGCCACGGCGCTGCGTCGGCGGCTGCGCCAGCGCGGCGCGGAAATAGGCGACCGTGTCGGCCATGCCCTGCGGCTGCGGATACAGGCGCAGCAGATTGACGCCGGCCGCGCGCAACTCGTCGATCTCGGGCGCCAGATCGCAGACCGCCTCGCTCTGCACCTGGATGCCGTTGATGCGCAGGAACGGCGCGCCGTCGCGCGTCGCCAGCGGCAGGCCCTCGGGATCGTCGAGACAGCGGAAGCCGCAGTCGTCCTTGGCGAGGTCGTGCGCGCGCGCGGTGAAGCAGCGCGCCGAATAGGCCAGCGGCAGCCGGCCCCAGGCGATCAGCTCGATTTCCGGCAGCATGCCCGCATCCGCCGCCTGACGGATCTCCGCGAGCTGCTCGCGGCCTTGCTCCACGCCGGGCACCCAGCGCGTCATGCCGGCCCGGCGCAGCAGCGCCAGCGCGTGCTGGTTGTAGAGGTTGACGCCGGGGCCGGCGACGAACGACAGGCCGCGCTCGCGCAGCAACTGCACGGCGGACATGTCGTTGGCTTCGACCGCGAACTCGCCGTTCCCGGCCAGGCGCTTCAGGCTGGCCAGCTCCGACTCGGCCTCGATCAGCGTCAGCGCCGACAGCACCACCTCGCGCCCGCTCGCGGCCAGTTCGCGCGCCAGCGCCAGCCAGTCGCCGCCGCGCAGTTCGCGGCGCTTGCTGCACACCGTTTCGCCGAGATAGATCACGTCCAGCGGCAGCTCCGCCGTTGCGGCGTAGAAATCGAGCACCCGCCGGCGTGGCCAGAAGTACTGCAGGGGTCCGAGGGTCAGGCGCATGGATGGTGATCAATGCCAGGAACGGTGATAGGGGCCGAGCGTGGTCTGCGTACCTTCGGCGACACGCGCGAGCCCGGCTTGCCAGGACGGCTCGACGCGGTACCCGGACGGGTCGGACTGCACGCGGTCGATGGCCTGGCGCCAGACCGCGGCGACGGCGCCGACATAGGCCGGGCTGCGTTGGCGGCCCTCGATCTTGAGCGCGGCGATGCCGCAGGCGGCCAGTTGCGGCAACAGATCCAGCGTGTTGAGGCTGGTCGGTTCCTCCAGCGCGTGAAAGATTTCGCCGCGGACCTGGTAGCGGCCCTTGCACACGGTCGGATAGCCGGCCGCCTCGCCGTCGGCGAAGCGGTCGATCAGCACGTCGTTGAGGCGCACGCTGCGGCCGTCCGGCGTTTCGTCCCAGCGCACGAATTTCGCCGGCGAACAGACGCCGTGGCGGTTGGGCGAGGCGCCGGTGACGTAGCTCGACAGCTGGCAGCGGCCCTCGACCATGATGCACAGGCTGCCGAAGGCGAAGGTCTCCAGCGGCACCGGCGACTTCTCGGCCAGGCGTTCGACCTGCTGCATCGCCAGCACGCGCGGCAGCACCGCGCGGCTGATGCCGAACTCCTCGAGGTAGTAGCGCAGCGCGGCGTGGGTGGTGGCCGAACTCTGCACCGACAGGTGCCGCGGTAGCGCGGGATGGCGCCGCGCGGCGTAGTCCAGCACCGCCAGCTCGGCGATGATCAGGGCGTCGACGCCGAGATTCGCGGCGCGATCCACGGCCGCTTCCCAGTGACCCAGTTGCGCCGGGGTCGGGTAGGTGTTCAGCGCGACGTAGACCTTGCGGCCGCGTGCGTGGGCATAGGCGATGCCGCTGCGCAGGTCGGCCTCGTCGAAGTTGAGGCCGGGGAAGGCGCGCGCATTGGTGGCGTCGCGGAAACCCACGTACACCGCATCGGCACCGTGATCCACGGCCGCTTGCAGCGAGGGTAGGCTGCCGGCCGGGCAGACCAACTGCATGTGTGTTGCCCCGCGGATGGAAGGGCCACGAGCATCGCGGCAGCGCGCCGCCGTGTTACTGACCTGGATCAAGACCGGGGTCGAAAGTCTGCGTCCACAGCACATCGATGCGCGCCTCGACATCGCGGTCGGGCCGGATCGGCCGGCCCCAGGTACGCGTGGTCTCGCCGGGCAGCTTGCTGGTCGCGTCGATGCCCAGCTTGCCGCCCAGGTTGGGCTCGGGGCTGGCGAAATCGAGATAGTCCACCGGCGTGTTGTCCACGATCAGGCAGTCGCGCGCCGGGTCCACGCGTGTCGACACCGCCCACAGCACCTCGTCCCAGTTGCGCACGTCGATATCCTCGTCGGTGACGATCACGAACTTGGTATAGGTGAACTGGCGCAGATACGACCACACGCCGAACATCACCCGCCGCGCATGGCCCGGATAGCGCTTGCGGATGCTGACCACGGCGACACGGTAGGAGCAGGCCGCCGGCGGCAGGTAGAAATCGACGATCTCGGGAAAGATGCGGCGCAGGATCGGCACGAACAGGTCGTTCAGCGCCATTGCCAGCATCGACGGCTCGTCGTGCGGCGAGCGCCCCATCCAGCTGCCCTGGTAGATCGCGTCCACGCGTCGGCAGATGCGCTCGATGGTGAACACCGGAAAGCGATCGACGGCGTTGTAGTAACCGGTGTGGTCGCCGAACGGACCTTCCAGCGCGCTGTCGCCGGGCCGGATGTGACCCTCGAGCACGATCTCGGCGCTGGCCGGCAGGTCCAGCCCGGTCAGCCGGCTGCGCAGCACCTGCCCGCGCGCGCCGCGCAGCAGGCCGGCGAACTCGAATTCCGACAGCGTGTCCGGCAGCGGCGCCACCGCCGCCAGCGTGGTCGCCGGATCGGCGCCGATGGCGACCGCAACCGGAAACGGCTCCTGCGGGTGCTGCGCACACCACTCGGCGTAGTCCTGCGCGCCGCCGCGGTGCGCCAGCCAACGCATGATCACGCGATTGCGGCCGATCACCTGCATGCGGTAGATGCCGATGTTCTGGCGATCCAGGCGCTGGCTGCGCGTGATCACCAGGCCGAGCGTGATCAGCGGGCCGGCGTCCTCGGGCCAGCAGGTCTGGATCGGCAGCTCACCGAGATCGACCTCGTCGCCCTCGCGGCAGTCCGCCAAGAATGGCGCGCTGCCGACGCTGCGCGGCGCCACCAGCGCGAGCTGGCCGTAAATGGGCAGGGCCGTGGCGGCGGCGCGTAACGAGCCGGGCCAGCGCGGTTCCTTCAGTCCGGCCAGCAGTTCGCCCAGTTCCCGCAGCGAAGCCACCGGACGGCGACCCAGCGCCATCTCGATGCGGCGTGTGCTGCCGAACAGATTGCCCAGGAACTGGTACCGGCTGTCGCCGGCCTGCTCGAACAGCAGCGCCGGGCCGCCAATGCGCTGCGCGCGCTGGCAGAACGCGGTGATCTCCAGACGCGGATCCACCGCGGCGCCGACGCGCCGCAACTCGCCGCAGGCCTCCAGCGCCGCGATGAACGCGCGCAGGTCGTGGTGACTCATGCGCGCCTACTCGCGCACACGCAACGATGCGCCGCGCGGACGATCGCAAGCTTGCCGTGCATGCCGGGGATCATTCTGGACTGGACCACGCTGCGCACTGTCTCCTGTCGAGACGGACGCGCTGCGCCGACCGGCGCGTGCACCGCAAGACTCCGCGCAGTGTGCGTCGCGGACAGACGGCCGCTCTTGACCTGGATCAATCGAGTGCCACGGCCGTGCGCGCCGCGCGTCAGACTCCGTCGCGGTAGCGGCGCAGCACCAGGCTGGCGTTGGTGCCGCCGAAGCCGAAGCTGTTGGAGAGCACGGTATTCAGGGCGGCGGCACGCGATTCGCGAACGATCGGCAGGTCGCCGGCACGTTCGTCCAGCTGTTCGATGTGCGCCGAGCCGGCGATGAAGCCGTCGCGCAGCATCAGCAGGCAATAGATGGCCTCGTGCACGCTGGCAGCGCCCAGCGAGTGCCCGCTCAGCGCCTTGGTCGAGGACAGCGGCGGGCAGCGGCCACCGAAGACGTCGCGCAGCGCCTGCAGTTCGACGATGTCACCGACCGGAGTCGAGGTGCCGTGGGTGTTGATGTAGTCCACCGTCGACGTACCGGCCGCCTGCAGCGCCATGCGCATGCAGCGCACCGCGCCCTCGCCGCTGGGCGCGACCATGTCGGCGCCATCGGAGCTGATGCCGTAACCGGCCAGCTCGGCGTAGATGCGCGCGCCGCGCCGGCGCGCGTACTCGAGCTCCTCCAACACGAGCATGCCGCCGCCGGCCGCGATGACGAACCCGTCGCGACCGGTGTCGTAGGGACGCGACGCGCGCTGTGGCGTGTCGTTGTAGTGCGTGGACAGCGCGCCCATGGCGTCGAACTGCGCGCTCATGCCCCAGTGTTCCTCCTCGCCACCGCCGGCGAAGGCGATATCCAGCCCGCCGCCGGCGATTTCGCGCGCCGCCGCGCCGATGCAGTGCGCCGAGGTCGCGCAGGCGGCGGAGATCGAATAGCTCAGGCCGCGGATGCCGAACGCCGTGGCCAGCGCCGCCGACACGGTCGAGCCCATCGTGCGCGGCACCATGTAGGGACCGATACGGCGCACACCGCGGCTGCGCAGCAGGTCGGCGGTTTCGATCTGGTTGGCCGGCGAGGCGCCGCCGGAGCCGGCGATCAGACCGCTGCGCACGCCGCGCACCTGTTCCTGCGTCAGGCCGGCGTCGGCCAGCGCGGACTGCATCGCCACGCAGGCATAGGCCGCGGCATCGCCCATGAAGCGCTTCAGCTTGCGGTCGATGGCGGCATCCAGGTCGATCTGCGGCACGCCGGCGACCTGGCTGCGCAGACCCATCTCGGCATACACGGGCATGTGCCGAATGCCGGAGCGGCCCTCGCGCAACGCGGCGCTGACGGTATCGAGGTCGTTGCCCAGACACGAGACGATGCCCATGCCGGTGATGGCGATCCGCCGCATCCTGGTGCTCAGAAGCCGACGGTGCTGGTGAACAGGCCGACGCGCAGATCCTTGGCCTCGTAGATCAACCGTCCGTCGACCAGCACGCGGCCGTCGCCGATGGACATCGCCAGCTTGTGCCGCATCACGCGGCGGATATCGATCAGGTAGGTGACCTTGCGCGCGGTCGGCAGCACCTGGCCGGAGAACTTCACCTCGCCCACGCCCAGCGCGCGGCCGCGGCCGGGCTGTCCCAGCCAGGCCAGGAAAAAGCCCACCAGTTGCCACAGCGCGTCCAGTCCCAGGCAACCCGGCATCACCGGGTCGTCCTCGAAATGGCAGCCGAAGAACCACAGGTCGGGGCGGATATCCAGTTCCGCTTCGATGGCGCCGCGCCCGTAGGCGCCACCCTCGGTCGAGATGTTGACGATGCGGTCGAACATCAGCATGTCCGGCAGGGGCAGCCGGGCGTTGCCCGGCCCAAACAGCTGACCGTGGCCGCAGGCCAGCAGCTCACTGTGGGTAAAACGTGCAGACGGCATGGAGAATCCGGTCGCGCTGATGGGCAAGCAGCGGACCGTACACCGATCCGACACCGATTGGCAAAGAAGCCGGGCGCGCCGCAGCCGCCCCGCTACGCGCTGCCGCGACATGGCCACGCCCGGCACACCCGCCGCGCGGACTTTCCGCGGCGCGCGTGCGGGGTGGTCGCCACGCGTGCGTCAGGCCCGCATCTTGTGCGCTGAGCACCAGCCGTCGGTATTGACGTCGTTACCCGGGAACAACTGGCACGGACCCCACTTGGCGCCGGCTTTCGCCGAGCAGAACGCGCAGTTGCCGCAGCGCTGCGCATCGGTATGGCTGGGAAACTTGCCCTTGTTCACCAGTTTGGTGTTGTCGACATAGCCCAGTGCCTGCGCGGCGGCATTGTCGGGGCTCAGGTGCGGCAGGCCACTGGCGCGCGCCGCGCGCGGCAGCATGGCCACAACCACTGCGGCCGTCGCGGTGCCGGCGGCGACCTTCAGGAATTGGCGGCGCGATTCGATGTTCGCGATCTCGGACATGACAGACCTCGTTCAACTCGGTACACGGCGACAGTGCCGTGCGCGCAAGGCTAGAAACATCGCCTGTGCGCGGATTGACCTGGATCAAGTGCGCGCCAGCAGCAGGCGCGGCGTTGCCTTCGCATATTCCGGCGCCACGCCCGGCAAGGCCCGCATCGATGCTCCATGCAATTGACGGGAAAGGCTTTTTCCAATCACGCGCGGATCGGTGCGGCGCGCGATCGGCGGCGCCGCTGCGACAATCCGCCCCAGCCCGCGCGCAACCCGTGCGGCCGTCGCCCGCCCGTTCATGCGCGGCGTGCTGCCGCATCACGCAGCGGCAGCGACGGCTGCCGGCGGAAACTCAGGCGCGCGCACCCGGTCTGAAGGCCATGGCCGGCAATGCCGCAGTTCCGCGCGATCGATCCGCCCTGGCACCGTGGATGCGCGCGGCGCGCGTGCTCGGCATCGCCCTGCTGGCTGGACTGCTCGGCTTCGGTCTGGGCCAACTGCGGTCGCAACGGCGGCAGCAGGCCCTGCCCGATCTCGGCGCGGCGCCCGCGTACCGCGACTTTCACAACCAGCTCGGCCAGCCGGTGACTTCGCGGCAATTCGCCGGCAAGGTACAGGTGGTGACCTTCCTGTTTCCCTACTGCACCAGCGCATGCCCGTTGATCGCGTTGCACCTGGTGGCGCTGGAGCACGCACTGCGCCTGGCGCATCTGGCGCAGCGCGTGCGCATCGTCTCGTTCAATGTGGACCCGGTGCACACCGGGCCGGCCCAGGCCGCGGCTTTCCAGCGCGAGTACGGCTGGAATCCGCGCGACCTGCGCTGGCAATTCCTCAGCGGCACGCCGGCGCAGACCCGACGCGTGGTGCGCACGGGCTTCCATGTCGATTACCGTCAGCTCAGCTTCGCGCAGGAGGCAGTCGATGCGGCCGGCCTGCGCGCCGCCGGTCAGTATGTGCCCGCGCCGCGGGTAGCCAACGCGCTGGCGGCGCGGGCGCGGCCCGATTACGACATCGCCCACGACGATGCACTGGCACTGGTCGGCCGGCACGGCCGCCTGCGCTGGTTCAGCGGGCAGGCCGACGATCTCGGCGCGGCGCGGCTGCTGCGGCACATCCGGGCCGTGCTGCGCGGCGGCTGAGCCGCCTCATCCCGGCGGCGGCGCGGGCAGGCTGAACACCGCGCGCGCGTTGGCACTGGTGGCGGCCGCCAGTTCCACGGGATCCTCGCCGCGCTCGCGCGCCAGTGCCGCGAGGATGTGCGCCAGGTACATCGGCTCGTTGCGGCGGTGCGCCGGCTGCGGGCGCACCGTGCGCGGCAGCAGGTAGGGCGCGTCGGTCTCGATCAGCAGGCGCTGACGCGGAATCTCGCGCACCAGTTCGCGCAGATGCAGCCCGCGGCGCTCGTCGCACAGCCAGCCGGTGATGCCGATGTGGCAATCCAGATCGAGATAGTCGCGCAGCGCGGGGCGCGTATCGGTGAAGCAGTGCACGACGGCGGCCGGCACCTGGTCGCGCACCGCGCGCAGCATGGGCAGGAAATCGGTGTGCGCCTCGCGCTGATGCAGGAACAGTGGTCTGCGCAACTCGGCCGCCAGTGCCAACTGGCGCTCGAAGGTGTATCGCTGCGCCGCGCGCGGGGCGAAATCGCGATGGTAGTCGAGGCCGGTCTCGCCGACTGCACGCACCATCGGATCCGCCAGCAGCGCGCGCAGCTCGGCTTCGGTGTCCGCGTCGTATTCGCCGGCGTGATGCGGGTGCACACCGGCGCTGGCGAAAAGTACGCCCGGATGCGCCCGCGCCAGCTCCAGCGCCGCGCGGCTGCCCGCGCGCGAAGCGCCGGTGACCAGCATCTGCGCGACGCCGGCCGCATGCGCGCGCGCCAGCACCTGGGTGAAGTCGTGCGCGAAGGACTCATGGGTGAGGTTGGCGCCGATGTCGATCAGTTCCATGCACGGACCGCGTGGGTGGCAAGCCGCGCATTGTCGCAGCGGCCGGCGCGCGCGGGTGCGACGGCGGTCGCTACCATGCGCGCATGCCGATTCGCGACGACCTGCCCATCGCGGCGCTGCTGCCGCGCGTACTCGACAGCCTCGCGCAGACTCCGCGCCTGGTGCTGGAAGCCCCGCCCGGCGCCGGCAAGACCACACAGGTGCCACTGGCGCTGCTGGGTGCGCCCTGGCTGCAGGGCCGGCGCATCCTGATGCTGGAGCCGCGCCGCATCGCCGCACGCGCGGCGGCCAGCTACATGGCCGCGCAACTCGGTGAGACGGTCGGTCAGACGGTGGGCTACCGCATCCGCTTCGAACAGCGCGTCGGACCCACCACGCGCATCGAAGTGCTGACCGAAGGCATCCTCACCCGCCTGCTGCTGGACGACCCCGAGCGGGCGGACGTCGGCGCCATCGTGTTCGACGAGTTCCACGAGCGCCACCTGCATGGCGATGTCGGCGCGGCGCTGGCGCTGGAGGTACAGCGCGCGCTACGGCCCGATCTGCGCCTGCTGGTGATGTCGGCCACGCTGGACGACGCGCGCCTGGCGCGGTGGTTGGACGCGCCGCGCCTGGCCAGCGCCGGGCGCACATATCCGGTGCGCATCGCGCACCTGCCGGCGCCGCCCGGCGCGCCGGTCACGCTGCAGATACGCCGTGCCGTGCAGCAGGCGCTGGCGCAGACGCCGGGCGACGTACTGGTGTTCCTGGCGGGGCGCCGCGAGATCGCGCAGGCGCAGCGCGCGCTGGAGGGAATCGAGCACGCGCAGCCGCTGGAGCTGCTGCCGCTGCATGGCGAGCTCGGCCTGGCCGAGCAGCACGCCGCGCTGGCGCCCGCCGCGCCGGGCACGCGCCGCGTGGTGCTGGCCACCAACCTGGCCGAGTCCAGCCTGACCCTGCCCGGCGTCACCGCGGTGGTGGACAGCGGCGAGGCGCGTGTGCCGCGTTTCGACCCCAACTCCGGCTTCACGCGGCTGCAAACCGTACGCATCGCGCAGGACTCGGCCGCGCAGCGCGCCGGCCGTGCCGGCCGCGTGGCGCCGGGTCTGGTGCTGCGGCTGTGGCCGGAAAGCCAACGCCTGGAGTCCACGCGCACGCCGGAAATCCTGCAGGTGGAACTGTCCGGGCTGGCGCTGGACCTCGCCGCCTGGGGCAGCAGCGATCTGCCCTGGCTGGATGCGCCACCCGCCGGCGCGCTGGCGCAGGCGCGCGAGCTGCTGCGCGCATTGGGCGCGCTGGACGCGACGGACCGCATCAGCACGCGCGGCCGCGCCATGCGCGCGCTGGGCGCCGTTCCGCGGCTGGCGGCCGCGGCGCTGGATGCCGAACCCGCGCAGCGCGCGCTGCTGGCCGACCTGCTGGCACTGATCGATGCGCGCAATCCGCTGCGCGGTGCCGCGCGCAGCGACGATCTGCGCGCGCAGATCGCCGCGCTGCACGCCTGGCGCGACGGCGGCGCGCGTGCCGCGCACACGCACGGCGCCGATGCCGGTGCACTGGCTGCCATCGAGCAGGCCAGCCGCGGCTGGCGCCGGCGCCTGGGCGTGAAATCCGCCGCCAGCGGCGTGCCGCACACGCACGCGTTGGGCGACCGGCTGCTACCCGCATTTCCCGACCGTATCGCGCGCCGGTCGGATGCCGATCCCCTGCGCTATACGCTCAGCAACGGCCGCGGCGCGCGCCTGCACGAGGCCAGCGCGCTGCGCGGCGAATCCTGGCTGCTGGTGACCGAGTTGCACGCCGAGGACGGCGCCGCGCTGATCCTGCAGGCCGCACCGTTCGACGCGGCGCGGCTGCGCGCGGAGTATCCGCAGCGTTTTTCCAGCGCTCGCGAGCTGCACTGGAACGCGCGGCGCGGCGCCGCCGAGGCGTTCGAGATCGAGCGCTTCGATGCGCTGCTGCTGAGCCGGCGCCATGTGCCGCTGAGCGCGGAGCAAGCCGGCGCCGCGCTGCTGGCCGGCATCCGCGCACAGGCGCTGGACGCACTGCCCTGGAACAACGCCGCGCGCAGCCTGCGCCAGCGCATCGCCGCGCTGCGCGGCTGGCTGCCCGCGCTGGGCCTGCCGGATGTGGGCGATACCGCATTGCTCGACACGCTGGAACAGTGGCTGCTGCCGTTTCTCGACGGCGTGCGCGGCCTCGCGCAGATCGATGGCGAATGCCTGCACGCGGCACTGCGCGCGCGGCTGGACCACGCACAGTGGCAGGCGCTGGAACGCGAGGCGCCCGCGCGACTGCGCGTGCCGAGCGGCCGCGAGCTGACCTTGGATTACGGCGATCCGGCCACGCCGGTGCTGGCGGTCAAGCTGCAGGAGCTGTTCGGCCTCGCGGAAACCCCGCGCGTGGCGCGCGGCACGGTGCCGGTGACGCTGCACCTGCTCTCGCCCGGCGGCCGGCCCATCCAGGTCACCCGCGATCTGCGCGGTTTCTGGGACCGCACCTACGCCGAGGTGAAGAAGGAACTGAAGGGCCGCTACCCCAAACACCCTTGGCCCGACGACCCTTGGGCCGCCGCACCGACGCATCGCGCCAAACCGCGCGGCGGCTGATCAGTTTTGGATCCTCTGAACAAGCCCACCGCGGACTTGGCAGAGGGCGCCGAGTCCAGCGTGGAGCCTGCCCCGGACCTGATCCGGGGTCCGGACTCGGCTACGCCGCAGCAAGCTCATATGTGACTTGCCGCACGGCAATCCTCGGCTTGCGCAAGATCTGGACCTGATCGGATCTTTACTTTGCGAAACCGCTCATCCTGCTGCGGCGGCAGGCAACTGGACGTACCGCAGCGGTGTTGCAAGCCGCTCACCCGCGTTGGCGTGCGCCACGCTCAACGTCGCGGCTTGCGCGGCGGCCGCTGCCAATCGGGCAGACTGATCTGGCGCGCGCGCGCCACGCTCAACGTGTGCGCCGGCGCGTCCCTGGTGATCACTGATCCGGCGCCAATGGTTGCGCCATCGCCCACCGTGACCGGTGCCACCAGCGCGGTGTTGGATCCGATGAAGGCGTCGGCGCCGATCACCGTGCGGTGCTTGTCGATGCCGTCGTAATTGCAGGTGATGGTGCCGGCGCCGATGTTGGCGCCGGCGCCGATCTCGGCATCGCCCAAGTAGCTGAGATGCCTGGCCTTGGCGTGCGCATCCAGCCGCGCGTTTTTCATCTCGACGAAGTTGCCCACTGCCGCGCCTTCGGCCAGCACGCTGCCCGGACGCAGCCGCGCGAACGGGCCGATGCGGCAAGCGCCGGTGGTCACCACGCCGTCCAGGTCGCAATGTGCGTGCACCTCGCTGCCGGCGGCCAGTTCGACATCGCGCAGCCGGCAGAATGGGCCGATGCGCACGCCGTCGCCCAGCACCACGCGGCCCTCCAGGATGACGTCGATGTCGATCTCCACGTCCACGCCGCAGTCCACGCTGCCGCGCACGTCGATGCGCGCCGGATCGGCCAGGCGCACGCTGGCATCGAGCAGCCGTGCCGCCGCGCGCGCGCGCAGGCGCTGCTCGAGCTGCGCCAGTTGGCGTGCGTCGTTGGCGCCTTCGGCCTCGCTGGCGTCGTGGGCCAGCAGGCACAGCGCCGGCATGCCCTCCTCGGCGGCCTGCGCGAACACGTCGGTGAGGTAGTACTCCTGCTGCGCGTTGTTGCAGTCCAGGTTGGCCACCCAGACGCGCAGCCTACGCGCGTCGGCGGCCAGGATGCCGGTGTTGATGACGCGCAGTTGGCGCTGCTCGGAGTCGGCATCGCGATCCTCGACGATGGCGCGCACCTGGCCCAGGCCGTCGCGCAGCACGCGGCCGTAGCCGCTCGGATCGGGCACCTCGGCGGCCAGCACCGCCAGCGGCGCCTTGGCCTCGACCAACGGACGCAGGGTCTCCGGCCGCAG
Organism: Pseudomonadota bacterium; assembly: GCA_021794575.1. GTDB lineage: Bacteria > Pseudomonadota > Gammaproteobacteria > Xanthomonadales > Rhodanobacteraceae > Metallibacterium. The sequence goes on along the minus strand of JAJYQO010000018.1, from coordinate 19,699 downwards.
CAGCGGCACGTCGCCGAACAGGACCAGCACGCGCGCGTGCTCGGGCACCTGCTCCAGCGCCAGGCGTACCGCGTGGCCGGTGCCGTGCTGCTCGACCTGCTGCACCCAGACCAGTTCGGGGCGTCCGGCATAGGCCGCGCGCAGGGCCTCGCCGCGATGGCCGTAGACCACCACGATGCGCATCGGATCGAGCGCGCGCGCGGTTTCCAGCACGTGCGCCAGCAGCGGCCGTCCGGCCAGCGGCAGCAGCACCTTCGGCTGTTGCGAGCGCATGCGCTTGCCCTCGCCGGCGGCCAGCACGATCACGTACAGCGGTTGCAGACTGCTCATCGGTCCTCCGGGGCGGTGCCACACGGGGCGGCTGCGGCGCGCGGCAACGTTAGCCCAAGCGGCGCGGCGCGTCATGCTGGCATGCCGGTCACTGGTGCGCGCATTGCCACGGCGCGACACTACGGCCCTCATCAATGGAGTGATGTGCCATGCCGCGCCTGTCCATGTTCGCTGTTCCCGTCCTGCTGGCCCTGCTGCTGCCGTCCGCCCGTGCCCAGGCCAGCGTGTCGGCCGCCGATGCACCCGCTGCCGTCGCATCCGCACCGGTCGCGTCGGCCGCGCAGCATCCGTCCCGGGATCCGGAAGTGCAGCGCATCCTGCGCGCCATGGGCAACTCGTCCACCCGTGGCCATCCGGATTTGTTCGGCCGCTTCACCGGCATGCGCTGCTTCGCCGACCACGACTACGCCTGTGCGCTGAAGTATTTCAAGTTCGGCGCCTACTACGCGGACAAGTTCTCGCAAATGGCCATCGGGCTGATGTACGCCAACGGCAACGGCGTGGCCAGGAATCCGGTCACCGCCTGGGCATGGCTGGCGCTGGCGGCCTCGCGCGGTTATCCCGGTTTCGTGGCCACGCGCGAGCGTATCGGCCGGCAGCTGACGCCGGCGCAGCGCGCACAAGCGCAGGCAAAACTGGCCACGCTGGACAAAACCTATGGCGACAAGGTGGCCGAGCCGCGCATGCTCGCCGACATGCGCCTGGCGCTGATGAACATGACTGGATCGCACACCGGCTACGACGGTGGCGTGATCACCATTCCCGGACCCGACTACACCGAAGGCGCACCGACGCTGACGCCGTTCGGCTTCGGCAATCCGTTGCGCGACAAGTGGTACTGGACGCCCGGCAAGGAATACTTCGCACAGCGCGACGCGCAATGGGGCGGCGCCGGCACCGTCACTGTCGGCCCCTTGCAGCAGGCCGCCAGCGCACCGGCGGCAGCCGGCAGCAGCGCGCGCTGACCGCGGCCGGGCGCTGCCGGCGCGCGCTGCGCGCGCCTATACTTGCCGGCATGAACACGCGCACGATGGCACTCGTTCTGCTGGCCGCGCTGGCGCTGGCCGGCTGCGGCAACAGGGGCCCGCTGGTCCGGCCCGCGGCGGCGGCGCATGCAGCGCCGCCCGCCAGCAGCGGCGCGACGCCGGCCCAGGCCGCCAGCGTCCGGCCGCCGCGCGCGGCGTGAGCCTGCGCTTCACCAAGATGCACGGGTTGGGCAACGATTTCGCCGTGCTCGATGCCCGTGCGCAGCCCTTCCCCGGCGATCCGGCACTGATCCGGCGCATGGGCGACCGCCAGTGCGGCATCGGCTTCGACCAACTGCTGACTCTGCACGCACCCATGCGGCGCGATTGCGTGGCGTCGTGGCGCATCTGGAACCGCGATGGCACGCGCGCCGAGCAGTGCGGCAACGGCCTGCGCTGCGTCGCCGCCTGGCTGGCGCGCGCCGGTGAAATCGCTTTCGGCGAAGAAGCATGGCTGGAGGGCGCCGAAGTTTCCGGCGTGCGCGTGCATGCGCTGGACGATATCGAGGTCGACCTGGGCGAGCCGTGCTTCGGCGCGGAGGCAACCGGCTGCAGCGGCGCGGCGGAGGCAGCGTCATGCGTGTTGCGAATCGACAACGCGCCGCTGCGCTGCGCCCTGGTATCGATGGGCAATCCGCATGCCGTAGTCGAGGTGGAGGATCTTTCCGCGCCTGCTCTGGAACGGTTGGGGCCCGCGCTGACCACGCACGCGTCCTTCGCGCACGGCGTCAACGCCGGCTTCGCGCAGGTGCTCGACCGCACCTGCGTGCGCCTGCGCGTGCACGAGCGTGGCGCCGGCTGGACCGCGGCCTGCGGCAGCGGCGCCGCGGCGGCGATGGCGGCACTGCGGCTGGCCGGGCGCGTGGATGTCGAGACGGCGGTCGCGCTGCCTGGTGGCGTGCTGCGCCTGCGCTGGCCGGGTCCGGGGCATGCGCTGCACATGCGCGGCCCCGCCGCGTTCGTCTACGAGGGCGAGTGGCTGGACGACAGCCGTGCCTGACCGCCGCCGCCGCGGCGCGTTGCGCGGGCCACGCCCGCGCCGCACACTTGCCGCGCCGCCCGAGGAGAACGCGCGCATGGCCGAGTTGAGCCTGAAGACCGGACTGGAAGCGATGGACGTGGCCGCCTGGCTGCGCCGCCATCCGACATTCCTGAAGGACTTCCCGGACATCGCCGAACTGCTGGTGATTCCGCGCGAGCAGGGCAGCGCCGCCTCGCTCACCGGCTACCAACTCGCGCTGCTGCGCGAACGCCAGCGCGAGCTGGAGGCGCGGCTGGCCGAGCTGATCGAGATCGCCGGCGAGAACGAACAGCGCGCGGTGCAGGTACACACTTATACGCTCAGCCTGCTGCGCGCCACCGACCTGCCCGCCTGCGCGCGCGCCATCGTCGCCGGACTGCGCGAAGACTTCCACACCGAGCACGTCAGCCTGCTGCTGGAGGGCGCGCATGCGGGCCTCGATGGCCTGTCCTGGGTGCGCGCGGTGCCCGCCGGCATCGCAACGCTGCCGGCCTTCGCCGATTTCCTGGCGCGCGGCGAGCCGCTATGCGGGCGGCTGGCGCCGGACAAGCTGGAGACGTTGTTCGGCGCCGACGCCGGCGCTGTGCAATCGGCAGCGCTGCTGAAACTGGGCGGGTGCGGTCTGCTCGGCATCGGCAGTCTGGACGTCAATCGCTTCCATCCGGGCATCGGCACGCTGTTCCTGAAGCTGATCGCCGAAGCCGCCAGCGTGGCGCTGGGCCGCTATCAGTGAACGCGCGCGACGGCGTGCCGCTGCAGCACGCGGTGGCGCGCTTCCTCGACTACCTGCTCATCGAGCGCCGTTACGCGCCGCGCACCGCCGACAACTACGCGCGCGAACTGCAGCTGTTGACGCGGTACGCCGAGACCCAGGGCGTGCGCAGTTGGAGAGCGCTGCAGCCGGCGCAGCTGCAGGCGCTGGTCGCCGCCGAGCACCGCCGCGGCCGCGGGGCCGGCAGCCTGCATCACCTGCTGGCCGCCTGCCGCAGTTTTTTTCGCTGGCAGTTGCGCGAGGGTGAGTTGGACGCCAGTCCCGCCGCCGGTGTGCGCGCGCCGAAGCTGCGCCGCAAACTGCCGCACGTGCTGGACGTCGACCAGGCGCAGCGCCTGATGGAGCTGGACGCCGACGACGCGCTGGTCGCGCGCGACCGCGCCGCGCTGGAGCTGCTGTACTCCAGCGGCCTGCGCGTGGCCGAACTGTGCGGCGTGCGCTGGCGCGACCTGGATCTGGACGAGGGCCTGGTGCGCGTCACCGGCAAGGGCAGCAAAACGCGCGTGGTGCCGGTGGGCGGTCAGGCGCTGGCCGCGCTGCGTGCGCTGCGGCCGGCGCTGGCCGCAGCGGAGACGCCGGTATTTCCGGGCCGCCACGGCGCGCCGCTGACGCCCGCCGCGTTGCGGCTGCGCCTGAAACGCCGCGCCGGCGAGCAGGGCATCGCGCAACGCGTGCATCCGCACCTGCTGCGCCATACCTGCGCCAGCCATCTGCTGGAATCCTCGGGCGAACTGCGCGCAGTGCAGGAACTGCTGGGCCATGCCGACATCGCCACCACCGAGATCTACACGCACCTGGACTTCCAACGCCTGGCACAGGTCTACGACCGCGCGCATCCGCGCGCCCGCCGGCGCTGAGTGCGGCTGCGACCGCACTGCGCGGACCGTTACACTGGCGCGGCACAATGCAAGGTTCCTGCCGGCGTGGCGTCGCCGGCACGCCCCTCGCGGGCACCGTCCGGGCTCAATCCATGCGTGAGAAACACCAGATCGTCAGCAACTGGCTACCGCGTTACACCGGTACGCCGCTTTCCGCCTTCGGCCAGCACATCCTGCTGACCAACTTCGGCCATTACGTCGAACTGTTCGCGCAGTGGCACGGCGTGGAGGTGCAGGGTCTCGACCGGCCCATGCCCAACGCCACGGCCGACGGCATCACCCTGATCAACTTCGGCATGGGCAGCCCCAATGCCGCCACCGTGATGGACCTGCTCAGCGCCATCGCGCCCAGGGCCTGCGTGTTCCTGGGCAAGTGCGGCGGCCTGAAGAAGAAAAACCAGATCGGCGACCTGGTGCTGCCGATCGCCGCCATCCGCGGCGAAGGCACCAGCAACGACTACCTGCCGCCGGAAGTGCCGGCGCTGCCGGCGTTCCAGCTGCAGCGCGCGGTCTCGACGATGATCCGCGACCTCGGCCACGACTACTGGACCGGCACCGTGTACACCACCAACCGCCGCGTCTGGGAGCACGACGACGCCTTCAAGGCGCACCTGCGCGCCACGCGCAGCATGGCCATCGACATGGAAACCGCCACCATCTTCGCGGCCGGCTTCGCCAACCACATCCCGTGTGGCGCGCTGCTGCTGGTCTCGGACCAGCCGATGATCCCGGAAGGCGTGAAAACCGAGGCCAGTGACCGCACGGTCACCGCCCATTATGTCGAAGCGCACATCAAGGTCGGCATCGAGGCGCTGAAGCTGGTGCGCCGCAACGGGCGCAGCGTCAAGCACCTGCGCTTCGAGGAAGATATGGAGCCCGAGTCCGAGTAATCGCCGCCGCGGACGACGATGCCCGCACGGGGCGGGCATCGTCGCGACGCCGCGCCCATGGCGCGCGCCTACTCGGTATCGAGAAACGAGCGCAGTTGCTCGGAGCGGCTGGGGTGGCGCAGCTTGCGCAACGCCTTGGCCTCGATCTGGCGGATGCGCTCGCGGGTGACGTCGAACTGCTTGCCGACCTCTTCCAGGGTGTGGTCGGTGTTCATGTCGATGCCGAAGCGCATGCGCAGCACCTTGGCTTCGCGCGGGGTCAGCGAAGCCAGCACCTGCTGCACGGTCTCCACCATGCCGGTATCGGTAGCCGAGTCGATCGGCGAGAGGATGCTGGCGTCCTCGATGAAATCGCCCAGGTGCGAGTCCTCGTCGTCGCCGATGGGGGTTTCCATCGAGATCGGTTCCTTGGCGATCTTCATCACCTTGCGGATCTTGTCCTCGGGCATCTCCATGGCCTTGGCCAGCTCGTCCGGCGTCGGCTCGCGGCCGTATTGCTGCAGCATCTGCCGCGAGATGCGGTTGAGCTTGTTGATGGTCTCGATCATGTGCACCGGGATGCGGATGGTGCGCGCCTGATCGGCGATCGAGCGGGTGATGGCCTGGCGAATCCACCACGTCGCGTAGGTGCTGAACTTGTAGCCGCGGCGGTACTCGAACTTGTCCACCGCCTTCATCAGGCCGATGTTGCCTTCCTGGATCAGGTCGAGGAACTGCAGGCCGCGGTTGGTGTACTTCTTGGCGATGCTGATGACCAGGCGCAGGTTGGCCTCGACCATCTCCTTCTTGGCGCGGCGCGCCTTGGCCTCGCCGATCGATAATGCGCGGTTGATCTCCTTGATGTCGGTCAGCGGCATCGACAGCAGGCGCTCGACGCCCAGCAGCTTCTCCTGCTCGGCGACGATGGCCTCGCGCCGCGACTTGATCGCCGGCGCCCACTTCTGGCGTTTGCGCGCCAGGCTCTCGGTCCAGGCCAGATTGGTCTCGTTGCTGGGGAAGGCCTCGAGGAATTCGGCGCGCGGCATGCGCGCGTTCTTCACGCACATTTCCATGATGGCGCGCTCGTGGCCGCGAATCTCGCCGACCACCTCGCGCAGCTTCTTGACCAGCAGGTCGATCAGTGCCGAGGGCAGCTTGAAGCCCAGAAACGCCTCGGCCAGGATGGCGCGGTGCTTGTCCAGCTTTTTGTCGCCGGGCTCGGCCTTCAGCGCGATCTTCTCGAACTTGGCGTAGAGCTGGCGCAGTTCGTCGATGCGCGCGCGCACCACCGCCGGATCGGGACCGGAGGGGCCGGCTTCCTCGTCCTCGGTGGCGGTCACGCCAGCGGCGGCGTCCTCCTCCTCGTCCTCGGCGCTGGCCGGCGCGACCACGGGCGCCGGAACCTCGGCGGCGGCCTCGTCGCCGTCATTGAAACCGGCTATCACCTCGGACAGGCGCTTCTTGCCGTCCAGGTGCTGGTCGTATTCCTCGATCAGCAGGCGCACCGTCCACGGAAAGCTGGCCAGCGCGGTTTGCACCTGCGACAGCCCTTCTTCGATGCGCTTGGCGATAGCGATCTCGCCTTCGCGCGTCAGTAACTCGACGGTGCCCATCTCACGCATGTACATGCGCACCGGATCGGTGGTGCGGCCGACTTCGGAATCGACCACGGAGAGCAGCGCCACGGCTTCCTCGGTGGCGGTCTCGTCGTCCTCGCCGGCGGGCGCGGCCTCGGGCAGCATGCCGAGATCGGGCGCGATCTCGTGCACCTCGATGCCCATGCCGTTGATCATGCCGATGATGTCTTCGATCTGTTCCGGGTCGACGATGTCGTCCGGCAGGTGATCGTTCACCTCGGCGTAGGTCAGGTAACCCTGCTCGCGCCCCTTGGTGATCAGCCGCTTGATTTCCGACTGCTGCTCGTTGGGAGTATTGGCCATGCCGCGCACCATGGGGTGAATGAACCTTCCAGTTTAGCCAGTTGGCGATACTCTGACCAGTATTCAAGTGCGGGGTTCCTTGGCACGAAGCATGCGTTCAATGTGCCTCCAGCCAGAACGTGACCGGCCCGTCGTTGATCAGGTGCACCTGCATGTCGGCTCCGAAGCGTCCGCCGGCCACCGGCGCATGGCGCGCGCGCGCCTGTTCCAACAGGTGCGCGAACAGGCGTTCGGCCAGCACCGGCGGCGCGGCCCTGGTGAAGCTGGCACGCATGCCCTTGCGGGTGTCGGCGGCCAGGGTGAACTGGCTGACCAACAACAGGCCGCCGCCGGTTTCGGCCAGGCTGCGGTTCATGCGCCCGGCCGCGTCGCCGAACACGCGGTAACCCAGCACGCGCTGCAGCAGGCGCTGCGCTTGCGCCTCGCCATCGTCGGGCTGCACCGCCACCAGCGCCAGCAGGCCGGCGTCGATGCGGCCGATCACTTCGCCATCGGCCTCGACATGCGCACGGCGCACGCGCTGGATCAAGGCAATCATGGTCCGCTCCCGACATATCGGCGTGCATTGTGCGCGCCACGTCGCGCATGGGCGAGCCGGGCAGGTTCGGACGTTCCACGAGGCCGCACGGCTGTCGCGTGACCGCCGGCGCTGCATACTCTCGGGTTTTCCGTTGCCAGTGACGATGACATCCGCCGATCCCCCGCGCATGCGCTGGCCCGTGGCGCTGACCTACGCCCTGCTGCGTCTGGCCGGCCTGCTGCCGCTGCGCACGCTGCACGCGCTGGGCGCGGGAGCTGGCGACCTGCTGTGGCGCGCACGCGGCCGCGAACGGCGCGTGGCCGAGGCCAACCTGGCCATCGCCCGCCCCGAACTGGATGCCGCGGCGCGCGCCGCGCTGGCGCGCACGTGCCTGCGCGAAACCGGTCGCGGTGGCGCCGAACTGGGCAAGGTCTGGGGCGGCGGTGCGCGGCGCGCGCTGCGGTTGGTGCGCGAGGTACGCGGGCAGGCGCTGTTCGACGCCGCGCTGGCGCAAGGCAAGGGTCTGATCGTGGCCGCGCCGCATCTGGGCTGTTGGGAATTGCTGAATCACTGGATCGGCGCCCGCACGCCGCTGGCCATCCTGTACCGGCCGCCGCACAGCCCGGACTGGGAGCCGCTGCTGCGCCGTGCGCGCGGCAGCTTTGCACCGGAACAGGTGCGTGCCGAGGGCAGCGGCATGCGCAGCCTGTATCGGCGCCTGGCGGCGGGCGGCGTGGTCGGCATCCTGCCCGATCAGCAGCCGCGCGCCGGCGAGGGCGTGTTCGCGCCCTTCTTCGGCCGGCCCGCGGCAACCATGGTGCTGCTGCCGCGGCTGGCGCAGCGCACCGGCGCCACCGTGCTGTTCGGTTTCATGGAGCGCCTGCCGCGCGGCGCCGGCTTTCGCCTGCACTGGCGTGCGGCCCCCCCGGAGATCGCCGCTGTCGATCCCGGCGTGGCCTGCGGCGCGCTCAACGCGGCAGTGGAGGATTGCGTGCGCAGCGCATTCGAGCAGTACCAGTGGACCTACAAGCGCTGGTCGCTGCGCGCGCAGCCGCAGGATCCCGATCCCTATGCAGCGACGCGCCCGCGCTGAGGCCACCGCCCGCGTCCGGCTGCGGACGCCGACAGCCGGCGCCACCCGCCGGCGTGGCGCCGATCGCGCGGGTCGGCCCCGGACCCGCCATCCCGGATTCCGCCCGCGGGATCGGGGCTTGCCGGGCTTGGCGCATGTCCAACCGCTGCGCGCGCTGGCCATCGAGCCGACACGCTGCGATCCCTGCGGCATGACCGCGTTGCCGGACGGCCTGCGCGACGCGCCGCTCGATCCGCACCCCATCGTCGATGCGCCGGAAGCGCACCCCGCGCAGCGCTTGGCGCCACCGGCGCAACGCGCGGAGACGCTGGCTGAATCCGTGCGCGCGACCGCGATCGCCGCGGCCATCGAACGATGATCGGACCGGCGCCGCGACCGCTGGTGGTGCGCTTCGGCGCACTGGGCGACATGGTGCTGCTGACGCCGCTGCTGGCACTGCTGCACCGGCGCTACGGGCTGGCACCGGATGTGCTGAGCGCCGGCGCCTGGACGCCGTCGCTGTACGCCGGACACCCCGACGTGCGGTGCGTGCTGCTGCTGGGCAGCCGCAGGCGTCCGTATTGGTCCGATCCGCGCCAGTGGCGGGCGGTGGTGCAGCTGCGCGCCGCCGGGTCGCGGCCGGTGTACGTATGCGATGAGTTGGCCACGGCACCGGTCGCGCGCCTGCTTGCCCGTGCCGGCTTCGAGCGCGCGGATCTGCTGTGGGTCGGCGAGCACGGCGAATGCGCACGCACGCACTGGGTCGACCGCTGGCTGGCTTTCGGCGCGCTGGATGCGCCGCGCTGGCACGGTGCGCCGGCGGCTGCGGTACCGGCGGCACCGCAACTCGCGGTCGGCACCGCGCAGCACGAGGACTGCGCGCGCTGGCTGACGGCACGTGGCTGGAACGCGCGGCCGCTGCTACTGCTGCATCCCGGCAACAAGCGCACGCTCAAGCATGGCGGCGCACGCGGCAGGCTGGGCGATAGCAAAGCGTGGCCGGACGCGCACTGGCTGGCGCTGCTGCATGCCATGCACGCGCGCCTGCCGCAGGCCCTGATCCTGCTGACCGGCACGCCGCCCGAACAGCACTGGCTGCATCGGTTGGCACGCGCCAGCCGGCTGGCATGCGCGCACGCCATCGGCGACGACCTGCCGCTGCCGCGCCTGCTGGCGCTGCAGGCACGCGCGGCGGGCATGCTGAGCGTGGATACCGGTCCGGCGCACAGCGCGGCCGCGCTGGACTGTCCGCTGTTGGTGCTGTACGGCGCGGCCGGCGCCGCGGCGTGGCTGCCGCGTTCGCCCAGTGGTGCACCGGTGCGCTGGCTGGGCGGCGCGGATGCCGGCCGCGCGCGTCTGCTGGACACTCCGGTGGACGAGGCCATCGCCGCGTGGAATGCGTTGCCGCTGCGCCTTCCGGCATGAGCGCGGTGAGCGCGCCAACAGCCATGACCATCGCCACGGTTTGCAGAATGAACTTGACAGCCCGGCCTCGCTGGCCCCCAGACTAAAAGAGAGGCGCCCGTTCGCGGCGCTGCCGGCAGCGCCCGCGCCATCCCCCATCCGAGTGCCCCATGGCCAAGAACTTGCTCATCGTCGAGTCGCCCGCCAAGGCCAAGACGATCAACAAATACCTCGGCAAGGATTTCGAGGTGCTGGCCTCCTACGGCCACGTGCGCGACCTGGTGCCGAAGGAAGGCGCGGTCGATCCCGAACACGGCTTCGCCATGCGCTACGCGCTGATCGACAAGAACGAGAAGCACGTCGATGCCATTGCCCGCGCCGCCGGCAAGGCCGAGGCGATCTACCTCGCCACCGACCTCGACCGCGAGGGCGAGGCGATCAGCTGGCACATCAGCGAGATCCTGCGCGAGCGCGGTCTGCTGGATGGCCGCCGCGTGCAACGCGTGGTGTTCAGCGAGATCACCCCGCGCGCCATCCTGGAAGCCGTGGCCAATCCGCGCGCACTTTCCCACGATCTGGTGGATGCGCAACAGGCGCGTCGCGCGCTGGACTATCTGGTCGGTTTCAACCTCTCGCCGGTGCTATGGCGCAAGGTGCAGCGCGGGTTGTCGGCGGGCCGCGTACAGTCGCCGGCACTGCGCATGATCGTCGAGCGCGAGGAAGAAATCGAGGCCTTCAAGGCGCGCGAATACTGGTCACTGGACGCGCAGCTCGCCCACGCCGGCGTCGCGTTCACGGCGCGGCTGAGCAAGCTCAAGGGCAAGAAGTTCGAACAGTTCGACATCACCGACGCCGGCGGCGCGCACGCCGCGCGTGCCGCGCTGCTGGCCGCGGCCGGCGGCCGGCTGGTAGTCAGCGAGGTGCAATCCAAAGAGCGCAAGCGCCGCGCCGCGCCGCCGTTCACTACCTCTACCCTGCAGCAGGAAGCCGCACGCAAGCTGGGTTTCGCCACCAGCCGGACCATGCGCGTGGCGCAGGGCTTGTACGAGGGCGTGGCACTGGGCGATGAGGGCAACGTCGGCCTGATCAGCTACATGCGCACCGACTCGGTGAGCCTCTCCGCCGAGGCACTGTCCGAGCTGCGCCAAGTGATCGCGCGCGAATACGGCGCGCAGGCCGTGCCGGAGAAGCCCAACTTCTACCAGACCAAATCCAAGAACGCGCAGGAAGCGCACGAAGCCATCCGGCCGACTTCGGCACTACGCACGCCGAAGTCCATCGCGGCGTTTCTCAACGACGACCAGCGCAAGCTGTACGAGCTGATCTGGAAGCGCGCGGTGGCCAGCCAGATGATCCCGGCCACGCTCAATACGGTCAGCGTCGATCTGGCCTGCGGCACTGACAGCGCCTTCCGCGCCAGCGGCACCACCGTGGTCGATCCGGGTTTTCTGGCGGTGTACGAGGAAGGCCGCGACCAGAAAGCCGACGACGACGAGGCAGAGCGCAAGCTGCCGGCGCTGCAGGCCGGCACGTCGGTGCCGCTGGCCGACATCCTCGCCGAGCAACACTTCACCGAGCCGCCGCCGCGCTACAGCGAAGCGTCCCTGGTGAAGGCGCTGGAGGAGTACGGCATCGGCCGGCCGTCCACCTACGCCAGCATCATCCAGGTGCTGCTGGCGCGCGAGTACGTGCTGCTGGACCAGCGCCGCTTCCGGCCCACCGATGTCGGCCGCGCCGTGGGCAAGTTCCTCAGTCAGCACTTCGCGCAGTACGTTGACTACGACTTCACCGCGCGACTGGAGGACGAACTCGACGCGGTCAGCCGCGGTGAGGAGGACTGGGTGCCGCTGCTGCAGAAGTTCTGGACGCCGTTCAAGCAGCAGGTCGAACAGAAGACCGAGAGCGTCGAGCGCAGCGAGGCCACCGGCGCGCGCGAGATCGGCACGGATCCGGTCAGCGGCAAAGCGGTGAGCGTGCGCCTGGGCCGTTATGGGGCGTTTGCGCAGATCGGCCTGAAGGAAGCCGGCGACACGCCGCGCTACGCCTCGCTGCGCCCCGGCCAGAGCATGCACACGATCACCCTCGCCGAGGCCCTGGAACTGTTCAAGCTGCCGCGCACGCTGGGCACCTCGCCCGATGGCGAGGCGGTGAGCGTGGGCATCGGCCGCTTCGGACCGTTCGTCAAACAGGGCGACACCTACGCCTCCCTGGGCAAGGAGGACGACCCCTACAGTATCGACCTGGCGCACGCGCTGGCGCTGCTGCAGGCCAAGCGCGAGGCCGCCGCCAACCGCATCATCAAGGATTTCGGCAACGGCGTGCAGGTGCTCAACGGCCGCTACGGGCCCTACATCACCGACGGCGAGAAGAACGCACGCATCCCCAAGGACCGCGAGCCGGCCTCGCTGGGCGCCGAGGAGTGCATCGCACTGCTGGCCGCCGCGCCGGCCAAACCCAAGCGCGGCACCGCGCGCGGTGGCGCGGCCAGGAAGACATCCGGCAAGCAGACCGCCGGCAAGCCCGGCGCACCGGCCAAGCAGGCTGTCGCCAAGACGGCGCCGGTCAGCAAAGCCGCGGCCAAGAAGACCACGATCAAGAAAGCTGCCGCAAAGACATCCGCCGCGCGATCCGGCACCCGCGGCGGCAGCGCATGAGGCCCACGATCGCGAGCATGCGGGCGCGGGTTCCGTCGCGACGCGTATGAGCGCGCAAACCGAAGCCCTGGGCGCCGCTGCGCCGCCCCTGCGTCCCTGGCTGGGTGGCGATCCCATGCGCGCGCTGTTGTGGCGCGACGGCACGGCACAAAGCGCCGCGGCGTTCGCTGCGCAGGCCGAACGCGTGGCGGCCGAACTGCCCGCGGACAGCGGCGCGCTGATCAACCTGTGCGAACGCCGCGGCGCGTTCCTGCTGGCCTTCGCCGCCGCGCTGCGCGCCGGTGTGCCGACCCTGCTGTTGCCGGCGCGCACGCCGGCGGCGCTACGCGCGGTGCGGCAGCGCTGGCCGCTGGCGCTCGCCGTGCACGAGCCCGGTACCAGCCACGAGTTGGATGGCACGGCGCTCGCGGCGCTGGGTGTCGACGACGACGCGCCGGATTTATCTGCCGCCCCATCCTGGCCGCTGCTGGACACCGCGCGCATGGCGCTGGTCGGCCACACCTCCGGCTCCACCGGACTGCCGCAAGCACATGTCAAAACCCTGCGCGCGCTATGGGCCAGCAACGCCGCCAACCAGGCGCGCATCGCCGCGGAGCTGGGCGCGCATTTCACCGTGCTGGCCACGGTGCCGCCGCAGCACATGTACGGCATCGAGATGAGCGTGCTGCTGCCGCTGCTGGGCGAGGCGGCGGTAGCCGATGCGCAGCCGCTGCTGCCCGCGGATGTCGACGCGGAGCTGCGCCGGCTGCCCGCGCCGCGCTTGCTGGTGACCACACCGCTGCACCTGCGCGCGCTGTTGGAATCGGGCTTGCAATTGCCCTGCGAAGCCATTGTCTCGGCCACCGCGCCGCTGGATGTGGAACTCGCCCGCGCCGCCGAGCAGCGCACGGGCGCGCCATTGATCGAGGTATACGGCGCCACCGAGACCTGCGTGGTCGCCGCGCGACGCACGGCACGTGAAACGCTGTGGACGCCCTACGCGGATGTGCGCCTGCAGCCAGAGCCCGACGGCGTGCGCATCGCCGCGCCGCAGCTCGATGCGCCGATACTGCTGGGCGATCTGGTCGAGCGCCAGCCCGACGGACGCTTCGCCCTGGTCGGCCGCGTGGCCGACCTGATCGAGATCGCCGGCAAGCGCGCCTCGCTGGCCGACCTCACCCGTCAGCTGCTGGCCATTCCCGGCGTGCAGGACGCGGCGCTGATCCAGCACGATGCACCCGACGCCGCCGGCGCACGCCGCCTGGCCGCGCTGGTGGTGGCGCCGACGCGCAGCGAAACCGAACTGCTGGCCGAACTGCGCCAACGCTTCGACCCGGTCTTCCTGCCGCGACCGCTCAAGCGCGTCGAACGCCTGCCGCGCAACGCCCTCGGCAAGCTGCCGCACGCCGCGGTGTGGGCACTGCTGCGTGCCTGAGGCACACCTCTGCCGGGGAGCCCGCGCGCGGATCGGCAGCGCGACCAACCTACCGCTTGCCAGCATCGCGACCGCCTGCAACGGCTGTCCTCGCCCGGCGGACGGCGGCGGGCGAGCATGACGCCGCATCGGCCATCGGCCAAGCGCGCCTCTTGATATCGGCCCAGGCGACAACCAGCTTGGATCGACCCCTCCCCGCTCCGGACCAGCGCCATGTCCACCCCCCTGCAGGAACACAACCGCGCGCGTTTCGACAGCATCGCCACCGGCTGGGACGACTCGCCCACGCGCCGGGCGCTGGCCGCCGCAGTGGCCGATGCGATCGCGGACGCCGCGCCCGTCGCGCCGCACTGGCGCGCGCTCGAATACGGCTGCGGCACCGGCCTGGTGGGCGCGCGCCTGGCGCCGCGTCTCGGCCATCTGCTGGCCACCGATCTCTCGCCCGGCATGCTGCGCGTGCTGGCCGAGAAGGCCCGCACCGCCGGCCTCGCCAACCTCGAAACGCGTGTGCTGGACCTGACCCGCGAGCCACCGCCCGCGGCGCGTTTCGAACTGATCTTCAGCAGCATGACGCTGCACCACATCCCCGACGTGCCGGCGCTGCTGCGCGTGTTCCACGGCATGCTGCAGCCGGACGGCTGGGTAGCGCTGGCCGACCTCGACGCCGAGGACGGCAGCTTCCATGCCCCCGATGTCCCCGGCGTGGCGCACCACGGCTTCGACCGCAGCGAACTGGCGCGCTGGCTGACCGACGCCGGCTTCCGCGACGTCGCCGTGCGTACCGCGCACACGGTGGAAAAGATCCGCGACGGTCACACCGCGCGCTATCCGGTGTTCCTGATCAGCGCGCGGCGATGAGCATGTCCGACCACGCGCAACTGTGGATCGTCGGTTACGGACCGGGTCTGGGTGCGGCGCTGGCGCAACGCTTCGCGCAGGCGGACTGGAACGTGCTGGCGCTCTCGCGCCGGGCGCCGGCGGTGCCGATGCCGGGCACGCACGCCGTGCTGGATGTCACCGCCCGCGACACCGCGCAGCGCCTCGCCGCGCTGCTGGCCGAACACGGCGCACCGCGCGCGCTGGTGTACGACGTCGGCGTGTTCCGGCGTGCGCCGTGCGCCGCGACCGGCGAGGATGATTTCCGCGCGTGCTGGGAAGGCATGGCGCTGGGCGCCTTCCGTGTGGCGCAAGCGCTGCTGCCGGCGATGGCCGAAGCCGGCGGCGGTACGGTGATCTTTTCCGGCGCCACCGCCAGCCGCCGCGGCGGTGCCGAGTTCGCCGCCTTCGCCAGCGCCAAGTTCGCGCTGCGCGGGCTGGCACAGTCGCTGGCGCGCGCCTGGCAGCCACGCGGTGTGCACGTGGCGCACGCCATCCTGGACGGAATGATCGCGGACAGTGCGCGCAGTGGGCAGCACGCCGCACGGCTCGATCCCGCCGCCATCGCCTCGTGTTACTGGCAGCTCGCGCAGCAGCCGCCCGGCGCATGGACGCACGAACTGGACCTGCGCGGCGCGGACGAGCCGTTCTGATGCGCCGTGCCGGCGGCGGCCGCCGCAACCCGGACCGGCACGGACGCGCCGTCCGCGCGATGTGCCCATGGCCTGCGGCAGACGCGCCGGCCACGCGCCCGCCGCAGGGTTTCGATCCCGCATCCCGTATGCGCCGCACGACTGCCGCCACAATGTCCGCGATGGCGGTCCGGATCGGGTGGCACCGCCGCGACAGCGCGCACAGCACCGCTACAATCGTTCGTTTTCAACGCGGGGCGCAGGCATGAAGGTGCTGGTGATCGGCAACGGCGGGCGCGAGCACGCGCTGGCCTGGAAGCTGGCGCAGTCGCCGCGCGTGACCGAGGTGATCGTGGCGCCCGGCAATGCCGGCACCGCGCGCGAGCCGCGCGTGCGCAACGCCGCGGTGGCCGCCACCGACCTCGACGGCCTGTTGGCCCTGGCGCAGCGCGAGCAGGTGGCGCTGACCGTGGTCGGGCCGGAAGCACCGCTGGCCCTGGGCGTGGTGGACCGCTTCGCCGCCGCCGGACTGCGCTGTTTCGGCCCCTCCCGCGCCGCCGCGCAACTGGAAAGCTCCAAGGCCTACGCCAAGGATTTCCTGTGCCGCCACGGCATCCCCACCGCGCACTACGCCGTGTTCACCGAACTGGCGCCGGCGCTCGATCACGTGCGCACGCACGGCGCACCCATCGTGATCAAGGCCGACGGCCTGGCCGCCGGCAAGGGCGTCGTGGTGGCGCAAACACTGACGGAAGCCGAGCAGGCGCTGCGCGACATGCTGGACGATGCCGCGCTGGGCGCGGCCGGCGCGCGCGTGGTGATCGAGGAATTCCTGCAGGGCGAGGAAGCCAGCTTCATCGCGTTGTGCGATGGCACGCATGCATTGCCGCTGGCCAGCAGCCAGGACCACAAGCGCCGCGACGACAGCGACGCCGGTCCCAACACCGGCGGCATGGGCGCCTATTCGCCGGCGCCGGTGCTGACGCCGGCCATCGAGCGGCGGGTGATGGAC
This sequence comes from Pseudomonadota bacterium, assembly GCA_021794575.1. Lineage (GTDB taxonomy): Bacteria > Pseudomonadota > Gammaproteobacteria > Xanthomonadales > Rhodanobacteraceae > Metallibacterium. The sequence continues at coordinate 3,280 of JAJYQO010000018.1, read as the reverse complement.
ACGGTGATCCTCCCCACGCTGGCCGGCATGGCCGCGGCCGGCACGCCGTTCACCGGCTTTCTGTACGCCGGACTGATGATCGCACCGGACGGCGGCGTGCGCGTGCTGGAGTTCAATGCGCGACTGGGCGATCCGGAGACACAGCCGCTGCTGCTGCGCTTGCGCTCGGACCTGGTCGCTCTGGTCGAGGCCGCGCTGGACGGCCAACTCGACCGGGTCGGCGCCGAGTGGGACGCGCGCCCCGCGCTGGGCGTGGTGCTGGCCGCGCATGGCTATCCGGGCAGCGTGCGCACCGGGGATGCGTTGACCGGTCTGGACACACCGCAGCCGGAAGGCGTGAAGCTGTTCCACGCCGGCACGCAACCCGTCGCCGACGGCCGCGTCGTCTCCAGCGGCGGGCGCGTGCTTACCAGTTGCGCGCTGGGCGATACCCTGGCCGAAGCGCGCGAGGCGGCCTACGCCGCGCTGACGCGCGTGCATCTGCACGGCGGCTTCTACCGCCACGACATCGGCTTCCGCGCGCTGCACCGCGACTGATCGCCAACACCCTGCTCAACCCGGCAGGCGCTGCCACAGCCCGCCGGCGGTGCGCGCCACACGGCCTTCCAGTTCCAGCAGGCTGAGCGCGGCGGAGACCGCGGCCACAGGCTGGTCGACACGCAGGGCCAACGTCTCCAGCGCCACTGGTGCGTGGCCCAGTGCGGCCAGCCAGCGCCCTCCATCCGCGGTCACGGCTGGCGCATCTTGCGGGCCGGCGCCGGCAGACGACGCGTCCCCTGCGGCAATCTGCAGACACTCGCGCAGGCGCAAGCCCTGCGCGGCAATGGCCGGGCGCAGGGCGTCCAGCGCCTCGGCGGGTGATTCGATCAGTTGCGCGCCCTCGCGGATCAGGCGGTGGCAGCCACGCGTCATGGGATTGGCGATGGAGCCCGGTACGGCGAACACCTCGCGCCCCAGCGCGATGCCGGCGTGCGCGGTGATCAGCGCGCCGGAGCGCTGCCCGGCCTCGACCACCAGCACGCCCAACGCCAGCCCGGCCAGCACGCGGTTGCGCATGGGAAAATGCGCGGCGCGCGCGCCCGTGCCGGGCGGAAACGCGCTGACCACGGCACCCTGCGCGGCGATGCGCGCGGCCAGTTCGCGATGCCGCGCCGGATACACCACGTCGCAGCCGGTGCCGACCACGGCGAGGGTGCCGCCGCAAGTCTCCAGCGCGGCGGCATGGGCGGCAGCGTCGATGCCAGCAGCCAGGCCGCTGGCCACGCCGAGCCCGGCGTGACCCAGCGCGCCGGCGAAGAAGCGCGCATGGGCCAGGCCCTCGGGCGTGGCCGCGCGCGCACCGACGATGGCGATTTGCGGCACCAGCATGCGCGCGGCGTCGCCTTGCACCCACAGCGCAGCCGGCGCTCCCGCGCCAGCCTCGAGCTGCGGCGGGAAATCGGCATCGCGGCAGGTCAGCAGCTGCCGGTCCGGCTGCTGCAACCAGCGCGTGTCGGCGGCCAGACGCGCGCCATCGGGCGCGCGCAGCCAGTGGCGTGCGGCGGCGGGCAGCGCCGCCGGCGGCGTGCTGCGCAGCGCAGCCAGCACCGCTGCGGCCGAACCTTCGCGCACCAGCAGCGCGCGCAGCGCGGCGGCGCCCAGCGCGGGCGTGCGCAGCAGGATCAGCCAGGCGTCGCGCTCGGCATCGGTGAGCATGCCGGCAGTGTGTCGCGAAGGCGCGCGTCGGCTTGGCCAAGCGCGCTGTGGGGCCGGGACTACGCGCCCGCCAACCCCGTGGACAGGCCGGCGTCATGCGGAAACGCGTGCACCCCGCTGAGGGCGCACGCGACCGCCGGCGATCGGACGCCGAAAACTACTGCGGCAATTCCAGCGTGTCGCCCAGCTTGACCGGACCCTGCGCGTCCATCACCAGGCCGTAGCTGACGTGGTCGAAGGTGCGGAAGATCATCACGTGGCCCACGAACTCGGAGGGCAGCGTCACGCGCTTGCTGAAGGTGTGGTCGTAGCTGGAGGACTCGACGTCGTTGATGATGCGCTCGCCCGGCTGCCAGATGGCGTAGGTCTGGCCGTTATCGACGCCCTCGGCGCTGCCGGCGGAAAGCGCGACCACCTGCTTCGAGCCCACCGCGTACATGGCGCCGTTGAAGGCGATCACGCGCATGTTGGGCGGCAGCGTCTTCGGCGCGTGCGGATAGTAGTTGCTGTCGTAAGGGTGGGTGTCCAGCGGCAGGATGCGGTCGCCCTTGCGAATCTCCATCACCGAGGACTGCAGCAGCGTGGTCACCGGCGCGTCGCTGCCGCTGCCGGTGCGCAGCACCTCGACGGTGCCAATCACCTGCGCCTCGTAGCCCAGCGTGTGGCCCTTGCCGAACAGCCCATAGCCGGTGGTGTTGCGGTGCCAAGGTCCGCTGTACTGGCTGACGTCGTCATCGAGGTTCTGCGCGATCTGGTCGCGGCTGCCGGCATCGGCATTGAAGGTGGTGAACACGTGCGATGGCCGCACCACCGCGAACCGCTGGCCGGGCCTGGCGTCCTTGAGTCCCATCACATAGACGAACTGCCCGGGCGTGCCGCGCAGTTGGTTTTCCTCGAAGCCGACCACGTAGGGCGCCTTGGCCAGCGCGTCGCGATGATCGAACACACGCAGGTCGGCCAGGTAGGTCTGCAATTCGGACAGCGGAATCGGCGCCACCGCCTCGCCCAGCGGCGTGGCGATCGCGCGCGGCTTCAGCACCAGCGCCGGCTCGCCGTTGCCCATGTAATCGAGGCTGAGCACGTCACCCGGGTAGATATGGTGCGGGTTGTGGATCTGCGGGTTGGCCTGCCACAGCTCCGGCCACAGCCAGGGCTTGTTGAGGAAGCGCGCGGCGATGCTCCACAGCGTGTCACCTTTTTTCACCACGTAGGTGTCCGGGTGACCCTTGCGCAGCATGCTAGAGCCGGCCGCATAGGCCACCACCACGGTGCAGGCAATCAACAAGCCGGAAACAAGCGCAAGCGATTTCTTAAGCATGGCTGGCAATTCCCCGTTCCCCTTAGGGTTTTGGCAGTGTAGCCTCACAATGACTGGGTTCGCCAGCGGCGCACGGGCTGCTGGACTGGTCGAAACACCAAAGTTGGTACCGAATGCACACACTTTGGTGTCGAACCCCCCGTGTCGACCTTGGGTGTCGTCTGCGCACTAAACCGCTCTCGCCTTGCTAATCCACTGTCACGCCTGCACTTTTCCCGTCGTGCCGTCCACGGATCGCAATCGAGAATGGCGCGGCGCGTTCAGGAA